>JAHHHE010000025.1 GCA_019359535.1 Gloeocapsa sp. UFS-A4-WI-NPMV-4B04
AAGAACTTATACACAGTTAGACCAGGCAATCACAGATGCTCTCGCTGCGGTGACTCCTCAAGATATTATTGGCTGGTTTACCCATTGCTGTTGCTATGTTTCACCCAACTGAGAACTGCTGTAGCTTGTAATCGCGCTATGTTATGGGACGCTTTTTAATAGTTAAAAAAGCAACGATCGCGCTCAACAATGCCAATCCAACAGCAATAAATATAATTAACCGAAAACTGTCTAAAAATGAGTGTGCGATCGCACTTTTTAGTATTTCACTTACTTCGGTACTAACTCCAGCCGGAACTTCTGCACCAGCTAGTTTAGTCCGCTCTTTGTTAAGCAGTTTTAGCACTTGCAGTGGTATTTCTAGGTTTGCTATGCGCTGATCGAGGCTGCGATTGAAGGTATTTAGGGCAACGATACTAAATAAAGCGATCGCCAGCAATCCAGCTGTGCGCGAAACAGCGTTATTAATCCCCGATGCAATTCCCGCTTGACTCACTTTAACCGCACCCATTACCGTTGTCGTCAACGGCGCAACTGTCGTCGCCATTCCGACACCCAGCACTACAATTGCCGGAAAAAAGGTTGTCCAGTAACTACCGCCAATTGAGGGAACAGCAAATAAGCCAAACCCAATCGCGGCAATAACTGGGCCAAGTGTTAATGGTAATTTTGCCCCATAGCGACTCACCAATCCTCCAGACCACCGCGAAAGCACAAACATAATCAAAATAAAAGGTAGGAACGCAGCGCCAGCAGCCGTCGCCGAGTACCCCTGTACCTGAATCAAATTAAACGGGAAAAAGAAAAACATCCCACCCAACGCTGAGTACAACAGCAGCGTTAGTAAGTTTGCGCCGCTAAAAGTACGCGATCGAAACAAAGTTAGCGGCATCATTGGCTTGCGGGTATTAGCTTCTACAAAAATAAACGCACTCAAAATTAGTGCGCTAAGTACAAGGTTGCTAATTACCAAAGGATGAGTTAATCCCAAGTTAGACGATTCGATCAGTCCGTAGACGATCGCCCCTAAACCTAAAGTTGCCAGTAACGCTCCCCACCAGTCAAGCTTGCCTGAATTTTCGCGGTCGCGGCTTTCTGGGACACGCCAGAATAAAATACCAAGTACGATTACTGCTAGTGGAACATTCAGAAAAAAGATCCAGCGCCAAGACGCATTTTCAACTAGCCAGCCACCCAAAACGGGACCTAATGCCGAGGTAATTGCTGTAAAGCCTGACCAAGTACCGATCGCTCGTCCTCGCTGTTCCCCGCTAAACGAGGCGCTGATAATTGCTAAACTACCAGGAACTAGCAATGCGCCGCCGATTCCTTGAACTGCGCGGGCGATAATCAATTGATTTACATTTGGTGATAGACCGCACCAGATAGAGGCAAGGGCAAATAAGGCAACACCATAGGTAAAGATCCGCCGCCGTCCAAAGCGATCGCCCAACGAGCCGCCTACTAGAATTAAGGCAGCGAGAAATAAGGCATACGATTCCACAATCCACTGCACATCAATAACCGTTGCCGAAAGCGTTTTTTGCAACGTTGGCAGCGCCACATTCACAACAGTGCCATCAATCATAGCCATGCTTGAGCCTAAGATTGTCGCCGCTAGTACCCAAGGTCTAACATTTTTAGCGCAGGCATTATTGCATGGTGTAGAACGAATAACTCCTTCATCGCATGGCTGTTTGATAATGTTAGCCATCTTTATTTTCCTTACCTGCGTCAATGATTAACGTCTACATTTGTAGAAGATATTTATAGTCAATTTTATATTATTGTTTCGCTTACATTTTTTTCAGTAATAGTTATTTTCTAAAAATTTTGTAAAGTAATATATTACTAGGCAATTTTTAGCTATGTATTTTACATTTTTATAGGTTATTTTTATAGATCAATAGTCCTATTATTTTATAATTTTACAAAACCTAAAACGCTTATTATTTGTCTGATTCTTAGTAAAATTATTTGATATCTTATACTATTAAATTTTATATTATTATATTGAAAAGCAAGTTACTTTAATTACTATTAAATACATTTTTTACCTGGTTTTGAAACGTTTAAATAAAGTATTCTCAAATAAATAATTAACACTAAATTAATAATTAAAATTAAAAAATATAACCATATTATCTTAATCATATATTTGAAATTTGAACAAAATATATGATAGTAATTATGTATCTTAAAAAACAATGTAAATTGAAGTAAGAAAGCTAACTACTTTATATTACTGCTACTAATGAGTTAGGATGTCCAGCATTGGATCAGTTTCTCGGTCAAAGTTGACCCAACGACGTAAAATGTTGCGTACAAAAAGACGCATTAAAATGTTTCAGGCTATTTGGCGAACCTTAGCTGTCATAGGTTTGGCTGGTGGTTTAGTCTGGGCAATAACTCGACCAATTTGGGTGTTGCGCGAATCCAACCAAGTTATAATTGAGGGGAATCAATTGCTTTCTAAGCAGGCAATTAAGTCATTTATACCAATTTCCTATCCTCAGTCATTGCTGCGAATTCAACCGGATGCGATCGCACGTGCTATAGAATCACAGCCTACTATTGCTGATGTAACTGTCACCCGCCAGCTTTTTCCTCCCGAAATAATTGTTCAAGTTAAGGAACGAGTACCAGTGGCGTTAGCCCTAACCAAGTTTACCCAAAATAGTTCCACCCCAACTTCAAAACCATTACTGGGATTGCTAGATGCAACTGGTGTATTGATTCCAATTCAAAGTTATGCACCTCAAGACGGTAGGCTGAAATTACCCAATCTTAAAATAATTGGTCCCCTAGACCAGTATCGCTCTTACTGGCCTCAACTTTATCAAGCAGTGAGTCGTAGCCCCGTTAAAGTAAGTGAAATTGATTGCCAAGATTCAGCCAATATAATCTTGACAACTGACTTAGGACTTGTACACCTTGGCCCTTACAGTTCTCAGTTGACTACTCAACTCAAAGTCCTCGATCAAATGCGACGACTTCCCACACAGGTAAATTCTAGTCAAATTGCCTACATTGATCTCAAAAATCCTGAAAATCCTTCAGTACAAATGAAATAGGTCAAAGAAACGGTTAAGCCTGATACGTAATAAGCTCAACTTTAATGTCATATTTACAAAATTGTTGCTCAAAAAGCTCATTTTTAAGCAACTGGTAAATTGTTTTGACTATTGGCGTAGTGTGCCGCTATTAATTCCCATCGCTATCCGCCGCTAATTTTCACAACTAAAGCTACCTATTCAAGTTGCCTTAACCTCAGGGTTGTAAGCCTTTTAAGTTTTGCTAAAAGTTTTCTGAAGTTGCTGGAGGTAGTTTATAAATCACCTTGAGGTTTCCAAGTCAAACTTCAAGCTTATTAATTATTATTTATGGTAATGACAAAAATGATATTTAAGTATACTATAAGTCTGGAGTTTGTACCACCGAATATTCACTGATTTTTTTTGCTGAGGTAAAAAGCTGAAGCAAAATTTTCAGTAGAATTACTCTTGGAGACAAAAGAAAGCTAGCGTAAGTTCTTGTAGTAGCGCATATTGCAGCATCAATGTCAGAAAGTCACCTAAGTATAAGGCTTCCAGAAGCAGAGATGAACATACTGGCTCAATACTGCAAGAAGTCTAAACGAACTAAAACGGACGTGATTCGAGAGTTTATCCGCTCTTTAAGGTAAAAACTGGAAAAGTAAAGTCCGTTTAAACTACCACTATTGAGATTGCGATCGCAGCGCTTAAAGCGCGATCGCAATCTATCCAATCGGTACTCGAAGCTCAATGCCTCTGTAGTTGATAAAAATTCTAAATAGTGAAATTGGTTAACCACATCATTAGCAAAAAATTTGTGCAACTACGGAACGATTTTGGCTGTGGAATGTCCTTAAAGCAGTTGTTGGCAATAAGTTGTCTCGTATTGCTTGAGAAACGTCAGCAAAGATTTGTTGATTCTATTGGTGACTACTAAGGTAACGCTCTCGTAAAAGGCGAACCTTGAGAGCGACAAACTATAGTAGACTCTTAGCCGAATCCCCCATAAAAAAGTCGTTTATATATCCTTCCTGATTACCAATGACATTTATTAATAAATCAAGGCTTGGCGATAATAACTCCCAATCTCCAGGGCAGCAAGGGCTTTCAATAACAGTAAATTCAAATAATCCTTTTAATAACTCTGGACTTCATTTCGGGCAGAATTACGATTCTAAAGGAATTCCCGAAGAATATAACCGCATGGACGACATTGTTCCGGGCCGAGTTGCCAACATTAAAGTAATTGGTGTCGGCGGTGGTGGTGGTAATGCCGTTAACCGAATGATCGCAAGTGATGTAACTGGTGTTGAATTTTGGTCAATTAACACCGATGCCCAAGCTTTAACTCATACATCTGCCTTAAAGCGGTTACAAATTGGTCAAAAGCTAACGCGAGGACTGGGAGCAGGCGGAAATCCTGCTATTGGTCAAAAAGCAGCTGAGGAATCACGTGACGAAATTGCCGCAGCTTTAGACAATGCGGATCTCGTTTTTATTACTGCTGGCATGGGAGGTGGCACAGGCACTGGCGCAGCACCAATTGTGGCAGAAATAGCTAAAGAAATGGGCGCTTTAACAGTTGGTGTGGTGACTCGTCCATTTATCTTTGAGGGACGACGGCGCACCAGTCAAGCAGATCAAGGGATTGAAGGACTGCAAAGCCGAGTAGATACCCTGATTGTGATCCCAAACGATAAACTACTGGCGGTGATTTCTGAACAAACGCCAGTGCAAGAAGCTTTTAGAGTTGCAGACGACATTTTGCGTCAAGGCGTGCAAGGCATTTCCGATATTATTACGATCCCAGGTTTGGTGAACGTTGACTTTGCTGATGTCCGAGCGATTATGGCAGATGCTGGATCAGCGTTAATGGGGATCGGCATTGGTTCTGGCAAATCCCGCGCCAGAGAAGCCGCGATCGCCGCTATTTCTTCACCTTTACTAGAGTCTTCAATTGAAGGAGCTAGAGGCGTTGTTTTTAATATCACTGGTGGCCACGATCTTACTCTGCATGAAGTGAATACAGCAGCAGAAACAATCTATGAAGTAGTTGATCCCAACGCCAATATTATTTTTGGTGCAGTGATTGATGAGCGGCTCCAAGGTGAGATCAGAATTACCGTCATTGCGACAGGATTTACAGGCGAAACCCCACCCCCTCCACCGCCCCCTACACGAACAGTAACTAAACCTCAACCCAGCGAACCGCTACCGCCTCCCCCACCCGCGTTTGAACCCAAAGACAAGCCAGGAGGCTTAGATATTCCTGATTTTCTGCAACGGCGGCGGCCCCAGCGTTGATTGAGAGGCGCTTAGGCTAGAGGCTAGAGGCGGGAATATAAATATAAATCCCCATCTCCTCATCTCCCCTGCTCCTCCGTTCCCCTGCTAAGAATGCTCCCCATCTCCCCTGCTCCCTATCTCTTCTTTTCCACCCATTCAATTACCTGTTCGCCCAATCGCGTATCTTCTAGGCGATCTATTTCCCGAATTCCAGTAGGACTGGTAACGTTGATTTCGGTCAGGTAGCCGCCAATAACGTCAATACCTACAAAATATAAGCCGTCTTTTTGGAGTTTTTGAGCTACTTCGGCACAAATTATCTGTTCTTGGGGAGTAATTTCAGTTTTAGCTACCGTACCGCCAGCTGCCATGTTATTACGAAATTCACTACCTGTAGAAACTCGATTAACAGCACCAATCGGTTCACCATCTAGTAGGATAATTCGCTTATCTCCCTCCTTAGCGGCTGGTAAGTACGTCTGAACCATAATCGGCACACGCCCTTGAAGTGTACTAAGTTCGACTATGGAGTTGAAATTGCGATCGCTTGGTTCTAGATATAAAATTCCTTCCCCAGCTTTATTGCCTAATGGCTTTAAAATAGCTGCCCCTTTTGATTCAACAAATTGGCGGATAACTTGTTTATCTGCTGTGACAATCGTTTCTGGAACTACTTTTGTAAATTGCAGGGCATACATTTTCTCATTTGCCGCCCTCAGCCCTTGGGGATTGTTGACTACCAGGGTTTTATTTGAGTCGATGTAGTCCAAAATGTAGGTTGCATAAAGATAAGGAGTTGATACGGGCGGATCTGTCCGCATAAACACTGCGTCCATCTCCTCTAAAGGTGCAAAGGTACGTGAGCCTAGCTGATACCAAACAGAGTCCGCCACCCATCGCCCCTCTACTAGCTGCACGGGTTTGAGTTCCAGTCGTTCTAATCCAGCCCAAGCTTTACCTTCCACCACACTCAACAAGTTAGCCCCCGTCACCCAAACTTCATGACCAAGATTTTGTGCGGCTTCCATTAAAGCCACACTTGTATCGTGACCTGGATCAAGCAGAGAGAGGGGATCAATGATAAAAGCTAGTTTTAGTGTCAAGGAGTTACACTCCGTTAGTAGAAGTCAGGAACTGATCAAGCTTACCTTGCCAGTCCAGTTCGTGGAGATCGTCACAGCCACCAATATGCTGATCGTTGATGAAAATCTGCGGTACAGAGCGTCTTCCGTTTGAGCGTTGAGCCATTTTTGAGCGTGCAGCCTCATCTCCATCAATGCTGTATTCGATGAAATCAACGTCCTTGCTTTTTAGTAATTCCTTGGCTCGGATGCAATACGGGCAATATCTCCAAGTGTAGATTTCAACTTTAGGAGCCATGACAGCCTCAACTATGAGTAATATTTCTTAATTTTAGAACGCGATCAAGATTCTTCACCGTCTTGATACAACTGTTGAAGCGCTTGTTGTTGACTACGCCGCGAAGTTCGGCGATATTTTTTAGTTTCCAACTTCGGTTCGTATTGATTTTGACCTTTACCTTTGGTTTTCAGCTTGAAGTTGGATTCGGGATCTGCTTGTTGGTTCAGGTGCTGTTGACGAGCGATCGCATCTTCTAGAAACCCTAAGTAATGCTCGTACCGCTCCCATTCTCCGCGCACAGCACAGTTCGGCTCCTCTCGGTGCATACAATCGCTAAACTGACATCTAGCAACAGCTAACCTCTGTCGTGCCTCTGGGAAATAATAAACTAACTCTTCCGGGCTACAGTCTAAATCAGGCTGGTTAAAGCCGGGGGTATCTGCCATTAGCCCCCCAGTAGGCAATTCAAAAAGTTCAACGTGACGGGTAGTATGGCGACCCCGACCGAGTTTACCAGAAACTGCACCTACCCGCAGATTAGCCGTCGGGATCAGTTGATTAATCAAACTTGATTTGCCGACACCAGAAGGACCAGCAATCACTGTAATTTTGTTGTTTAGCTGGCGACTAATTTCGTCGATACCCATGCCGACTCGAACACTGATAAATAAAGGTTGGTAGCCCCAGTTATTCAGGCGATCGCGCCACTGATTCAGTTGTTCAGTAGTTAATAAATCGCTTTTATTCAAGCACAAACGAACGTCTAATTGCGTAGACTCTGCTTTAACTAAAAAGTGACTCAGTTGAAATGGATCGAGACTTGGTTCAACGAATGCAAAAACTAAGAGAATTTGCTGGGCATTGGCAACTGGCGGACGATCCATCTCGGTTTGGCGAGGTAGTACATCGGCGATCGCACCTCTACCCCCGGCCCAATCAGCTTCAACTACAACGCGATCGCCTACCATTACCTGTTGCCCAATCTTTTTTAAGCGCGATCGCCGAGTACACAGCAAAAACAAAGAGGAGTTACCTCCTGCGGCTTGCTTACCCCCCTTAGAAAGGGGGGACAAGGGGGGATCATGTCTTGCTGTATCTAACCGCACTTGATAGTAATTCGCCTGTACTGCTACTACCGTACCAACTAGCGGTGTCTCTTGCGACTGGTCGGAACTCATGCAGTCGCAACAGAACGTCGGACTAAAAGTGCAAAATAGCCAGCGCAGTCCTCAATTTGTTCAACTTTATACCCTGCCATTGTCAAGCTATCAGGAACCGAATCTATTGGCTCTCCTGGATCTAGCCATACTTCTAACAATGCTCCCTGTGGCATTTGTTCTAGACGCAGTTTAGTTCGGACAAAATTAATTGGACAGGGAGTACCCCGCAAATCTAGTTGGGCATCGGGAGTCAATACAGACGGGTTACTCATTTGTGAAACAGATTTCCCAAGAATCCTTCTATACCACCTTTACCAGTGCGTTCACCCTTAATTTTAGCCAAGTTTCCCAGCAATTCGCGTTCTTCACCAGTGAGCTTTGTCGGAATTTCGACTAACACCGTAAGTAAGTGATCTCCCCTGCTTACCGGGTTCCCTAGACGTGGTACGCCGCGATTTTCTAAAGTCATCACAGTATTGGGCTGCGTTCCGGCTGGAATTGTATGCTCCACCGGCCCATCGACAGTATTTACCTCGATGCGATCGCCTAAAATTGCTTGTAGGTAACTAATTTTGATTTCCGACAAGACATTGATTCCATCCCGTTGAAATTCAGCATCTTCATTAACAAATAAGTAAACATACAAATCTCCCGAAGGACCACTTCTTTGGCCAGCATCTCCTTCGCTAGAAATTCGCAAGCGTGTACCGTTATCTACCCCAGCCGGAATAGTAATTTTCAGCTTTTTCGTTACTTGACGTACACCGTTGCCTTCGCAAGTCTCACACTTGTCCTCAATCATCTGTCCTGTCCCATTACAAGTAGGACAAGCGGATACTTGAGTAAAACTCCCAAAAGGTGTTCGGGTGGCGCGGCGCACTTGACCGGAACCACTGCAAGTTGAGCAGGTACGAGGCCGAGTTCCTGGCTTTGCACCAGAACCGCTACAAACTTCACAAGTTTCTAGGTGAGAAATGCGGATTTCTTTTTCGCCGCCAAATACAGCTTCCCGAAAGTCTAATTTCAAATCTAGCCGCAGGTCATCACCCCGAACGGGCCCATTACGCCTAGAGCGCGTTTGGCTTCCCATTCCACCAGCAAAGCCACTAAAGAAGCTCTCAAAGATATCGGCAAAACCGCCCATATCGCCCATATCCTGGAAGCCAGCGCCAGCACCAGCAGCTACGCCAGCTTCGCCAAAGCGGTCATAACGAGCGCGGATTTCTGGTTCTGAAAGCACTTCGTAAGCGCGGCTAATTTCCTTAAAGCGTTCTTCGGCTCCAGGTTCTTTGTTTACGTCAGGGTGATACTTCCGGGCTAAACGACGGTATGCAATCTTAATTTCTTCTTTGTCTGCATCACGAGACACACCCAGCATTTCGTAGTAATCACGGGCCATAGAGCGCTGCTTGGTTCGAGGGTAGGGGTTAAAATTAACTTTTATCTGTCAGACTTCAGCTTCATTAATGAAGAATGAACATTAATCAAATTTTTCTATATTCTACAATTTCAATTCTGCATTCTGCTGTACAGCTATTATTCGATCGCCTCATAATCGGTCGTTACCGTGTTATCTTCCTCTAATGTTGTTTCATCGGCAATATAACTCTCTGATAGCTCGACTTCAGGACTAGCTTGCTTGTATAGGTCTGTACCAATCGCAAACAGCACTTGTCGAAAATTATCCAGCTTTTCTTTTACCGCTTCTACAGTCATCGTCGGATCTTTGAACGCGGCAAGGAGTTCCTCTAGTTTTTCTTTCGATTCACTTTTGAAGCGATCGCTAATCAATTCTCCATTATCTTTTAAATTGGATTCATAACTATCAAACAAAGGATCTGCTTGGTTTTTTAATTCAATCAGTTCAATCCGCTTTTTGTCTTGCTCGGCATAGATTTCTGCTTCTTGTCGCATCTGTTCCACTTCTGCCGCACTCAATCCCCCTGTATTTGTAATCCGAATACTTTGTTCTCGACCTGTACCTTTGTCTTGAGCTAACACCTTGAGAATACCATTGACATCAATTTCAAAACTGACTTCAATTTGAGGTACACCACGCGGGGCTGGTGGAATTCCCGCCAAGAGAAATTTACCCAAACTTTTGTTATCCCTAGACATGGCTCGTTCGCCTTGGAGGACGTGAATTTCTACAGAAGTTTGCCCGTCAGTTGCCGTAGAAAACTCTTGGGACTTGCTAGTCGGAATCGTCGTATTGCGCTCAATAACTTTAGTGAATACTTCTCCTAAAGTTTCAATTCCCAGCGATAGTGGTGTCACATCCAACAGCAAGAGATTTTCAACTTCACCACCCAGCACTCCGCCTTGAATAGCGGCTCCTAATGCTACTGCTTCATCTGGATTTACTGAGCGCTCCGCAGTTTTGCCACCAAAAAACTTCTGCACTGCATTTTGAACAGCAGGAATTCGGGTTGACCCTCCGACTAAGATGATTCTGTCGATATCCGTCGGTTTCAAACCAGAGTCTTTCAAAGCTTGAGTCATCGGTTGAATAGTTCTTTCAAACAAGTGACTCACCAATTCTTCAAATTTAGCCCTAGTAAGTTCCATTTCCAGATGTTTTGGCCCAGTTTGATCAGCCGTAATAAAAGGCAAGTTGATCGACGTAGTACCCATACTGGAAAGTTCTATTTTTGCTTTTTCAGCTGCTTCTCGCACACGCTGGAGAGCCATTGTATCTGAAGAAAGGTCGATTTTCTCTTGCTCTTGAAAGAGCGTAATCATCCACCGGAGGACACAGTTATCAAAATCATCGCCACCAAGGTTGTTGTCACCAGCAGTAGCTTTAACTTCAAATACTCCACCTCCAAGCTGCAAAATAGATACATCAAACGTCCCGCCTCCCAGGTCAAATACTAGGATTTCCTGCTCTTGGTCTTGTTTATCCAACCCGTAAGCAAGAGCAGCCGCAGTCGGCTCATTGATAATCCGCAGCACTTCGAGTCCGGCAATAGTGCCAGCGTCTTTGGTTGCCTGTCTTTGTGCATCTGTGAAATACGCTGGCACTGTGATTACTGCCTGAGCAATGCTTTCACCCAAAAAGCTCTCTGCATCTTGTTTGAGCTTTTGCAGAATCATGGCGGAGATTTCTTGAGGAGTGTAGGTAACTGCACGAATTTGGACATCTACAGTATCATCTCGACCTTTGACACATTCGTAAGGTACGCGATCGCATTCTACTTGAGTATCATCCCAGCGACGACCAATAAAACGTTTGATACTGTAAACTGTGTTTTCGGCATTGGTCACGGCTTGTCGCTTCGCTGATTGACCGACAACATGATTTCCCTTACCGAATCCTAAGACACTCGGAGTTGTCCGCCCGCCTTCGCAATTGGGGATAACCATCGGTTTACCACCCTCTAAGATGGCAACACAACTATTGGTTGTACCTAAGTCGATGCCAATGACTTTTCCCATACTTAGCGCGGTATTACAGTTGTGAAAGGATATGATGCGATAGATATCGGATTAAAACCAAGGAAGGCAGCCAGAAATTCTTAAGTTTCTGCGCTTGGCGGATTTTCCTCTACAATTGTCCCGGATTCAGGAGCTGCTGCAACTTTAACTAAAGCGTGACGCAGGACGCGATCGCCTAGAAAGTATCCCCGGACTAATTCTTCTAATACTGTGCCTTCAGGTTGTTCATCTGTAGGCTGCCGCATGACTGCTTCGTGCAGATTTGGATCAAACTCTTTACCTTCAGGACGCATAGGCGAGACTCCCAGACGCTTCAAGCAATCAACCAATTGCTTGTAAACACCTTGGTAGCTTTTATGGATAGCCATTTCAGCGTCGCTTTGCGGTTTGAGATGCGATCGCGCTCTCTCAAAATTATCAACAATCGGCAGTAACTCGGTAATCGTAGTCCGCTTTACTTGCTGTTCTAAGTCTTCTTTTTCTTTTTGGCTGCGCTTGCGGAAATTATCAAAATCCGCCGCAATCCGCATATATTGTGTAGTTCGCTCTTCTACTTGAGTTTTTAGCGATTCAACTTGCGCCCTCATTTCTAACAAAGCTGTTTGGTAATCACCTTCTGCTAAAGGAGCAGTTGCAACGGATTCATCAACCGCAGCAGTATTGGGTTGATTTGCTTCATCTACTATTTGAGCATTTGTCTGGGAGTTATCGTTCAGATTCATCGTTTGCGCTGTTCCCTCGTTCATCATTGGGCGTACCTCTAATCGGTGTCACCTTTTGGCTCTGCTGTGTTCTCTCTTATGCTTTTCCTCGTCAACCATTATATGCACCAATTCTAGATGCTTGATAACTGCGCTTGAATACTTATTTAATTTGGGCATCTCTTCTAGGATGCACCAATCCGACAGTTGATGGCAAAACCAAGATCCTATTTTGGCGCAGATCCAGGGGTGATAACTTCGTCAATGATAGATGGGGCAATGAAATAAGAGATTATAAAATATTCAGTCTTCTCCCTACCTCTTTATATCCCGATCCTCATTAATTCATCCAGCTGCTATTTTATTTAGTTCTATAGCAATTTTGCCCTAGCGTTCTGGGAATACTGGATGTAGAAACTTTTAGCAGCACTCATGACTTACTCCTCATCACAGCGACGGGCGCTGATTATTAAAAATGACTTTTCACCTTTTGGCAATAAGGTAATTGAGTCTGGATACGTCAACAACGAACAGATGCAGCAGGCTTTAAGCGAAAGCCGCAAATCTAAAAAAACCCTAACTCAAGTTTTAGAATCCTTAACAGGGCGACAGCTACCACCTGAGTTGCTCAGGCATTACAAAAAACAGCAACTTTTTGAACTTAAAATTATCTATGGTATTGAATTCCTCGATCCCGAAATTAACGAAGTTGATCTTGCTCAAGTTAGTAGCCTGATTGAGAGCCTGATTCCTATTGATATTTGTCGTCGTTATAACTTAATCCCACTATCGCAAAACGATACTCAGCCACCCTCGGTTTTAGTGGCAATGGTTGAGCCAGACAATCTAGATGCTCAAGACAATTTAAATCGAATTTTGCGACCTCGCGGCTTGGGGTTGCAACGCATCGTAGTTACCCCACAAGACTTTCAGCAACTGCTTTCAACCTACCTAGATCAACAAGTTGAACGCCAAAAGCAAATAGAATATCAAAAATCTGTTGATGTCAAGTCAGACATAGAAGGCTTTGACTTGAAAGATGCACCTGATGAGATGGAGGCAGATTTGGGTGCTGCTGTCCAAAATGCAGAAGCAGCACCTGTAATTGCGCTTGTAAATAAAATTCTCGTCAAGGGTTTACAAGAAAATGTTTCAGATATTCACATTGAACCCCAAGAAGAGTATTTGCGGATTCGTTTTCGCAAAGATGGCATTCTACGCCAAGCTTTCGAGCCTTTGCCGAAGCAAATTATTCCAGCTGTAACAGCCCGTTTCAAAATTATTGCTGAACTGGACATTGCGGAACGGCGAATGCCTCAAGATGGTCGGATTCGGCGAGTATTTGATGGACGTAAGGTAGATTTCCGCGTTAGTACGTTGCCTAGCCGCTATGGGGAGAAAATCGTCATGCGGATTTTGGACAACTCGTCTACCCAACTCGGCTTAGATAAGTTAATCGGCGAACCAGAAACATTGCAGATTGTCAGAGACATGGCCAGCCGTCCGTTTGGACTGCTTTTAGTTACAGGGCCAACGGGTTCTGGTAAATCAACGACTTTGTACTCAATTTTGGCAGAACGTAACCTGCCAGGGGTGAATATTAGTACAGCCGAAGATCCAATTGAATACTCGTTGCCTGGTATTACTCAGGTGCAGGTGATTCGGGATAAAGGAATGGATTTTGCCTCGATTCTCCGCTCCTTCTTGCGCCAAGATCCGGATGTGATTCTAGTAGGTGAGACGCGGGATAAAGAAACGGCTAAAACAGCGATTGAGGCAGCGCTAACGGGACACTTGGTATTAACTTCGCTGCATACTAATGATGCCGCAGGTGCGATCGCGCGCTTAGATGAAATGGGCGTAGAACCATTCATGGTGTCTGGTGCATTGCTTGGCGTTGTCGCCCAGCGCCTAGTAAGGCGTGTTTGCGCCTCTTGTCGCATCCCCTATACCCCCACTTCTACGGAACTGGCTCGATTTGGTTTTTCAAGTTCCCAAGATGTGGAAATCACTTTATACAAAGCTAACGCCCTACAACCAGAAGAAATTACAGCTGCAAGAGCCAGTAATCAACTTTGTTCAGTATGTAATGGCATTGGTTACAAAGGACGTTGCGGTGTTTACGAAGTAATGCGAATCACTCAACGCCTGCAAACTTTAATCGGGGAAGGCGCACCTACCGAACGCATCAAGGAAGTGGCTGTCGAAGAAGGAATGAAGACGTTGTTGGCTTACAGCCTTGACTTAGTGCGTCAAGGTAGCACAACCCTAGAAGAAGTCGAACGAGTGACATTCACTGATTCTGGTCTGGAAGCAGAGTTGCAAGCAAAACGTAAAACTTCTCTAGAATGCCGCAGTTGTAATGCTGAACTAAAACTAGAGTGGCTAGAATGCCCATACTGCATGACACCTCGTTTTCAAGATTGAAGGCTAAAACACAAGAAATCCAAGCCAAAAGACAGAATTCAGCATTTACTCTTGATTGTTAACTTTTAAATTCAACACTACTTCACAGGATATAAAAACATGGAATTCATGATTGAAGACTTGATGGAGCAGCTAATTGAGATGGGCGGCTCAGATTTGCACTTATCGGCTGGTTTACCTCCTTATTTCCGGATCAGTGGTTATCTCACCCCCATTGGTGAAGAACCACTATCTGCCGAGCAGTGTCAGCGCTTGATTTTTAGTATGCTCAACAATACACAGCGTAAGACCTTAGAGCAGAACTGGGAATTAGATTGCTCTTACGGAGTTAAGGGATTGGCTCGCTTCCGCGTTAATGTCTACAAAGATCGTGGAACCTACGCTGCTTGCTTAAGGGCTTTGAGTTCTAAGATTCCTAACTTTGAGCAACTCGGGCTACCAAATGTAGTACGCGAAATGTCAGAAAAGCCCAGAGGATTGATTTTAGTGACTGGACCGACAGGTTCTGGGAAAACAACTACCTTAGCTGCGATGATCGATCTGATCAATCGCACACGCGCTGAACACATTTTGACCGTAGAAGACCCGATTGAATTTGTCTACGAACCGATCAAAAGCTTGATCCACCAGCGTCAATTGGGCGAGGACACTAAAAGTTTTGCAAATGCCTTGAAAGGCGCACTGCGGGAGGACCCTGATATTATCCTTGTAGGAGAAATGCGTGACCTAGAAACGATTGCTCTAGCAATCTCGGCGGCGGAAACGGGTCACTTAGTATTCGGTACTCTACACACCAGTTCAGCGTCTCAAACAGTTGACCGGATGATCGACGTTTTTCCGGCTGAACGCCAAACTCAGGTAAGAGTTCAACTTTCTAACTCTTTAATTGCCGTTTTTAGCCAAACTCTTGTACCTAAGAAAAATCCGAAACCAAATGAGTTTGGTCGCGTTATGGCTCAGGAAATTATGGTCATTACTCCAGCGATTTCTAACTTAATTCGCGAAGGTAAAACTTCTCAAATTTACTCAGCAATTCAAACTGGCGGTAAATTGGGGATGCAAACTTTGGAAAAGGTTTTAGCGGATATGTACAAAGCGGGAACTATTTCTCTGGAAGCCGCGATGTCCAAGTCATCTAAAGTAGATGAACTACAGCGCCTTATTGCCGGCGGAACACCACCAGCCGCCGCAGGTGTCAACACTGGCACTTATGTAAAGAGATAAGTGAGGATTACCTCGTTACAAGTGCAACTTTTGTGGGGAAATAGGGAGAATAAATTAAGTGCTTAGTTGCTAGCAAAAACTCGATTCCCCCCATCACTTCATCACCTTCTACTAGATAAATGTGAGCTATGCCTACCTATGTTGCCAGTGTTCGAGATGCGAAAGGAAACGCTAAAAAAGAAAAAATTGTTGCCGCCTCTCCCAAGGAGGCACGTTCAACTTTAAGAGAGCGAGGTCTTTTCATTCAAGAAATTAAACCAGCACAAGAATTTAACTTGGGCAAATTTAACTTTGAGGAAATTCAGACCTCTCTAACAAGCGTCTCGGTTAAAGATAAAGCTATTTTTTCGCGTCAATTCGCAGTTTTAATCAATGCAGGGGTAGCGATTGTCAGAAGTTTGGGTGTGCTAGCTGAACAGTCTTCCAACCGCAAACTAAAAAAAGCTCTATTGGAAATTAGCTCCGATGTCCAACAAGGCGTGAATCTTTCAGAAGCAATGCGGAAGCATCCTGATTGCTTTGATGATTTGTACGTCAGTATGGTTGAGGCTGGTGAAATTGGTGGTGTCTTAGACGAAGTAATGAATCGCTTGTCTAAGTTGTTAGAAGATGTTGCGCGGCTACAAAACCAGATTAAAGCGGCATTATCTTACCCTGTGGTTGTGGGATTTTTAGCCGTCGCTATTTTCCTTGGCATGACTATTTTTCTAATTCCAATTTTTGCCAAAATTTTTCAAGATTTGGGAACAGAATTGCCTGCCTTGACACAGTTCTTATTATGGGTAAGCGGAGTATTAAGAAGTTGGAGAATTCTTATTCCCATCGTTTTATTTGTTGGTGGTAGTATTGCCTACCGACAGTATTACAAAACTGATGCTGGTCGAGAAGTGATAGACCGTCTTTCCCTCAAAGTGCCTTTGTTCGGTGACTTAATTCAAAAATCAGCAGTGGCTCGTTTTACCCGCACTTTTGGTTCTTTGACTCGTTCAGGTGTACCGATTCTTACTGCTTTAGAAATTGTACGGGATACAGCAGGAAATCAGGTAATTGCTAATGCTGTAGACGCATCGCGGCGAGACATTCAACAAGGTGGAATGATCAGCATTGCCTTACAAAAAGAAAATGTTTTCCCGATGATGGCAATTCAGATGATTAGTATTGGCGAGGAAACGGGTGAATTAGATCAAATGTTGATGAAAGTTGCTGATTTTTATGAGGATGAAGTAGAGCAATCAGTGAAAGCGCTTACCAGTATCATTGAACCAATTATGATTGTGGTTCTAGGCGGGATGGTTGGCACAATTTTGCTAGCAATGTATTTGCCGATGTTTAAAGTATTTGAAACGTTGGGCTAATAGTACAAATTCACAATAAAAATTCACAAGTACCGCTAGTTTAATTGAACGGTATTAGACCATTTTGAAAAATTATATGTAATTTGCTAATGAATTCGGATAAACAATCTGATTACGAAGCTAGCTTGGCAGAGTATAGCAATCGTAGCGCTGCGATCGCTTTACTTAGGCAATATCGACCATACCTAGAAATGATTCCCAGTCTACGCCGTCCAGACGAAAGTCTGATCACTCTGCCATTGCCTATTGTGCGGCTGCGCCATCCTACACCTACGGATAAAGAACGCGGTACAGGAAGGTCAGAAGCAACAAGGCTTCCTTGTGATGTGGCAATTTTGATGTGTGATCCAGAGTGGAAAATTAAAACTGGAGTCGAAATTTTTATCTTTATTCATCGCCCCCAGGAAGATTTTTCCGATTTATTAGGGCGCTGGCGACAAACTCAAGTTTGGCTAGATAAAGACTACGAGTGGCTAATGCCCCCCCGCTATCAACATATGTTCAGCGAGGGAGCTAATACTATCTATCCTTTGTTTGTTGTCTTTGCTGAAACCCCAGAGCGAATTAAACGCGGCTTGCAAGGCGCTTGTCTACCGTTTGTTAGTCAAACACTCAACTGGGTAGCGGAGGACGAGATTAGAGGAGATGGGGTGATGAGGTGATGGGTGATAGGTGTTGGGGAGCGGAGGAGCAGAGGAGATATATTTGTATTTCCTGATCCCTAATCCCTGACCCCTTACTTCACAAATTGGGGCATAATTTCTGCGGCGGTAAATAAACCGTAAATGCCTCGGCGTTGTAATGCCACACCAGCTTTGAGATAGCCAAAGGCAGGGCCACACACATTTGCTGCCATGCTCGTTTCATCGCCGAGAGTAAAGGTGTGAGTCGATATTTTTCCTTCAAAAGTTCGACCAGTTACCTGCACATTGGTACTGAGGGGCTTTTTCGGGTTGCGGGTATCGACAACACCACCGACTGTAACGCAATCGCGTGAACAAATCCCAGCTAGCTCCAACATTACATCGTCGGCGTGTTCCATATTCTCCAACGTCAGCACACCGTTAGTCTGATCTAGCAACGCTTCTACTTCGGCATCCGTCATTGCTCTAGCGCGCTCTACACTGTAACCGGGCAAGTGAGCAATATCCTCTCTGATAGTGGCTCTGTAAGCCTCCCAGTTGGCAATTCCCACGCCAAAGGTAATTTTGACTTGATGAACTTCAGCGTAGCTCTGAGCCGCTATAGCTGCCCCTGCTGTTAACAACCCTGGCGTTGCTCCACAGCCAGTTAAATACGTAATTCCTGCCTCAGCTAGTTCTTCCTTCAGTACCAGCAGCTGCTCAACTGCACTTGTGCGTTTTATTGCATCCACTAGCACACCCCGCCAACCCGATTTGATAAACATCTGGGCTACGGAGGCGATAAATGTGTTCGGCAAATTGGGCAAGGCTAGAAAATAACCATCTACGGAACTTGCTTGTGCAATTAATTCCTGAATGCTACGGCTTGTTAATATACCGCCCGGCTCTAAATATCCCAGCGATCCTTGGGACTGGTATGCTGCTAGACAGGTATCTAAGTTCAACCCCTCCCCAGAGTAGGCGTAACCCTTAAGATCGGCTGCTGCTACCCAGAGCATCTCTTGTTTAGCAACAAGCATTCTAGCTGCGGCTTGCCCCAGTCCGCCAAAACCTAATACCCCCACGCGCATCGGTGCTATATATTTGGAAGAACCTACTGAGGAGTTGGTATTACCTCTGACTTGTGCACTCATCGCCTATTACTCACATTGAACGAACTTTAATTATCCTAAGTTCTTCCCTGCCTGTTTCTTTACTGAAGTGAGTAGTGAGTAGTGAGCAGTGGAAAGTGAGCAGTGGAAAGTGAGTAGTGGAAAGTGAGTAGTAAGCAATGAAAGGGATATGGTTTGCTCTAAATTTGCATTGTATGTGAAGGCACACAGCACTATCACTACTCACTCTTTGTTTTGGGCATCTTCTTTCTATCTTTTCTCTTCACTGTTCACTACTCACTTTAAACTCTGAACACTTGACGGCTACTGTTAAGTTAAGCGAAACTAACAATTACAGTGGTGTGAGCGTTCACTCAATAATAAATATTGTTAAGTTATGCCTATATATAATTCGATAGATGAAACATTATTAAGTAGCTGGCAACGTGGTAAAAAAATCATCAGCGTCTACTAGGATCAAGCAATCTCTAGTAGAAATAGTGTAAAAATATAGTCAAAACTATGGAAACACTAGAATTTGTAATCTATCCAGATGGCCGAGTGCAGGAAAAAGTGACGGGAATGGTGGGCGCAACCTGCGCGGAAGTAACCGCAGCAATCGAAGCTCAACTAGGTCAGGTAGTCAGCCATCAGCAAACTTCAGAATTTTTTAATACAGTAATACAGCAATCTAAGGTTACAACTACACAAGCAACGTTTAGTGAGTGGTAACTTTTTACTTAGTTCAGCTTAATTCACACACACAACTATGTCACACTTTAGTCAAATTAAAACTCAAATCCGTAATCTTGCCTCCTTGCAAGCTGCTCTTACAGATTTAGGAATTGATTGGAAACCTGGATCGAAAGCAGTGCGAGGATATCGGGGTCAAACCCATAATGCCGAAATTACTATAGAACAGGACAACGGTTACGATCTAGGCTTTAGCTGGAACGGCGAAGAGTACGAAATGGTTGCTGATCTCCAATATTGGCAACAACCTTTGTCAGTTGACGGGTTTTTGAGGCAGGTAACGCAGCGTTATGCTTACCACACAGTAATCAACGAAACTGCTCGGCAAGGATTTCAAGTTACTGAGCAACACAAAAATGAAGACGGTTCAATTCGGCTGTTAGTACAGCGCTGGAGTGCGTGATGTCTGATTTTGGGCCGCCGATACAGCAGATAGTAGAACCAGGCTCAACTGGAGACGCTGCACGAACGCATCTAGAACCAGAATTGGGTGGGATCTTGCGGGATGCGCCTGAACGTTCTGGTTTGGAGCCGGAATTGGGTGGTGTAGTGCGTCAAAAAGGTGTGTATGTTGATGAAGTAACCTGTATTGGTTGTAAACACTGCGCCCATGTCGCTCGTAACACCTTCTATATCGAACCAGATTATGGGCGATCGCGTGTAGTTCGCCAAGATGGTGATTCAGAAGAATTAATCCAAGAAGCAATTGATACTTGTCCAGTTGATTGCATCCATTGGCTTGATTATACGGATGTGAAAAAGCACGAAGAAGAGCGTCAGTATCAGGTTATCCCCCTGATTGGATATCCGGTAGAGGAAGCTATTATTGCTGCTCATCGGCGGCGCAAAAAGAAACAGTTATCCCGCAAAAAAGCTCCTATTAAAAACTTAGGTTTTGCTTAATATTTAAAAGGGCTACTTAGTATAGCCCTTTTTTATTTAAATCACTCAGGGGGATATTTTAACTAAGAAGATTGTGATCTTTTAGCAACTTTTCGGTTCTTGCTTCCTCCAGCCGATAAGCAAATTTTTTAGCTTCATGAATATCTCTTGTTGTTTTAGCAACGCTAAAAGTAGAGCCAACCGAGAAAGCTAAACCCATGCCCATAAAAGCTTTAACCCAATTATTTACAGGTAGGTAACTAATACCAATGCCTGTAGTAGAAATGGCAATAATAAAAGAAGCCCAAGCTTGAAAAACCCATGCAGCGCTGTGTGTTTGCGAACCTGATTCTTGCATAGCTCCCCTTTTGATTCGCTGATAGTATTTTGGTAGCCAATCTAATGTTCATGATATAGGTTGGCTACTTAAGTTACTTCAGTAAAATTGCCAGTTTAATAACTGGACTTTCTCAGGTTGAAATTTGCGGAGAAATTACTAATGCGGATCACAGCGATCGCTTGTAAAACACATTAATGCCAAAGTTTTGCTAATTATTTTGTGTCCTCCTCTAAAAAAGTTTGAACTTTGCCACTGGGGGCAAAAACTACTCGAATTCTAGGAGTTTGACCATTTGTGTTGGGAGAAACAAAGGATTCACCAATCAAAGGCATACCAGTTTCATCAATATAAGTTCTTGCTGCTTGTCCAAGCGGTTCGATGCGTTGAATAGTGCCGTCAACATCTAGAACTAAGCTATACTCCAAAGTTTCCTTTAAGCTTGCAGGTGGCTGCCAGCGACGACTAAAGTATGCTCTAGCTTGTTGTACCTGGGGGATAGTGTTAGATGCGGTGCGTCTGGATTGATTACTCGTTGGGGTGCTAGGCGATCGCGTAGCGTCCGCAGAATTAGAGCTTGGTTGCGCTGGAGAATTATTTGATCCGGCGAGTGGAGGGGTAGCAGCACGATTTGGTAAAGACAAAGCTGCTTCCAAGTCACGGTTACGAGGATTTATTTGAGGACTTGAGTTAGGGAGAATAACATTAGGCGCAGTGGCTGAGGAATTGGGCGAGATACTTATAGTAGGCTGACGCGATCGCGCAGCGCTTGTTTTAGCAGCGTCTCCTGTAATAGCCACCCTGTTCTGCCTGGGAGATGGGTTAATGACAATTTGTTGCTGTGTTTGACGCGGAAGTGGCTTGATTGGAATTGATTGAGGTACATTCACCCTTGGTTCACCAGGAACGGCTGGGTTTGTCCCAGGTACACTAATTGGGGGAATGGAATTAGGAACCACTGGGATGGTAGTAGAGCCTGGTGGCGGTGCTGGGGGTAATGTTTGTAAAGAGGATAGCGGCGGTGTTGGCGAGGGTTGAAGGGCAATTGAATTGTTACTACTTGAACCTGGAATAACAGTTGTTGTAGCTGTTTGCTGCGTAGAATTTGGGCGATTAAGAATTTGTACCATAGTCGTTAAACCTACCCCTAGCACAAGCATAGCCGCAATGCCAGCCCAAGCAGGTACGGCAGGCTCTGACGACCTAGTGGGGGCAATTGGTAAGGCAACTACATCAGTAGCATATTCATCAAGCGCAGTTGCTAAGTCAAACAGTTGTAGCACCCCTAGATGAACAACTGGCCCAGTTTCCTCAGTAGCCAGTGACCCCAAAAATAAGTCATGGGTTAGTCCTTTGCCTGGTTGTAAAAAGATTCTCTGACGGGTAGGAGTCAAATCCGCAGGGGGAGTTTCCTGTACGTCAAGACGGGCAGAACTAGCATCTAATGAGGATGGTTGTTGTAATAAAGTTGGAGAATCATTAACATTTAAATCTACTGCTTGTGAGGTAGCAGGAACTACGCTATCTGAAGATAAAGTGGTTCCTCCTGAAAAAACAGCATTGAATCTGTCAGGTGAAGAATTGAGTAAATCTTGGACGTAAGCTGTGACTACTTCCGAGAGGGTTTCGAGTTGGTCGCGATCGCCATGAATGTTAACTCGTTGTTCTTCTGGCAGTCGCGGGTCATCAAACCGGATATCAAACCGTAGCTGCTTTAGCACTGAGCGCCCCATCCAACGGGACAATGGTGAGCTACGAGATACGATTTCCAGCGTACAAGTGGGTGGAGTGTAGCGGCGTAGAACCGAGTTTGACAGGGGCATAGGAAAGGCAGGGGGAGCGGGGGAGCAGGGGAGCAGGGGAGCAGGGGAGCAGGGGAGCAGGGGAGATAAGTATATTTATTATTTATTCCCTAGTCCCTGTCTCCTTTTCTGAGCGGTTTAGGAGCGCTAACCAGAAGCGGCGACGACCGCTGGGGCCGCTATAAAACAGCAAATCAATCAGGAGTTTCAAAGCCAAGTTAGCCAGTACATCTGTCGATATCTGGTCGTCTTCCTCCATGCGCTCTTGGTAAGTGTTAGTGAAGGCATCCATATAATCTCCTAACAAAGCGGCTTTATGAGGTTCGCCGTTGTTTTGAGCCACTTGTTCTAATAAAGCAACAGCGCGGCGAATTAGTTCTTGGTGCTGTTTGGCAAGGTAGCAGCTAATTAAAACAAGCGATCGCGCTTCTTCCACATCCAGCTTTTTTCGCCCTCCTTCACCTTTGCGTAGTGGGTTTGACTGCCGAAGTCGCCATAATGCCACGCGATCTGGCACTTTTGACTCCAGATTCAAATCAGTTGCCGCTTGCAACATTGCTTCTGAACCAATACCTGCCAAAGCTTCTAGCGCTAACAATACTAAATCCAACTGGGTTTTAATATTGTCTAACTGGGCTGGGTTGGGCTTGGTTTGGTTAAGCTCCTCCCACTGGGGAGTTGGGATGGGCGAGTGGGCGCTAGAGTGCATAACTTTAACAATAGTGGCTCAGACTGATATCAGTTAAATGGTTACTCATTTTGAAACCAGACTTTCCACCGTTGGAATTTGTTTACAATAGCTACCAGCTTACCGTTTTTGGATTAAATCTCAAATCATCGAAGCTCGCAACGTGAGTAGTAAGTAGTGACAACGTGAGTAGTGAGTAGTAAAAACTACTCTGAAGGTAATGGTAGTAGCGCCCTAGCATAAAGACATAGAGAAGGAGAAAGAATTGTGTTGAGAGGCACTCTGTTAAACACAAGGCATCCTTGTTGCAAGCCCCTGCTTTTAAGCATGGGGCGGGTATACAAGCTAACCCTTTTATCGATAAGCTTTTTATAGCAAGGTAATCTCTGATTAGACTTTAGGCTGCTACACCTGCTACTCACTACAGCTCTTTTCCATCCCAGAGTAGTAGCCCTGAAACTGCTACACCTGCTACTCACTACTCACTACTCACTCTTAAGCTCTATTTAACATAAGCAACTGTGACACCAGTACCACCATCAGCCGGATCAGCTGGCTCGTAGTTGTTAACTGAAGGATGTTGCTGCAAAAAGGCATGAACTCCTTGCCGCAGTTTCCCAGTACCATGACCGTGAATAATCCACAGTGGCCCTTGAGCTTCAGCGATCGCTTGATCTAAAACTCTTTCCGCATCAGAAACCCGACTTCCACGCAAATCAATTGTATTTTGAGATGTCCGAATCGCAGGTGCTGGTTCTGGCGGCGGCGCAGGTGGAGGAGGTGCTGGTTTTGGTTTGACTACTGCTTCCGGTTTTTGACCATCAAGTGATTCAATGTCTTGCAGGTTCACGGTCATTTTCATTAAGCCAAACCGAACACTTAGTTCTCCATCTTCATCAGGATTGCTTAATACCTCAGCCGTTTGACCTAAACGTGGTATACGGACGCGATCGCCGACGTGGGGATGAAAACCAACTTTTAGTTTTGGTGGTGCAGAAGGCATTGAGCGATCGGCAATTTGTTGGAGAGTATTTGTTGCTTGTTGGGCATTTTGCGCTGTTACTGGCCCTTGCTGCAAACGACGAATTACAGCAGCAATTTCACCTTTGGCCTGAGCGATCGCGCTTTGTACTGCTTGTTCTTGTTGCTGTCGCAATCCTTGTTCTCGTTCTTTCAAAGCTGCTGCTTTTTGCGACACTTCTTTATATAAACGCTCTGCCTGCTGCAACAGAGCTTGCGCCTCAGATGCTTTAGTTTCTTGACGGCGACGTTGTGCTTCTAGCCCTGCAATTACTTGATTAACATCGTCTGTTGCTCCACCTACTTTGGTTTTAGCTGCGTCAATAACTTCTGGTTTTAGTCCTAGACGACGGGCAATTGTTAGGGCATTAGAACGCCCTGGAATCCCCCACAGCAGCCGATAAGTTGGTGATAGGCTTTCCTCGTCAAATTCTACCGAGGCATTCTCAAACCGCTCGTTTTCGTATTTCAGCGCTTTGAGTTCGCCAAAGTGAGTTGTAGCAATACTTAATTGGGAATTGTCAGCCAAGTATTGCAGCAGTGCTAGAGCTAAAGCACTTCCTTCAACTGGATCTGTTCCTGCTCCTACTTCATCTAGTAGAACGAGGGAATTGTCAGTCATTTCCGCTAAAATTCGACTTATCCGGCGAATATGACCAGAAAAAGTTGATAAACTTTGCTCTAGTGACTGCTCGTCGCCAATATCAGCTAGCACTGAGTCAAACCAAGGTATTTCTACAGGTTCACGAGCCGGAACAAATAAACCTACCTTCGCCATTAAAGCTGCCAAGCCTAATGTTTTCAGGGTGACAGTTTTACCTCCAGTATTTGGTCCAGTAATTGTCACTACCCGAATTTGTGGTTGAATAATCAGATCAACTGGGACTACAGGCTGACCTTGTTCGTTTTTTTGCTGCCATACGAGGAGAGGATGACGCAGATTGCGTAGGGTAATCATTTCGCCGTCTGTTCGCTCAATGTAGCGAGGCGGATTAGCTTCCAGCCAGAAGCTATAGCGAGAGCGGGTGCAAGCTAAATCTAAAGTTGTAGCGATCGCTAATAAATGCTCCAAATCGAGTTTGACTGCGGCTACTTGCTGAGTCAAATTGCGGCGAATTGCCTCTTCCTCTGCTTGCTCTTTTGTGACTAATTGCCTTAGCTGATTTCCTAGAGGAATAACAGCATTTGGCTCTACATAAAGTGTTGCTCCACTACTTGACGTATCATGGACAATTCCCGGAATGGCATCTTTTTGAGGAGCTTTGACAGGAATAACAAAGCGATCGCTTCTTTGCGTAATTAGCTGTTCTTGAACTGCATTTGCTTGTCGCTGTAAAATGTTTTGGAGTATCCGAGTTATCTGATTTCGTAATTGCCGCAGCGAGTTACGAATATTAGCCAAAGTGACACTAGCGCGATCGCTTACTTGTCCGCGATCGTCAATACAGCGATGAATTTCTTGCTCTAATTCAGGATAAGTTCTTAATTCAGCAACTAACTGAGTTAGTACCGGAACATCTGGCTGGTTGTCAATTACACGGCGTAGTTGTCTAGTGCCATTTAGAGTAGTAGCGATCGCCAGTAGTTCATCTCCTGCAAGAATTCCCTGGCGTTCAGCGCGTTCTAAAGCATCGCCAATATCTTGGATGCCTTCAAATGACAAACCCCTAGATAAGCGATTTTCTAGCTGGTATACTTCTATAGTTTGTGCTAACAGATCCTTGCTTTCGGACTGGTTTGCTGGAATTTTGAGATTGCGAGATGCGATCGCCCCTAGTTTTGTTGCCGCAAAAGTAGACAAATGCTGGCACAGGCGTGGCCATTCTAATAGTGCTAAAGTCTCCGCTTGGATCAAAGCTTAGTCGAATCTAAAAATAGGTTGATAATGTTAGCCGCTTTTCATCTCACCTTTTTCAGCTAGGTGCGATCATGAGCGGTATTGTTGGTACTTACAATCATAGTACCGTGTATTACAGAGAAACTCTTGCTTGAGGAGTATGTAGCATTACTTAAGTGTCTTCCTGTAATACCATTGGGAGGCAATTAGTAAACCAAGTATGGTATGTACTTGATAACTAATATTAGTATTAGTAAAAATACTAATTAAGTAATCTAAATATTTATATGCTGTTATAAAAAAATGTATTTATTGTTTTAAAACAATATAAATAGCGTATTCAATGTAGTAAAAAAAACAAACCTTATTAACAGTTAATTCTGAGATTATTATTTAAGAATGAGTGCTTTTTTTAAACCCATTACCTATCATTTTAATAACAAGTATTGGGATTAAGCATTTAAAAAAATTGATTATGAAACACTTTGTTTCCATTGCTATAGTCATATCGAGTGTGCTATTAGTTCTTACTTCTATCTATCTGCCTGTAACAATCTATAGTCAAGCCCAGTTAGCTGAGGTTAAGTTAGGTTTAGTTTTGCCATTTGTAGTACAAACTCAATATATAAACCCTCCATTATTTCCTTGGCAAACAAGTATTCGCTCTATTTGGGAAAATCCAACGCAGGTTCTGTGGCCACAATTTTTTCTTGATGTGCTGATTGTCTTTGGAGGAGTGAGCCTAGTTTTTAAATTTTTCAAAGCAAGATTTCTAAGCATGAGCAGGCATTAGTTAGACTTGCATATTTACTTTCCTTAAATTCAGGCTGCTAGCTGTCTGGGTTTTATTTTTTGTAAGTTAAGGATTTGCTCTAGGCTTCACATTATTGAGCCACAACTGGATAACGAATTGACCCTAAAAGTCACTTGGCGATCAGTGCGTCGTAGCGTGAGACAGATCCTCCCTAGAATTTGATACGCTAGCTTAAATAGCTTTGGGAACGAGTAGAGAAGAGTGGATATTCAAATTGGGCGAGGTAAGACAGCTCGCAGAGCTTACGGTATAGATGAGATTGCCCTAGTACCAGGAACTAGGACACTTGATCCCAGCATAGCCGATACCAGTTGGCGCATTGGCGGCATTGAGCGAGAAATTCCAATCATTGCTAGTGCAATGGATGGAGTAGTGGATGTGCGGATGGCTGTTCTTCTGTCGCAGTTAGGAGCATTAGGCGTACTTAATTTAGAGGGCATCCAAACTCGCTACGCTGATCCAACTCCGATTTTAGAACGCATCAGTTCGGTAGGAAAAGATGAATTTGTTGGGCTGATGCAAGAATTGTATGCCGAACCAATTAAACAAGAATTAATTGAGCAACGGGTTAACGAAATTAAGCAACAAGGCGGAATTGCGGCAGTTAGCGCCACTCCAGCAGCAGCAATGAAGTACGGTGCAATAGCGGCAAAAGCTGGCGCTGACTTGTTCTTTGTCCAAGCAACAGTAGTTTCGACGGCTCACTTGTCGCCAAGTTCAATAACACCGCTCGATTTGGCTGAATTTTGCCGCGAGATGCCGATTCCAGTAGTGTTAGGCAATTGTGTGACTTACGAAGTTACGTTGAATTTAATGAAGGCGGGAGCTGCCGGAGTGCTAGTAGGAATTGGGCCAGGAGCGGCTTGTACGTCTAGGGGTGTATTGGGTGTGGGTGTACCGCAAGCAACTGCGATCGCTGATTGTGCTGCTGCTCGTGATGATTACTATCAAGAGACTGGTAACTATGTTCCTGTTATTGCCGATGGCGGTTTAATTACTGGTGGCGATATTTGTAAGTGTATTGCTTGTGGTGCAGATGGCGTGATGATTGGTTCACCGTTTGCCAGAGCCGAAGAAGCGCCAGGACGTGGCTATCATTGGGGCATGGCGACACCTAGCCCAGTTTTACCTCGTGGTACTCGGATTCGGGTCGGCACGACGGGTACTTGTGAGCAAATTATACGAGGACCAGCGCTGCTTGATGATGGTACTCATAACCTTTTGGGAGCGTTAAAAACAAGTATGGGAACTTTGGGAGCCAAGGACATCAAAGAAATGCAGCAAGTTGAAGTTGTAATTGCTCCCTCATTATTGACTGAAGGCAAGGTTTATCAAAAAGCACAGCACTTAGGAATGGGCAAGTAGATTTACTTAAACTACTTTTCTTTTTGCCAATCCTTGAGTTGTCACTGAAAAAACTCAAGAGGTCGCTTACAATATAAAAAGCGGAGACGCATGTTTCCGTTCACTCCTCACACCACATTCCGCCCGAACTACTGTTTGGGCGGTTCCTTATATCTAGGATATCTATCAGCGCCATTGCAGCATCACTGCTAGCTAAAATCTGTCTAAATGTAGACTCTTTAAAGGCAGGAACGCTGGTTTTTACTATGGTAGAATTTTCAGCAAAGTAAGCAACAATACAACAAAGGATTTCCAGGCAATGTCACCAGCCGCACAAGTTACAGATTCTACATTTCAGCAAGAAGTACTTGACAGTGAAGTTCCAGTTTTGGTTGACTTTTGGGCTCCCTGGTGCGGCCCCTGTCGGATGGTAGCTCCTGTTGTAGAGGAAATCGCCCAGCAGTACGACGGTCAAGTTAAGGTAGTTAAACTTAATACAGATGAAAACCCTAATGTTGCTAGCCAGTATGGTATCCGCAGCATTCCCACGTTGATGATTTTTAAAGGTGGACAACGAGTTGATATGGTTGTCGGCGCAGTACCCAAAACTACTCTGTCTAATACTTTGGAAAAGTATCTTTAAAGCTGAATGATTTGTAAACCATTTTTGAACAGCTAAATTTGGGATAGCTCAAATTAAATATTTGTGAAAAACCCAACTGAATTAACTTAATCAGCTTTTCCAGTTGAAATTCACTATCTAAAAGCAGCACCTTGAAAATTTAACTAGAGGTGCTTTTCTATCTTCTTAAAAAAGTGCCTATATCTAGAAATTAGGTAGAATCAGCAGTAATCAGCCTACTGCGATAAATTTCAACATATCTCGTAGGGTCATATAGATGTGCGCCCATACAATGATATTGTCCACCTCAACTTACTGCGGGGAATATTTAATTTCCTTCAGGGCTTAAATAATATGTGCGGCAGCACTCATGACATTTGAACCTAATTTGAATAATATAGAATCTCTCAAAGTAGATATCGCTGACTTAATTGAGCAGCTACCAGATTTAAAACACCAAAGATTAATTCAGCAGGCAATGGCTACAATTGTACGTCTTGCTAGCAGTGAAATAGACCGCTTAGACTGGAAGATTTTGTCAGCATCTTTGGCAGATATGGAACAAGGCTTCCAACTATTTTATAAATATCAGCACGTTCGTAAAGTAACGATCTTTGGTTCAGCTCGCACGCCTCCAGAAGCTTCAGAATATCTGATGGCGGCTGATTTTGCGCGCTGTGTAACCAAGCTGGGATTTATGGTGATGACAGGGGCTGGTGGCGGTATTATGCAGGCTGGTAATGAAGGCGCTGGACGAGAACAGTCTTTTGGATTGAATATCCAGCTACCGTTTGAGCAAGAGGCAAATCAATTTATTGTTGGCGATCCAAAATTGATTAACTTCAAGTATTTCTTCACTCGCAAGCTGTTTCTATTGCGAGAAAGTGATGCGGTAGCATTATTCCCTGGTGGTTTTGGAACGCAAGATGAAGCCTTTGAGTGCATGACATTAAGTCAAACGGGTAAGTTTGGTCCAGTACCTCTAGTTTTAATTGATCGCCCTGGTGGAGATTACTGGAAAGATTGGAGTGATTACATTTATAAACATTTGGTACAACAAGGCCTAATTAGTCCAGACGATCCTAGTCTTTACACCATCACAGATAATCTAGATGTCGCTTGCAATGCAATCACCCGTTTTTACCAGGTTTATCACTCTAGCCGTTACGTTGGTGATCAGTTAGTGATTCGCCTGAAAACTGATTTATCTGATGCCAATGTTGAACAGTTGAATACTAACTTCAGCGATATTGTGGTTAAAGGGCGGATAGAGAAAAGTCAGGCATTACCTCAAGAAGCTCAAGACGAAACAGCTGTTGGACTACCCCGCCTCGTTTTTTACTTCAATCAGCGAGACTTAGGGCGCTTGTACCAAATGATTGCTGCAATTAATGATTTGGGTACGCCCTCACCAGCAGCAGCACATCCAGAGCGCAAGTAGGGATGCGTGGCTAACTTTTGTGTTAGAGGATAGAGGACAAGTTAAACGCTATTCTCTTCGCCTCAACAAGCGCAACTTTGCGGTGTAAAGAGAGGGCTTAAGAGCAAGGTTTACATCCATCCTAATTTGAGTTTGAAATTTAATCACGTGCTATCTAAGACAGACTTAGACTATTTCAGTTGCAATCTTAATAGTTAAACAAGATACAATTTTGTTTAAGGTGAATTCAACTCAGAATTTATGTACTCAGAAGATCATTCATCGACACCTAACGAGAATCAATCAGACTCCGAGCCAATACCAATGTTACAGCGCTCAACTGTCCATCCCGACAGTCTGAAATTTATGGATATGGCTAAAGACTTGCTTGCTAATCCTCAAATCAAACAAGCGATCGAAGGTGAACAGCAAAGACCAAAAGATAGTAATTACAGCTAGCTACCAACCGCAAAGCGGCAAGACACTAAGATAAATTAAAACTTCTTTTGTGCCTTACTGTCTTTGCGGTTCAAAAAATAATTGTGGATTCAGCTAGTTTTTCTATTTAGCTGATCTCACTCATTACCCAGTTGACCAAAGTGCGAACTCCGTAACCCGTAGCGCCAGCAGGGTTATAGCCATTTTCTTTGTCTGTCCAAACTGGACCAGCAATGTCGATGTGCGCCCAAGGAGTTTCTTTGACGAACTCTTTGAGAAAAAGTGCAGCTGTAATTGAACCACCAGGACGCGGCCCTGTGTTTTTCATGTCGGCGATGGGAGATTTAAGCCCGTCAAAGTATTTTTCTTCCATCGGCATCCGCCAAATCTTTTCGCCAACTCTTTCAGCAGCTTGGACTAACTGGTTAGCGACGGCATCATCGTTACTCCATAAGCCAGCGATATCGTCACCAAGGGCAATGACGCAAGCGCCTGTAAGAGTAGCTAAATCAACGATCGCATCTACACCCAGTTTTTCGGCAAATACTAAGGCATCTGCTAGGGTTAACCGACCTTCAGCGTCGGTATTGTTAACTTCAATCGTCTTACCATTAGAAGCTGTGAGAATGTCACCCGGGTGCATAGCGCGGCCGCTAATCATGTTTTCAGTTACAGCACTGATAAAGTGAACCTCGACATCTGGCTTAATTTGCGCGATCGCTTTGGCGGCTCCCAAAGTTGCTGCTGCACCACCCATGTCTATTTTCATGGTTTCTATGCCACTGCCAGCGCCTTTAACATTAAGTCCGCCTGAGTCGAAGGTTAAGCCTTTACCGATAATTGCTAGCTTACGTCGTGCTGTACCTTCTGGTGTGTAGGTCAGGTGAATAAATTTTGGCGGCAGATCAGACGCTTGGGCAACACCTAAGAAAGCACCCATGCCTAGTTGTTCGCATTCTTCGCGTTCTAGGATTTTCAGTTGCAGTCCGTGTTCAGATGCGATCGCAATTGCAGTTTCAGCCATCGTAATTGGCGTTACCCAATTCGGCGGGGCAGCGACGAGTTCGCGTGCCAAAATTACACCAGAAGCGATTTGTTTAGCTTTGGCGATTCCTTGCTCTTGATTCCCCAATCCCAGTAATTCAACTTGTTCAATACCAGAGCTTTTATCTTCTGGTTCAGATTTAAACCGATTGTCTTGAAATAAAGCCAGCTGTGCGCCTTCTGCGATCGCAGTTGCTGTTGCATCTGGGTCATTATTCCACGTCGGCAAGCTAATTCCCAGCGTTTTGCACTTCTCTTTTTTAGCTAGCCGCGCCACAACCGCAGCCGCCCGTCGCCAGGTGTCTAGTTTTATGGTGTCTGGTTTTCCCAGTCCCACCAAGAAGATTTTGCGGACTGGGCTACCGCCGCCAACTCGTGTGACAGCGCTACTGCCTTCAGAGCCCTTAAATTCCGTTTCAACAATTAATTCATCTAAAATACCAGCAAATTTTTCATTCAGCTGGGTCAACTCGCCCGTCAATGGGGCATCTTCAAATTCAAAAAAACCAATTGCAAGGCCATCCCCAGTCCAGCTTAAAACTGGTGTATCAGTCGCTGTAATTTCCATCAGTTGTGGATTAAAGCTGCGGACTGACGGGGATACGTTCAATAGTGGCGTATCAGTCGCTTGAATTTCCATCCGTTTATTCTGCTTAATGCTTCTTGTACCAGTATCTATCAAAATTTCCAGCTACGTTTGGAAACTAATTTCTACAGCAGTTAAGCAGTTGAGTTGAGACAGTAGTTCTCAGCCGCTAGATAAGCCCGAACTGCGTCTGGGACAATGCCAATCGCTTCATAAGTTCAATTCTCGTCAAGCGCCCTCTGGGGGCGGTGAGTAGTGAAAAGTGGGTAGTGAGTAGTCAAGACCCATAGATAAATCGTCGTGATTGGGTAATAGACGTTTTTTCAGCTTAAATGCGGGCGGAAACCTCCTGCAACGCTGCCATGTCTATCGGGCTACGCTTCTTGTACACAATTTTTTTCTCTTCCATAACTAAAATAATGGTGCTTTAAACCATTATCTTCGGTACAGTTTTCCACTACTCACTACTCACTGTTCCGTAGGGACTGGTCACGTTAGATTTCACTTTGGACTAATTATATTGTTGATTTCCATACCATTACGGAAAAAATTTAGCCCCGCCGGAGGGATTTGAACCCCCGTAGTACAACTTAGAAGGTTGTTGCCTCATCCACTCGGCCACGGCAGGATAATAAACTATTGAGCTAGACAGAACATAACTTCACCATCTAGATGAGTTATAGGCAAGTTTCTATTATGCCTGAGCTTATATTATCAAAGTTTTATCTGTTTCTTCTAGCATTTCAAACTTTTATGGTATAAAAGCTCGGCTTCCTTGCTGATAGTTTCTTAGTGTTAATTATCGCTACAATGGCTACTAGGCTAACATTTTTCCTAGCCTTAGTAAATAATTACGGTAGAGTTTTCACTCTACGTTGTATCTTATGTAATTGAACTACATTAAAAGTTACATTGAAGCCTAGCGAACTAGAGCGCTGAAATATATATTACCAGTGTTCAAAAAAATCTTGTTGACTGTTGGCGTTGCTCTAGAATATGACATATCAAGCCGTTCTCCCTACCAAGGTAGGCAGAAACGGGCTTATAAAAAACTGTGCTATGACTGTAAAAAAACTATCGGATTCTGACAAGCAAGAAATACTTAACTTATACCGACACACCGGAGAAACAACTTCAACTCTGGCTGAACGTTATGGTGTCAGTAATTCGACGATTAGCCGCTTCCTAAAAAGTACACTCCAAGAGGAGGAGTACGAATCGCTGATTCAACAAAAGCGGGCGGCGCGAACCTCAACTGGAGAGACTACGCAAACACCACTCTTTAGTGAACTAGCGCTAAGTGAACCAGAACCAGAAGTCTTGATTGCTGAAGCGTTAGTAGTAGAAACAAAAGTAGTAGAGGAGGCTTCTCCAGCTATTGTGTCTAAACGGTTGAGACAGCGTACCGTCTCCAAACCGGAAAAAATGCCTGCAAGTGCAGAACAACTCCAACTCTTAGATACTCCTAGCGATCTGGAGGCTAGCAGTACAACTTCGCCTAATCAAGATATAGACGAGCTAGATCACGATGAGATTGAAGAAGTTAGCGTGGAAGTTGAGCCTGTCAATCAACCTAAACGCATTAATCGTCCTATCTCTGTAGCAGATAGCATATCCAGTTCGTTAGAAGAGGCTGCAAATGCAGAAGCTAACACTCTAGCAGCTCAAATGCTAGGCGAAGACTTGCTAGACGATTCAGAAGAATTGGCGGATTTAGAAGATGATGAGGAAGATGAAGATGAGGAGGATGTAGCAGAAACGCCTAAAATCAAAAGGCGAGTACCATCTGAAATTTTGGTTCAAGTCTTGCCGTTGTCTGAAGCAAATCTACCCAAAACTTGCTATTTAGTAATAGATCGGGCATCAGAGTTAATTACACGGCCACTTAGAGATTTTGGCGATTTGGGTCAAATTCCTTCTCAAGAAGATCAGCAGAAAACGCTGCCAGTGTTTGATAATCACCGTGTAGCGAGGCGATTTTCAACTAAACGCGATCGCGTCATTAAAGTTCCTGATAGCAGGATGCTGCAAAAGGCTCGTTCTCATTTGCAAGCCAAAGGAATTACACGGCTATTGGTTGATGGTCAGGTTTATTCGTTATCAAGATAAGAACGTACTGTTAATTTTGCGTCATCCACAGGAGCCAGGACAAATCTGGCTGTTAATTTTTTACTTACGGCTAAGGTAATTTAGTGAAACGTCGTCAACTTTTAAAACAACTGCTGCAAACCTCAACTGGATTGATTGCCGCTAGTTTGCTACCAGGTTGCCAACTGCTGGCACAGAAAGTCGAACCATTATTTTCACTGAATTTATTCCAGCCTGATTCTCGCCTACCCGATCACATAATTACGCCTCTAAGTGAGTTTTATGTGCAGTCCTACGCCTTGCCTCCTAATCTCACTATTGAGGACTGGCGACTAAAATTTACTGGTGCTGTTACTCAACCCCTCACATTGACCTTTAAAGATATTCTGGCAGCGCCTCAACAAAATATTTACTTAACAATGGAGTGTATCGGTAATCCCGCCGGAGGGAACCTGATCGGCAATGCTCAATGGACTGGTACGCCATTGTTACCATTTTTAGAGCAAGCTGGCGTGAAACCAGAAGCGGTGCAATTTATTTTACATGGAGCAGATTCATACGAAACAACATTGCCTGTAGCAGAAGTGATGCGTCCTCAAGTCTTGTTAGTACACCAGATGAATAGCGCTCCTCTTACCCAAGCACACGGCTATCCATTACGCATCTTGATTCCTGGACATTTTGGTCAAAAGCAACCCAAGTGGTTAGTTGGTATTGAAGCAATTACTAAGAGCAAACGGGGTTTTTGGGAACGACAAGGTTGGTCAAATACTGCTGAAATTCCCACCCATTCATTAGTCCGCCAAGTCCAAAACACACGGGTTTGGAACCGTCAAAATCACGTTACTTTGAACCAAGATGGTAAAACGGGTTGGGGAAGCGGTATTTTAATTGCTGGTGTGGCGCTTGATAAGTCTAGTCCAATTACAGCAATTCAGGTAAGTACCAACGGTGGACAAACTTGGGAAGTAGCTGAACAAAATTCTCCTACATCGCCTCATGAGTGGACACTTTGGCGCTACAGATGGAAGCCTCAAGTAGCTGGAAAATATACGTTACTTGCACGTGCTGTTTCAATTAGAGAACAGCAGCAGCTAGAGGATAAAAACTATAAAGATGGCAGTGCAGGTATTCTGCAAATTCACGTAACGTTAGAAGCTTAGGAAGCAAAAGATAATTAATCAAAAAGACTAATGTTAGAAGGAATGTATGAGTGTTAAATGTTAACTTTACTACATCAACCCAAAAGCAATAATCTTCAACAAAGACGCGATGGTCGCTTTGCGTAAGCGCAACGCATGGTCGAAGAGCATAGAGTATACCTTTCCGTTGGCATCGCATTTATCCAGTCGCTAGAAATGCTCAAAGCAATGCGTAGAGTAATGAGTTCTTAAGATTATAGTAAGAAGTAATTAGCCTTTAAATATGCTAAATTGTTAAGCTTGTTCTCTAGACAAAAACAAGCATTTTTAGTAGACATTTAAAAAGTAGCAAACTAAATAATTATTCTTCTAACTCACTGAAGCTAAAACTAAATAACATAATTTACTAAATTTTTATAGCAATTTAAAGCGCATGATTTCTAACTAGGATTTCTGCCTAGCCTTCTTGTTAAGGTAAGGAATTAATAAAGCTTGAAATACCTCAATTTACTCATATTGGAAACAATATGCTTTAAATAACATAGTTAAATTTTTCAGATTTAGAACTTCGAGGTGTTAGCTGAGTTGCGTTATTTCAAAAATAGATTATCTTATCACTAAATTAAATTAAAGTAAACCTTTGCTAAAGAACTTTTTGATAAAAATAAATTAGACTGCTAAAGACTTTATTTTGAGAAGTAAATCAACTTTTAGCCGTATAATTACAGTTGTAATATATTGTTACGAGGCAAAAGCTAGTGATTCTGCGGTGGAAATTAACAGCCAGCGTGTGAAGTAATAAAGAGGTACTAGCCACAGCCCAAAGTTGAGCATAATAAGCAATGACTACTTACATTTGTTTTGAAACCGCACTTCGGATGCTTGTAAACGCCTATCTAATGTCAGTGGTACTGTTAGCCGCAGGCTCTTACCTCGGTTTAACAGTGATCGAGACGATTGAAAAGGGTAGTGAGCATTCTCCTAAACCAAGATTTTTTACTTAAAGTAAGGTAATTCTTACTGGTATTGTCTTATATTTTAAAGTTATCCGGCTGTTGAGCTTAAACCCACAGCTTATAAGTAGAGTACCCATTGGGTAACGCTAAAACTTATACATATATCCTATGGCAGGCTCTTACCCATTATTCCCAGGGTGAGAGCTGCTTTTAAGTATCTATACTAAATTTAATTTCTGTATACTAATTCTGCTTATAAATTATTTACATCCAATATGAAATATTTAGTATCTTCCCTGAGATATATTTAGTTCCTTCTTTAGATATACTTAGCAAACCACAAGTTGTAAAGCTCTGTGTAAGCATCACCTTGGAAGAGGAATCAAAATGCAAAGTATGTCTTTTTGGCAGCTAGAAGTAGAAATCGGTAAGATGGCTAGGGCAATGATGACCCGTAACTCGGAAATCGGTAAAGACTTGATCAGCCATTTTCGGAGTCAATTTACGACTGAAGCGATCGCACATTTAATGATTGTCAGCCTTGAGCGCTTAATCTGGTTTGATAAGGACTCAGTGTTCTGGAGTATAGAACATCTTATTCCTACCGATGTCATGCAGGAGATTAAAAGTTTCACAACAATCTTTTGCTACAAGCAGTTGATTGGTAAAGGCTTCACGCTAGGAAAAGATTTTAGCATTGATGCCAATAGCAACCTTCTTTTAAATGTCCAGGCTAGAAAAGCAATATTCCGGCGCTGATGGTTGGGACATTTTTGAGACACGCTTGGTCGCCAAACAACTAATCCTTGTTGGTGACAGATAATTGCCTTTGCTGGAAGAGAGGAACACTACTTATAGCGCGTTGTGGATTTTAAATTTTTAAGTGAGAAACTTATACTAATAGGAAGTTACAGACATTCAAATTAGCACGCATTAAATTAAATTATCACTTGAGTTTAATTTAGGTACTGTCTGCTGCAAAAAACTGTAGATCAGGCGGCTCTGTACAGGTACAAGATTCCTGCGATAATGGCACAAATTATTAGGAATTTTACGCTTATAAGTATGCCTTGTTCCACATTAACTCAGCTAGCTGACGTTTTAGTTGCCAAGCCGCTCAATTTATCCAACTCCGCCTTAGAATCACGCTTCACTCAGATCACGACAGATACCCGCAGCCTTAAACCAGGAGAAGTGTTTGTCGCTTTACGCGGTGAAAAGTTCGATGGACATGAATTTGTGTCAGTAGCGATAGAGAAGGGAGCGATCGCCGCTATTGTCGATTTTCAATTTTCAAATCATGATTTCCCTGTACTACAGGTGCAAGACACTTTACAGGCGTATCAAAAAATAGCTAGTTGGTGGCGTGAGCAGTTTAATATTCCAGTAATTGGCATAACTGGTTCTGTGGGTAAAACTACAACAAAAGAATTAATCGCCGCAGTTTTGGCTACTAAGGGAAATGTGCTGAAAACTGCGGCAAATTACAATAACGAAATTGGTGTTCCTAAGACTTTATTGGAACTATCGCCTGAGCATGACTACGCCGTAATTGAAATGGCAATGCGCGCCAAGGGAGAAATTGCCCTTTTAACTGATTTAGTGCGTCCAACTGTTGGTGTAATTACGAATGTGGGAACGGCTCATATTGGCAGATTGGGTTCTGAAGAAGCGATCGCGCAGGCAAAATGTGAATTATTAGCTCAAATGCCCTCAAATAGTGTTGCAATTCTCAATTACGACAATTCCCGCTTAATTGCTACAGCAAAGACAGTATGGCAAGGGGAAACTTTAACTTATGGCTTAGAAAGCGGCGATATTCAAGGACAATTAGTTGACAATCAGATATATGTAGACGGAATCCAACTACCTTTACCGTTACCAGGTCGTCACAACGCCTCTAATTTCCTGGCGGCTTTAGCGGTGGCAAAAGTCCTGCAAATTGATTGGTCACTCCTAAGCGCTGGTTTAAAAATCGATCTTCCTGGTGGGCGATCACAACGGTATAATTTACCCAATGATTTAGTAATCTTAGATGAAAGTTACAATGCTGCACCAGAAGCTATGACAGCAGCGTTAAATTTATTAGCGGAAACACCAGGATTGCGACATATTGCAGTTGTGGGTGCAATGAAGGAATTAGGAGAGCGATCGCCTCAATTTCACAAAGAAGTAGGAATTACGGCAAAACAGCTTAATTTGGATGCTCTGTTGATTTTAGTTGATGGCGCAGATGCAGCAGAAATAGCTAACGGTGCAGAAGGTATGGCGGTTGAGTGCTTTTCTAGTCATGCCGATTTAGTCAAGCGGTTGCAGGAATTTGTAGAAAAAGGCGATCGTATACTTTTTAAAGCCTCTCATTCAGTCGGACTTGATCGCGTTGTAAATCAATTTCGTGCTGATTATGTCGCTCAAGACTAAGATGCAAATTATCGATCTGCGTCCTGATAACGAGATAGCGATTCAGCAGACAGCAGCTTTGTTAGTTGATAGCTTCAAACATTGGTGTGCATGGTCTGATATAGATAGCGCCTTGCAAGAGGTGAGAGAATCTTTTACAGCAGACCGAATTAGCCGAGTAGCTGTTGATGATAATGGTGTAGTTTTGGGCTGGATTGGTGGAATTAGACAGTACGACGGGAACGTATGGGAACTACATCCCCTAGTTGTGCGTTCCGAGTATCGGAGGAAGGGAATCGGGCGTAGTCTCGTTATTGACTTAGAAGAGCGAGTGAGAGAACGTAGCGGTATTACTCTTTGGGTTGGTACGGATGACGAAGATAATATGACAACACTTGCGGGTGTGGATCTTTACCCTAAGTAGAACGAGGTGAGAAAACCAAACTGTGTAAAGATAAATAAATACAGATAATGTGTTTACCAAGGTAACAGGGATATGGGCAGCCGTTTAAGGGTGTTTCTGACTAAAGAACAGGATAAAAC
>JAHHHE010000026.1 GCA_019359535.1 Gloeocapsa sp. UFS-A4-WI-NPMV-4B04
TCTCTTTTAGAGCTTGCTGTAACCTGCTCGCCTTGTTCTGACGTTAAAAAGTTCTTGGCTGGGGGCGGCATCGTTGCTTTTAAATGGCTTCATTTCTTATTATGCAACTTTAGTGCCGATTAGCTTAATATCCTGCTATCTGCCCTTTTCTCCCCGGATGGTAAACCCTCTCGCTGTCTAGAACTTGCAAGGGAGGGTAGAGTACAATCGGTAACTTGCCAAGAGATTATTGCTGAATTTCAAGAAAAACTGGAAGATAAGTTTAAGTATTCACTCCCAAATGCTCAGGCAGCTGCTGATTTGGTACTCAACTACTCACAGCTAGTCACAATTACTAATACTCTTGATTCGGGCATCACTGACCCCGACGATAACATGATTTTAGAATGTGCAGTTGTTGGCGGTGCAACTCACATCGTTACGGGCGATAAACGCCATTTGCTACCGTTGGGAAATTATCAAGGCGTTTCCATAATTAGTGCAGCAGATTTTTTTACATTGGTTTCTTCTGCATGATTTGATATTGGCTGCTGATGCAGACGCGCAAAGCTTGTTGAAGATATTTAGCCTTTTTGTGCCTTTATAGTGTTAGTGGTTCAAATCCTCACTATCTATTGGTTGGGCAAGTGTGATCGCCTACCTTACTGACATCATGCAATTGTAAGCTTAACTTTTAACAATGCCAATAATCTTTTGGTGGATGACAACTCAGCATAGAATTAAAGCAATCTATTACCTGGGTGGAATATGGCAAATCCTCTGCGGCGCTTAAAATTTCTACCTTGGCGATCGCTACTTCAAGTTTCTGCTCTAACTACTATTATTCTTGTAGTTCTAGAATTCTTACTAACACTAGGATATACACAATCTCCTGCAATCGAGCGCACCCTATCTTTTTTGTATACAGGTTCGTTGGGTTTATTGATGACATTTGTTACAGCAATTGGTGTAGGAGCAATGGCTGTTTATTTACTTGAACGATTTTTTCAAAAAATTATCATTAACACCGCTAATTTATGGGCATTAGTTCTATGTTTAGCCGTCTTCCTGCTTTTAAAATCACTGCTACCTTTAATGCCTATTTTAATTAGCTTAGATCAACTTCAATTAGTAGGTATTATTATTGGTATTTTTTGGAAAGGTCGACCATACTGGCAATAGTTCAAAAAAGTATAACTTGTTATTTTATTTTGTAACAAGATGACGATACCGCGCCTGAATTATCATGTAAATCCCGTATGCAACCAAGCCAACCGCGACAATACCTAAAACCCAAGGCACATAAGGCTGTTGTTCTAGCGCTTGTAATGCCTCACCCAAACCTCGCGCCTCGCTAGCATTAGAATGGCGTGCAGCCTGAATTAGAAAAAAGCCGATAACGCAGAATACAACACCCCTTGCTGCTAAACCAAATCTACCAATGAATGTTACCCAGGTTTTTTCTGTATCACTCAACTGACTTAAATTCATTTCTTTGCGAAATTTAGCAGTAAAAGCTTTATAAAACTGATAGAAACCTAAACCAATTATAAACGCCCCAATTGTTCCTAGCAGCCATTGACCAAAGGGTTGTGAGAGTAAACGGGCTGTTGCATCTTGAGTTGAATTACTATTACTCCCACTACCTGAACCAAGGACAAGTTTAACAGCACTTAAGGCTAAACTAGCGTATATTAAGCCATTACCAGCATAGCCAAGACGCTGTACTAAACCTTTAGCATCAGTGCCTTTATTTTCAGGATCTTTAATTGCCTGTACAAAACGCCAAACCACATATCCGAGCAAGCCGATTGCAACTAAACTGAGTAAAACTTTGCCAAATGGCTGCGTTACGATTGCACTGAGAGCGCCTTGTGTATCTGTCGTTCTACCACCCGCGCTAACAGCCGCTTGTGCTGCCAGTAGTCCTACAATGCCGTAAACTACTCCTTTTGCAGCATAGCCCAATCGTGCCAGTGGCTCAACCCAATCTGAAGGGTGCTGTAGTGCTTGTTTTTTCATGGTGCTTAAGTGGAATTATATTAAGATTAGTATCAATATTTACTAAATTATATCATCTACCTAAGTAAATAATTTTAGTTGTTAATCAAAGTACATTACTACCTCTCTCTAGCGGTGCTTTGTTTTAGAAATCATTTCTGCATTAAATATTTACAACATCTGCTACGGCTAATATTGCTTTTAAGGGGTATTAATTATGTCTGGATTAGAAACTTGGCAGCACGAATATATCACTACAAATGGAATTAAGCTGCATTACGTAACGCAGGGAGAAGGTGAGTTAATGTTAATGCTGCACGGGTTCCCAGAGTTTTGGTACTCGTGGCGGCATCAAATACCAGAATTTGCCAAAGACTTTAAAGTCGTTGCTCTTGACTTGCGTGGCTACAACGAAAGCGATAAACCATCGAAGCAATCAGCTTACGTAATGGATGAATTTATCAAAGATATCGAAGGAGTGATTAAGGGGCTAGGATATGATCGCTGTGCCTTAATGGGGCATGATTGGGGAGGTGCGATCGCTTGGAGTTTTGCCTATGCTCATCCTGACATGGTAGAACGGCTGATTGTATTGAATCTACCTCATCCGGCTAAATTTGCTGAAGGTTTCCGCACACTACAACAATTGCTACGTAGTGCCTATATCTTCTTCTTTCAACTCCCGTTGCTACCAGAATTACTCCTGCAAGCTTCAGACTACCAGCCAATTGAAACCGCTTTCAAGGGTATGGCTGTTAATAAGAGCGCCTTTACACAAGCAGATATTGAAGCTTATAAGAATGCGGCTGCTAAACGCGGTGCTTTGACTGCAACGCTGAACTATTACCGCAATGTTTGGCAACAGGGACTTTTAAGTCATAACTGGGGTATTCTCGAAGTGCCAACCCTAATGATTTGGGGAGAAGATGATACAGCGCTGGGTAAAGAATTAACCTACGGCACAGAAGCGTATGTCAGAGACTTTCAGATCAAGTACATCTCAAACTGTAGCCACTGGGTACAGCAAGAGCAACCCCAGCTTGTAAATCAGTATATGCGAGAATTTCTTGCACCGCTTCTTAGTTCGCGCTCTTAATACATAATGATCAAGCCGGAAGCTGTCATGCACTGAATAATGGAGTTTGGAAAAGTGTCATTAATTGTTAATCGCCCTTATTCTGGAAACATTAAGGCGCGATTACTTTCCCTATTGCAGTAAATCGGTATTTAACCAGAAGCTGTGACTAAAATGCTAGATTGCGATCAGTATTACAACACCTTTACACCTACGATCCAATAAAAAATCGATTTGGAATTATTGCTTGAATATCTGAGTCTTGGAGAAGACCAAGATATTGAGTTTAAGTCCGCTGATGGAGGATTACCAAATACGCTTTGGGAGACAGTATCTGCATTTGCTAATACAGATGGAGGCTACATTGTACTTGGTGTCAGCGAGATCAAAGGTGGGCTTGTTATTTCTGGAGTACGCAACCCAGATTCCTTATTGAAAAACTTTTGGAATAATCATAACAACTCACAAAAACTTAGTACCCCAATTTGTTTCAACTCTGATGTGGAAGTTTTGAAGGTTGAAGCACACAATTTAGTGAGCATAAAAGTACCCAGAGCTACACGAATACAGCGCCCTGTGTACATCAATAACAACCCCATGACTGGCACTTTCAAACGCAATTTTGAGGGAGATTATCGCTGCATTTCAGAGGAAGTGCGACAGATGTTGCGGGATGCTAATGATGAACCTCAAGATATTCAGATTTTACAAGGGTTTAATCTTAGTGACCTTGACTCAGAAGCACTCAAATCATTTCGCCAAAAATTTAGTTCTAGGGAACCCGATCACCCCTGGCTGGCATTAGATGATCAGAATTTGCTAATTCAGTTGGGTGGCTGGCGGCGCGATCGCAATACAAATAAAGACGGCTTAACAATAGCAGGGTTGCTCATGTTTGGTCGTGAGCGCAGTATTTTAGATGCACTTCCTCACTATCAGCTTGATTATCAAGAGCGGTTGTCTAAAGATCCAGAAATACGCTGGACTTATCGGTTAACACTCGATGGCAAATGGGAGCCGAATCTTTTCAACTTCTACTATCGCGTTTACAGTCGTCTAGTCAATGATATAAGTGTCCCATTTCAACTTGATAGAGATGCAGTGCGGCGGGGTGAAACTCATGTACATGAAGCACTCCGCGAAGCTCTAGTCAATACCCTTATTCATGCAGAGCATCAGTCTACTTGCCCTATAGTAATTACCAAATTTACAGATAGTTTTTTATTCTCTAATCCTGGTCGCTTAAGAATCTCTATTCAGCAACTTTATGACGGTGGCATTAGCGATCCTCGTAACCCCAACCTGCAAAAAATGTTTCAAATGCTTGGTTTGGGTGAGAAGGCAGGTTCCGGCTTTCAAAAGATTCTCCGTGCTTGGATAGAGCAGCAGTGGTTTCCATTAGTGTCAGAAAAATTAGACCTAGAAATGACATCAGTTGCATTACCAATGGTGAGCTTAATTCCCGAAAATATCGAGAAAGAGTTAAGGGATATTGTGGGGGATAACTATTGTGAACTCAAAGAGCTAGATCGTACTGTCTTGGTACTAGCGCACCAATTTGGAGAGATTTGTAATGCTGACATTCAGGTTTACACTCAGGAACATCCTAGAGATATAGGGGAATGCCTTAAACGTCATGTGAAAAATGGCTGGTTAGAACAATCTGGTCGTGGTCGTGGAACGCACTATGCTCTACCTAATCAGAGTCAATCGGATTTACTTTCACTGCTTCCCTCCGAACATTACGAGCCAAGCTCCGAACATTACGAGCCAAGCTCCGAACATTACGAGTCAAGCTCCGAACATTACGAACGCCTGCGGAAGATTGCTGCACCTATTCGTGACAAGGGTCGCACTGATAAAGAACTTGTTGAACAGGTAATTCTAGAACTTTGCTCCGAACATTACTTACAACTCCGAACATTAGCTGAACTACTGGGACGAGAACCAGACAGCATCCGTAATCACTATGTAAATCCAATGTTGTCAAAGGCATTGCTGGAACTCAAACACCCTGAACAAATAAACCACCCTCAACAGGCTTACAAAACTGTACTAGCGCGAAATCAAGCAATCAATAAGGCTTCTGATGCTTCGCCATCTCCCCAAAGTCCATAAAACACGCCGACAAATACCTTCTACCTACAGTGCCGGAATTTTGAAGATTACTGTACAGATTGGACTTTTGATATCGTAAGTTGACAACCAACGCAGAGAAAGAAATGTTAGAGTATAAATACTCATTAACTAAATAAGGTAGGAGTCCGCCATGAAAGACCTACATTATGCTTTCGTACTGCGGCGACTGGCTACAATTTTGGCGATAGTTATTCTGACTCTCAGTTTGACAACAGCTTTTACAGGCGTTCTACTAGCTTTTTACTACGAACCTACGGCGGGTGGGGCATATAATTCACTGAAAGCGATCGCATTAGAGATTCCCAACGGCTGGCTAATACAGCGTATCCACAATATTGCAGGTAATGGCGTAATCGGTGTCTCTCTCATAGAAATCGTGGTAATGTTTCTAGGAGAGAAATTTAATCGTAACTGGTTAATAGCCTGGATTAGCGGCATATTATTTACTTTATGTGTGATCGCCCTTGGTTGGACAGCTATGCTTCTAGACTGGACACAACTAGGTTACTGGCGTTTCAAAATTGAGTTAGGCACAATCGAAACTATCCCTGTAATTGGTTCCTTTGTGCGAGATATCATCACAGGTGGCGGTGCAGTCAATACGATGACAGTTCAGCATCTATATACCTTACATAGCTATGTTCTCTCAATTGGGGCAGTGATTTTAGCAATTATTCACTTAGGTGGCTTATTGCTACAGGAACAAGAGGATAAGCAAAGTCAGATAGAATTAAATCCTGTATTTCCGCCCAATTGAACTTAACAATTGGGCGCAACCAAAGTAGACTCCAGTTTAGTTAAACACTCGACTATGGCTGGAGATGTAAAAGCATGAAGGTAGCATTTCTAGGTACTGGGCTAATGGGATTACCGATGGCTCAGAGGCTTTTAGATGCCAATATTGAGATTATTGCGTATAATCGCACCCCAGAAAAATTAGCACCATTCCGAACTGCTGGAGTTGAAATTGCAGAACATCCTCACAAGGCTATTGCTGCTTGCGACTGCGTAATTCTAATGCTTACTAACGCCGCAGCAATCCGTAGTGTACTGTTATCAGAAAGTTCCCGCCAACAACTTGCAGGGCGAACAATTATTCAAATGGGGACAATCACTCCTACTGAAAGTAAAGCAATTGCAGAAGAAGTAATTGCTGCTGGCGGCGACTATCTAGAAGCACCAGTCTTAGGTAGCATCCCAGAAGCAGAGGCTGGCAAACTAATTGTAATGGTAGGTGGAACGCCAGAACAATTTGAACGTTGGTCAGAGTTACTACAACACTTTGGTGCTGAACCTCTGCTCATCGGTTCTGTCGGTGCTGCTGCTGCTGTTAAACTGGCATTAAATCAACTAATTGCTTCTCTTAGCACTGCTTTTGCACTTAGTCTTGGCTTTGTCCAGCGTCAAGGAATTGATGTTGAGTCATTTATGCAAATTTTGCGGAATAGCGCCCTTTATGCGCCTACCTTTGATAAAAAGTTACAACGGATGCGCGATCGCAATTACTCCAACCCCAATTTCCCTACCAAGCACTTGCTAAAAGACACAGAGTTGTTCATTACTGAAGCTCAATCAGCTGGCTTAAATATTAGCAGTATTGAGGGTGTGCGTAATATTCTTGAAGTTGCTGTGCAGAGAGGTTTAGCTGAGGCTGACTACTCATCATTATTTTCTAGCGTTAATCCAGAAGTGTTAGAAAATTATCAGATAAATAGTGCTGAATAACAAGATAATTATGTAATCTAAAATCTGTAAAAACACCCACTTCTACGGTTGCGATTAGCCTATTATTAGATATACAGTACCAAATTACCCGAATAATTACTACGGGGGATTTGGGCAACTTATTTGGCAGAAGACACTAAACGTCCAGGTTGCTCTTAGTATGTAGTTAAGTAGTTATAGTCTAATCATTCTAAAACCTTGCAAATTTTTCGCCAAAATTGCGGTTAAAACAATTAGTATTGAAAAGACTAAAAAACCAGGTAGCTACAGTTTTCTAGACCTGGTTATGCAAATATAATGATAGTTTGCTAAGTAAAATCTTTTGTTATCAACCCACACTAGATACAGAAAAAGCAACAAATATTAGACCACTAAGCAATACTACAGCAGCTACTCCTCCTAAAATATAGTTTCGCTTTTCAGTTGTGTTAGGAGGTTCTGCGGTATAAACCTTTGGCTCTTTCGCAAAGTTATTCAGAAGTCCGCCATCTTCAGTTGTATAGGGCATTAAAAAATCCTTATTTTGCTTAATTTCAATAACTGCAATAAAAATATAGTACAACTACTTAGCTAATTTTGCAACAAATCTTTACAAATAAAAATTAAAACAGGGGCTTGAAGGCTAAATCAGTTGATTTGCACCCCTAAAACTTAATAATACTAGCTTTACGTGTTAGGAATCTAGCTGCTGATTGTGCCACTTAGGGGAGAACTAGCACTTGCGTAAGCTTTCACTGGAATTCGGCCAGCAAGGTAGGCGAGATGTCCAGCTTCAGTCGCTAGACTCATAGCACGCGCCATTGCAGCAGGATTTTTAGCACCAGCGATCGCACTATTAATCAACAACGCATCTGCGCCCAATTCCATCGCCTGCGCCGCCTCACTCGGCGTACCAATTCCAGCATCCACTACAACTGGTATACCAGCATTTTCAATAATAATCCCAATATTTGCAGCATTTTTCAATCCTTGTCCAGAACCAATCGGCGAAGCTAGAGGCATTACTGTTGCACAGCCAATATCTTCCAAGCGTTTAGCCAAAATTGGATCAGCGTTGATATAAGGCAAAACGGCAAAGCCTTCTTTCACAAGTTTTTCTGCCGCTTCTAAAGTGCCAATCGGATCAGGTAACAGGTACTTAAGATCGGGGATTACTTCTAACTTGACAAAATTATTGTCTTCTTGCCCTAATAACTTCGCCATTTCCCGTCCTAAACGCGCCACACGGATAGCTTCATCAGCAGTTTGACAGCCAGCTGTATTCGGCAACATCCAAATTTTTGTCCAATCCAAAGCTTCAGCTAAACCTTCATGTCCGGGTGCATTTGTCTGGACACGGCGCACCGCAACAGTGACAATCTGGCAACCGCTAGCAGTAATGCTTTGCTGCATTTCCTCTAAGGTACGATACTTGCCAGTCCCTGTCATTAAACGAGATTGGAAAGTTTTACCAGCAATAGTTAAAGGGCGATCAAGCGACTGTTTTAGGGATATGAGGGTTTGCATTTTAGGTGAGGGGTGAGGGAGTTCTTGAGCAGAGGCGCAGGGAAGCAAGGGAGATGGGGAATTATTCTGACTCTTGTTGCGGTAAAACCGAGAGTAATGGAAATGATCTAGCAAAGAATCAGATTTTTGCTCCCAGATCAAGTCTGCTATCAAAGCGGCTGTGATTGGCGCAAGTAAAATACCATTGCGATAATGACCTGTAGCTAGGGTTAAATTCTGGCAAGGACTAGAACCAAGAATCGGTAATTCATCTGGCGTAGCAGGGCGGAAACCCCACCAGAACTCGTGAATAGGATAATGCTGTAATTGTGGATAAAGGCGGATGGCGCGTTGAAGTAAGGCTTGAATGCCAGCCGGAGTGTTGTGAGGGGTAAATCCAACTTCCTCGCTTGTGGCTCCAATTATAATGCGGCGTTCGCGTAGCGTCTCGGAACAAAAATCACGGCGCGGCACAATATAAATATCTGAGCCAAACAAAACTCGTTGTAAAGGCACACTATTGTTAAAATCAGGCACTCGCACCGATAGCATTTGTCCTTTTCTGGGACTTACTGGAATTTGTAATAATTCATTTGACCATGCTCCAGTTGCCAAAATATAGTGTTCGGCACGGCTTACGCCAACCGATGTCTGCACACCAATTACCTGCCGTTGCTGCTGTTGAATTCCCTCTACTGTAACGCCGTCGCGTAAATCAATTCCGAGCGATTCAGCTGCTGTCCACAAGGCGCGTAATAAAGCGCGATTATCTACCTGTCCATCTTCGGGATACCACCAACCACCAACAACATCTGAACTCAATCCTGGCTGGTAAAGATTTATTGCATCTCTATCTAACCACTCAGCAGGGCAATCAAGTGAGGAAATATGGGAAGAAGAGGTGATCGCAAATTCTTCTGATCCCTGATCCCTGATCCCTGATCCCTGATTTTCATAGACTGGCGCTAAAATACCACAAGGCCAGTATCCAGTTGGTTCACCGCTAAGTTCTTCGAGTTTGCGCGTCCATTCAGGATAGAGTGATCGCGATCGCAAACACAATTCCAACATCGGACTAGGGGGAATTGCTTCAGCTTGGGGCGCTAACATCCCAGCTGCTGCTAGACTTGCGGCGGCGTGAAAGTCGCGGCTGAGGACGGTAACAGATGCGCCACGCAATTTTAGTTCAATTGCGATCGCAAGTCCCATTACACCGCCACCAATAATTAAAACGTCACTTGATACATTCATGGCAAGCTTATATTTAATCTTGTCTAGCTCCAAACAATGCGATTTCCTTGACCCCAAAACCCGTCAAATTTTGTAACACTAATATCACCCAAAACTTGAGTTTGACACGCTAAACGCAAGTTTCTTGTAGGAGAATGGGGAGGAAGCAATCTTCGTGTTTGATCGCGCCAATTTGCTTGTGATATTTCTCCCACTATTTCCACAGCACAAGTACCACAAGTACCAATACCACGACAGTTAATTACCGTCGAACCACCGTTGTAAAGGTCAATGCCATTCTCTAGTAAGACTTCACGCAGATTGCGCCCTTGATTGCACGTTATAGTTTTACCCTGAGCTAGTACCTTGACCATCTCAAACCCATCTATTTTAGTATCGTATACTTCTACATTGCCTTAAAATAGTCTTCTTTGGCGTTTCAGTTCTCCCCCAGTTTTATCTTTTCTTATGACTGAAGAATTGCCTCTCGCTTCCTCAACCCAGGTTTTGATTTATGACACCACCCTACGGGATGGTACACAGCGCGAAGGACTATCGGTATCAACTGAAGATAAATTGCGAATTGCCCGACAATTGGATCAGCTAGGTATTCCGTTTATTGAAGGTGGATGGCCTGGTGCAAATCCTAAAGATGTGCAATTTTTCTGGCAGTTAAAAGAAGAACCGCTAACGCAAGCTCAAGTAGTTGCTTTTTGCTCTACTCGTCGCCCTAATATTACAGCAGCAGAAGATCCAATGCTGCAAGCAATTCTCGCTGCTGGCACTCGCTGGGTAACAATTTTTGGTAAGTCTTGGGATCTTCATGTTACTGAAGGATTGAAAACAAGTCTAGAAGAAAATCTAGCGATGATCCGCGACACGATTGAGTATCTGCGAGCTTCAGGTCGTCGCGTAATTTATGATGCTGAACACTGGTTTGATGGATATAAGCACAATTCTGATTATGCGCTAAAAACGTTAGAAGTTGCGATCGCGTCTGGTGCAGAATGGCTAGTTTTGTGCGACACCAACGGCGGTACTTTACCCCACGAAATCAGTTCTATTGTCCGAGATGTAATCAAGGCAACTCCGCCTGAAACACAGTTAGGTATCCACACTCATAATGATTCAGATACAGCCGTTGCCAATGCCTTAGCAGCTGTCATCGCAGGAGCCACAATGGTTCAAGGTACAATTAACGGTTATGGTGAACGCTGCGGCAATGCCAATCTTTGCTCTTTAATTCCTAATTTGCAACTGAAGTTAGGCTACAAATGTTTAGAAGACAATCAGCTTACCCAAATTACCCAAGTAAGTCGTTTTATTAGCGAAGTTGTAAATCTTGCTCCTGATGAACACGCTGCTTTTGTAGGGCGTTCTGCGTTTGCTCACAAAGGTGGTATTCACGTTTCAGCAGTTGAAATAAATCCACTCACTTACGAACATATTGAACCAGGAAAAATAGGTAATCAACGTAGAATTGTAATTTCAGATCAAGCTGGACTTAGCAATGTTTTAGCGAAAGCACGTACTTTTGGTATTGAACTTGATAAACATAATCCAGCCGCACGTCAAATTTTGCAACGTCTCAAAGCTTTAGAAAGTGAAGGTTATCAATTTGAAGCAGCTGAAGCAAGTTTTGACTTACTAATGCGTGAAGCTTTAGGAAAGCGACAGCAGCTATTTGAAATTAAAGGTTTTCAAGTTCACTGTGACTTAGTGCAAGGAATAGAAAATCATAATAGCAATGCTCTTGCTACTGTTAAAATAGCTGTCAATGGTCAAGACATTTTGGAAGCCGCTGAAGGTAATGGCCCAGTTGCAGCTTTAGATACAGCTTTAAGAAAGGCTTTAGTAAATTTCTATCCCCAAATTGCTGAATTTGAACTAACAGATTACAAAGTGCGAATTCTTGATGGACATAGCGGTACAGCAGCAAAAACCCGTGTTTTAGTAGAATCGAAAAATGCTCATCAACGCTGGACGACAGTAGCTGTATCAACTAATATTTTGGAAGCTTCTTATCATGCAGTAGTAGAGGGTTTGGAATATGGTTTATTGTTTGTGTGTTGCTCAACTGAAGCAGCTTTAATATCTTCCAGTTAATATGTCCACTCTAGTAGCAATAACTGATTATTGCAGACTGTATTATGTGTTTTGCTAAGTTCAGGCAAGCTGTTCATTAAATAATATGAGAATTATGTTTAAGAAAGGAATATGAACATCAAACTGACAGTTGTTTTTCAGAAAGTTTCTCAAGGATACATTGGCTTTGTTGAGGAGTTACCCGGCGCTAATACTCAAGCTGATACTTTGGAAGAAGCACGCGCCAACTTGGAAGAAGCAGTCACTCTTGTACTAGAAGCAAACCCTGATCTGGCTGAGGAGTTGTTACAAGGAAAAGAAGTTATTCGCGAATCGTTCAGTCTAGTTTCATGAAGCGGCGCGATCTTATTCGCCACTTGGAGGCATATAGCTATCAACTTTTACGTGAAGATGGAAATCATTCTATATACATCAATCGTGCTGTTCAAAAGGTTTCTGCCGTTCCCCGTCACCGAGAGATAAATGACTTTCTTGCTCAAAAAATATGCCACGATCTGCAAATACCGGAGCCGTATAGGAACCCTTAAATGATGGATTAGTTACTTCTTGCAGTGCTATTAATTGCGCTCGTCTAGTGGAAAGCTAGCATTGAACTCTGATTTTTGATAGTATCCCCAAGGTGAAAAATGTCCTCGATTGAAAAACGTTTAGAAGCTTTTAGTAAACTTCCTCTACGCGCACAACTGACTTTAATTGCCTCTAGTCGTAACAACCCAATTTTGAGCCAAAATAAAGAGTATATCGAGAGTCTAGAGCGTATTCATGCCGAATGCCTTAGTTCCTCAACCTTAGAGCAAAAGGCAATATACGCGCAAGCTAAAGATAATTTAACTCAGTCTTAGAAGTCTTTTTTAACTAAAAATGTTTGCTTTATCTCGTCAAAATTTTCGTGAGTCAGTTACTGCGTCTCTAATAGCTTTATTGTGTGTCATAGGAGTTGGTTTACTCCAAATACCTGAACTAAATAAACTTAAATCCAACCAAAAAACTACCTCATTAGAAACGCTTACAAGAGAAATACAATCAGAAAAGCTACGGTTAAATCTCCTACGTCAACTGCCACCCTTGGGATTTGATAATTTATTTGCTAACTGGGTATTTATTAACTTTTTACAGTATTTTGGAGATGATGAAGCTCGTAACAAAACAGGATATAGTCTAAGTCCAGAATACTTTGAAGTAATACTAGATCGCGATCCATACTTTTTACAAGCTTATCTATTTCTTTCTAGCAGTACCTCACTTTATGCTGGAATGCCAGAACGTTCTGTAGCATTAATGGAAAAAGGATTAAAATCACTTAGCCCTAAAGTTCCAGATAAGTCTTATTATGTTTGGCGGTATAAAGGAATTGATGAATTATTATTTTTAGGAAACTCTCAAGCAGCAAAACATTCATTTGAAATGGCAGCACAATGGGCTAGCACTTATTCAGATGAAGAAAGTAAGCAAGTAGCAGCAATTTCACGCCGAACTGCTGAATTTTTAGCACGAAATCCTAATAGTAAATCCGCTCAAATTGCTGCTTGGACAATGGTTTTAAATAATCCAATTGATGCTTCAACTCAGAAATTAGTTATTAGACGAATTGTTGCTTTAGGCGGAAAAGTATCTATTACTCCTCAAGGAATTGTCCAAGTTACATCCCCAAAAGAAGACTGAGGTTATTGTTATTTTCTGGTACAACGGCAATTTAAGTCAGGGAAAGACGCTGGAATTAGCGATTGATGATCCAGGGTTACTGTATGGCGCAACGGTATTTACAACGCTGCGGGTTTATCAGCAGTCGCTTGATCATCCTTTGACAAACTGGATAGGACACTGCGATCGCATTCAGTCCACTTTACAATTTTTTGACTGGCAGCAACCCAACCTCAACTCCTTACGCCAGGGAGCCGAAATATTACTGGCACACTTTCCCGTACTTAGAATTACCATCTTTCCAGATGGGCGCGAGTGGATTACTGGACGCTTTTTACCACCTAATTTGACAGAAAAGCAATGTTATGGTATAGCAGCTAGTGTAACAACAGGAAATCAATATAGGCGATCGCTCCCTGCATACAAAACGGGCAATTATCTCAGTGCAAGGCTAGCAAAAACTACCGCCGAAAAGGGATTAGCCCAAGAGGCAATTTTAGTAGATGCAAGCGGCAATTGGCTAGAAACTACTACGGGAAATCTTTGGGGGTGGCGCAATGGCAGCTGGTGGACACCCCCACTAGAAGCGGGTATTTTACCGGGAGTAGTGCGATCGCAATTAATCAATTGGCTACACCGCAACGAACAGCCTGTTAGAGAGGAACCCTGGGGGCAAGAGTTAGTGTTTGAGGCGATCGCCTATACGAACAGCGTAGTAGAAGTTGTGCCTATCCACACAGTTATTCAGAGGCAAGCAGCAAGTGAAAAGACAACTGATTTGACCTACGATCCCCACCATACCGCCTTAAATCAACTGCGGCGGCTATTTCTGCCTGACAACAGCGAGAATTCTAATGTAGATTAATAATAGTTAACATTAAATTAAAGCGCCCTCGCACATAATCTTAGGAGGATTGACCTCGGTGAATAATAAACGGTGGAGAAATGCCGGACTGTACGCCCTGCTGGCGATTGTTGTCATTGCGCTAGGAACAGCATTTTTTGACAAACAACCCCAAAGCAGAGAGACATGGAAATACAGTCAATTTATTCAAGAAGTTCAAAAAGGTAGAGTTGAGCGAGTCAACCTTAGTTCAGATCGGACTAAAGCTTTAGTCACACCAATGGACGGTGAGAAGAAGATTGTCAACTTACCCAACGACCCTGAACTAATCGACACCTTAATTAAAAATAAAGTTGAGATCGCTGTACTACCTCAAACCGATGAAGGTTTCTGGTTTAAAGCCTTAAGCAGTTTAGCTGTTCCAGCGCTGCTATTAGTTGGCTTATTCTTCTTGCTGCGGCGCGCTCAGAGTGGCCCTGGTAGCCAAGCGATGAACTTTGGTAAGTCTAAAGCCAGAGTGCAAATGGAACCGCAAACGCAGATAACTTTTGGTGATGTCGCAGGTATTGACCAAGCCAAGCTGGAATTGAACGAAGTTGTAGACTTCCTGAAAAACGCCGATCGCTTTACAGCAGTAGGAGCAAAAATTCCCAAGGGTGTACTGCTAGTTGGCCCTCCAGGAACTGGTAAAACCTTATTAGCTCGTGCTGTAGCTGGCGAAGCTGGTGTTCCTTTCTTCTCAATTTCTGGTAGTGAATTTGTCGAAATGTTCGTCGGTGTGGGTGCGTCCCGTGTGCGTGACTTGTTCGAGCAAGCAAAGTCCAATGCACCATGCATCGTGTTTATTGATGAAATTGACGCTGTTGGTCGTCAGCGAGGCGCTGGCTTAGGCGGCGGTAACGACGAGCGTGAGCAAACCCTGAACCAATTGCTGACCGAGATGGACGGCTTTGAGGGCAATACTGGTATCATTATTATTGCTGCTACAAATAGACCTGATGTGTTGGATGCGGCGTTGCTGCGTCCGGGTCGATTTGATCGCCAAGTTGTAGTAGATCGACCTGATTATGCAGGACGTTCCGAGATTCTCAAGGTTCATGCGCGTGGTAAAACACTCGCAAAAGATGTGGATCTCGATAGAATTGCTCGTCGCACACCTGGGTTTACAGGCGCAGACTTGTCTAATTTGCTCAATGAAGCAGCAATTCTAGCAGCACGACGGAATTTAACTGAAGTTTCGATGGATGAAGTCAATGATGCAATTGATCGCGTCCTAGCTGGGCCTGAGAAGAAAGACCGAGTGATGAGCGAGAAGCGCAAAACTTTAGTTGCTTATCACGAAGCAGGTCACGCTTTAGTTGGAGCGTTAATGCCAGATTATGATCCAGTACAGAAGATTAGCATTATTCCTCGTGGTAACGCTGGTGGTTTAACTTGGTTCACGCCTAGTGAAGATCGGATGGATACTGGTCTTTATAGCCGCTCTTATCTAGAAAATCAGATGGCGGTGGCTTTGGGTGGTCGAATTGCTGAAGAATTGGTATTCGGTGAAGAAGAAGTCACAACAGGCGCATCAAATGACCTGCAACAGGTGGCTAGAGTAGCGCGTCAAATGGTAACTCGATTTGGAATGAGCGATCGCCTTGGTCAAGTTGCTCTTGGTCGTCAGCAAGGTAATATGTTCCTTGGTCGGGACATCACCGCAGAGCGCGATTTCTCGGAAGAAACAGCCGCCACAATTGATGATGAAGTCCATCAGTTAGTTGATGTAGCTTACCACCGTGCTAAAGAGGTGTTAACAAATAACCGTCACGTTCTAGATCAACTAGCACAAATGTTGGTTGAAAAGGAAACAGTAGACGCTGAGGAACTACAAGATGTGCTAGCAAATAACGATGTCAAAATAGCTGCATTAGCGTAGATTTCTATAACCTAAAAAGTCAGGGTAATTTGATGGATTTTCCAGAGTTACCCTGACTTTTTTCTTTTACGGATGTTCGAGCAACTACTTGATGACAAGAATTACGCAAATTGAAACTTACAACACTATTTGTAGGAGAGTAGGCAATGCCAATTTCCCGTTAAAGGATCTGCGTAAGCCCTGTGTTCATATAGGCTTGGAATATACAAAAAAAATGGGCATTTCTGCCCATCCTATAATTTATATCACGTTAATCTCTATACATTAGAGGAAGGTGTGTTGCCCGAAGCGCGATCAACCCATTCTTGATAAGATTTCTGACGCTCAACATCTTCAACAACTATTTCTAGGCGCACTTTCTTACATCCTTGACGACGTTCAAGCGCGATCGCGTTTAATAGTAAACTTGCTATTTTAGGTGAGCTAAATTCACCCGTAACAGTTAATTCATTATCCGCTCTTGCTACAGGCATCTTATTTCCACTTATTTCCGCCGCCGTCAAGTCAACTCCAGAAATTTCCTCTTCTCCTAAGTCAATTTCTGCAAGTTGCTTATGTTCTGGACTTACTTGTTCAATAATCAGTTTTTCCCGGCGCACTGGAACTTGGATCATCCGAGTTTCAATTTCTTTGCGGACGATCACCTCTCCAACTTTACGCTTGCTACGACCAACAATCAATCGTTCTCCTAGCAAACGGATCAGTTCTTCTTCCAACACCTCGGAAGTATCACTATTTATCAAATCATCCCGTTGTTGCGTATCAGCTAATCCAACATCAGATGTTAATACCGTCTCTCCACTAGCTAGATTAAAAAGAGCGTCTATGTCGACTTCAGCGTTTGTTTTAGGGGGAATTTCTGAAGAATAAAAATCACTATCTATTGTTATATCTTCCTCTGAAATATCTATCTCATCTAATGAGAGATCAGATGTTGATCCCATCTCTAGTGTGTCTAGATTGAAAGTATCAACACTTGCCGCAGGCATTACTGAAGGATAGAAATCACTATCTATCGTTATATCTTTATCGGCTGCTTCATCGGCAGGCGTTTCCGCATTGTCTGGAAGTTCTGGAGTTTCCATGCCTGGTGTCTCTTGTTTTACGTATTCAGGGAGAGCGTCAATTTCGGACTTGCTAATGTCTACAATAACCGAGCGATTAGAAGGGTCAACTTTTTGGACAAGCTTACTAATCAATAAAAACTGGCGGGAGCTTTGAGCATTATAATTTTGAGATATAACAAAATTAATCTGGCGATTAGTCCCCAAGATTATATCTTGTACTGCGCCTACTGTTTCACTCTGCCTATCAATTACAGTAAAGTTTTTCAGTTTAATTCTTAATTTTTCAACTGAGCGATTAATCTGAGCAGTTTCTTTTATAGATTCAAGTTGTTGGCGAGACGTTTCATTATTCATTTTTCCCAGATTTTTATAGGTTTGATTAAATTGCTTTTTTCTAGTATTGATAAAGTACAGGTAGGTTTAAATTTTTCCCACCTGTACTATTTCCAAGTAAGGGCAGTTTACCACTTACCCTTACTAATTCAATCTAAAATGTGGGAGTTAGATGTAGTAGCTTAGATGCGGTCATTAGGTAAGCGCTTAGAAGTATCTACGATTGGAGTATCGGTTGTATTAACATCCAATTCTTCGCGTCTTAGTGTTTCTTGGGTTTCAACCGTTTTCTGCTCTACTTCTTTGCTGACTCTAACTTCTTCACGCACAAAGGCTTCTTTTTGAACGCTAGCCTGCTCTTCGTATATTTCTACGTGCGCCACTTCTCCTTCGCGGAAGGTAGCTTCTCCAGGTCTAACTGCTCTGCCAGCATCTGCTGGGGTAACGCGCTCAATTATAACTCGCTCTTTTTCGACTGGAACTGCCACTGTCGCTGTTTCGGTTTCAACGTGCTTGCCAATCGCTACTTCCCCTGATTTGACCCGTTGTTTGTTTGCAACCAAGCGTTCTTGATACAGTTTCAGAGTTTGATGATTCTGCTCATCTAAATCGTACAGAGAGGCATCTTGCTGATAGTCGTAAGTATCACGGTTGTAAGTGGGAGTAACCGCAGGTTGAGCTGCCATGGCACTCATACCAGCCATAGATGCTGTATCTAGAGGTGCTGATGCTTCCAAGGGTGCTGATGATTCTAAAGATGCTGATGTGTCTACCATAGTAGATCTAGTAGCAGCAGGACGATATACACCCCTTACCTGCTCTTCATAGTCATAATCAATCTTTTCAAGATTGCTGAACTCAGGTAGATGATCTGCTTGCTCTCTAGTCATGCCAATTGCATACACGCGGTCTGCACCATAATCAATCCGACTACGACCAACGGGTAGCAAGACTTTTTTGCCAAAAATCCAGAAGCCTAAGTCAACGATAAAATACCGGAAATTACCTTGTTCATCTACTAACACATCACTTACTGTGCCAATCTTCTCGTCTCCTTCTGCGTAGACGCTAAGACCTTTGAGGTCTCCGCCTTCAAAAGTGTCGCGGTAGTTTGGATCGAAATCTTCAAGTTTTAGAAGAGCCATTTAATTAATCCTCAAAAGTTTGGATTTGATAGTAGCTTTACTTTAGAAAATAATTATTTTTACTTCATCTTCCTAGCGACTGAATTAACTTCAGTTTTATACTTTAAGTAAAAAATATATTTAGTAAACGGCTAATGTTTGCAGAGTTTGGAAAATCGCAAAAAGCAGAAGCAGGACTAAAATTAGTCCTGCTTCTATTTATCTTAACCAAAGATAAACCAGGTGATTACCTTAATTTAATTACAAACTTAGATAGAAATTTTGAAAGGGAGTTTATGGTTGATGATCAAACTTTATTACCTGCAACCTAACTACCCTTAGTATCAATATCTAATTCTTCACGCCGCAACGTTTCTTGCGCTTCAACTGTATCTCGCTCTACTTCTTTTCTAATGTTGACTTCTTCACGTACAAAAGCTTCTTTATGGATATCAGCCATTTCTTCGTATACTTTCATCCGAGCTATTTCTCCTTCTTGAAACTCAATCTTCCCAGGAGAAGGTATCGTTCTACTACCTGTTGGGGTAGTACGCTCAATGATGATTCGCTCCTTTTCTAAAGGCAATGAAACCCGTGCTGTTTCAGTCTCAATGTGTTTGCCAACTACCACTTCTCCTGTCTGGCGGCGTTTTTTGTTGGCAACTAACCGCTCTTCATACAAGTTGAGCGTTTGATGATCGCTAGTATTTAAGTTATATGCAGATGGGTCTTGCTGATAGTTGTAGGTATCGGAGTCAGAATTACCATTATTCGCATGAGCGGAAATAGCACGTGACTGAAAAGCTGGATCAGGTAAATTCAAAGGTACTGATGCTTCTAGGGGTGCTGATACCTCAACAGGCATTACAGCAGTAGATGAAGTGTGATAAACCTTCCTCACCCGTTCTTCATATTTATGATTAACCTTTGTATTTTCGTGGTACTCCGGTAAATCTTCTACTTGCTTTTTGTTCAGAATACGTATTGCATATATCCGCCGCGCTTGATCGTCAATTTGGCAATAACCGACTGGTAGCAGGACTTTTTTACCAAAAATCCAAAAGCCAGTATCAATAACAAAATATCGAAAACGACCTTCCTCATCAACTAATGCAGTTTCAATAGAGCCAATTTTTTCGCGTGTTTTTCCAGCATAGACATCAAGTCCTTTGATATCATCGCCGTCAAACAGTTCTTCTCGGTAATTAGGGTAAAATTCTTCAATTTTGTAAAGAGCCATATTGTTGTTCCTTAATATTATTTACACTGCTAACATTTATAATAAAAAGCTATCAACTGTGTTCGATGCTTAACAATTTTAGTGAACTTAGTTTAAATAATTATTTACTCATTTCTCAAACAAAAATTTTAATTTGCCTAAATATTTTAATTAGGGGTAACTTATAAAATTACCCCCTGTATTCACTAACCAATTACTTGCAGATAAGTGTTAGTATTATCTAAATTCGGTCATTTAAGGTTGAATTTCCGTCATTCATAAGCGGATTTCCATCAGTGTTGATATCCAATTCTTCACGCCGAATTGTTTCTTGAGCTTCAACTGTGTCTTGTTCTACTACTTTCTTTACTCTGACTTCTTCACGCACGAAAGCTTCTTTTTGAATGTCAGGCGTTTCTTCAAATACTTCTATCCGCGCAACTTCTCCTTCTTGGAAGTTAGCTTCGCCAGGAGAAACTACACTGCCAGTATCTGTAGGAGTTACTCTTTCAATGATCACTCGCTCTTTTTCAATTGGAACTGAAACTCGCGCTGTTTCGGTTTCAATATGTTTACCAACTGCTACTTCCCCGGTTTTAACACGGCTTTTATTTGCAATTAACCGCTCTTCATAAAGTTTAATGACTTGATGCTTTTGCTCATCTAAATCATATAAAGCTGCATCTTGTTGATAGTTATATGTATTACGATCATAAGCAGCAGTATTAGACTGAATAGAAGTGCCTGCTGTAGAAGTCATAGGGCGATAAACACCCCGCACCTGCTCTTCGTAATCGTAATCAACCGTCATCCGGTTATTGTACTCAGGTAAATGTTCGACTTGCGTTTTACTTAAACCATCAACTGTGACCCGCCGCGCATTATAATCAATGTGGGAAAGCCCAATGGGTAACAATATTTGCTTGCCCATACCCCCGAAGCCTGTTTCAACTACTACATACCGGAAACGACCTTCTGGATCAACTAAAGCATCAGCGATGGAACCGATTTTTTCTCCACCTTGAGTATATAAATCCAAGCCCTTGATATCGTCGCCCCCTAAAGTTTCCTGGTAGGCTGGATCAAAATCTTCGAGTTTGTAAAGTGGCATATTGCTATTTTCCTAATCATTTACTTTGTCTTATTACTAGACTATGAATATATCTGCTCAACTCCATCCTTCTGGCGACTGAATTAAGTCTGTTTTAAGGCTTAAATATAAGCTTGCCAATACCTAATTCATCCAGTGCGTTAAATATAAAAAATGTCTGATCAGTCTTGGTTAACGCTGTTGCAGGGAAACAGTGCATATGCTCCAAGTGTTGGTAAAGCGATCGCAGTTATCCGCGCCTCAAAAATGGAACAAGCCTGCCAAATGGCAAAGGCTGTTGCTATGGGAGGAATTCAGCTAATTGAAATTACCTGGAATAGCGATCGCGCCGCCGAAATAATTAGTCACCTACGTTCAGAATTACCCGCTTGTACGATTGGTACGGGAACACTGTTAACCCTTCAACAAATGGAACACGCGATCGCTGTTGGCGCACAATTTTTGTTTACTCCCCACGTTGATCGCGCAATGATTGAAGCCGCAGTACAAAGGAGTGTTGCAATTATCCCAGGAGCGCTTTCTCCTACAGAAATTGTTACTGCATGGGCGATGGGAGTCAGTTGTGTAAAAGTGTTTCCAGTTCAAGCAATGGGAGGAGTTAGTTATATCAAAAGTTTACAAGGACCACTGAGTCATATTCCGTTAATTCCAACTGGCGGCGTAACATTAGAAAATGCTAGAGAATTTATTTTAGCCGGAGCAGTAGCAGTTGGACTTTCTGGTGAGTTGTTTCCGCAACAATTAGTATTAGCCGAAGATTGGGAAGCGATCGCTGGGCGTGCTAAAAAGCTTATCCAACACCTAGGTACTAAGGAGAAATTACAAATTTAATGAGTTATTACCGCACTTCACACAATGTTTTTGACCCTAAATATTTAAGTAAGTTAAAAAAACAAATCCTAGCTTGTTCTTATTTTTCAGTCAATAATTTAAACCGAGACTTTGTTGGTACTAAAGGCTTTTCATTAGTATTTCAGCGCTCTGGCATTAGTGAAGTCGAGCGCCACTTTCCTTTCTTTAAACCTTATCTGAGCGTTGCTTTACAGCCTACCTGTAATGCCTTTTATCTTAATCCATTGCTGCTACAGACGGGTTCTCGCGTAGATAAACATATTGATCGTAGTTTGCGCTCTTACTGCAAAACAATTCAGCCTCCAGATACGGTTAGTGTCCTTTATGTAGAAGTGCCAGATGTTCTCGAAGGCGGGGATTTAGTGCTGCACTGCCATAAGCGACAAGTTGGTTATATTCGTCCTCAAGTCAACACATTACTTTTTTTTCAAGGCGATTTGACTCACTCAGTTAAAGAAGTTAAAAGCCCTGTTTCTACTCGCCTTAGCTTAGTTTGTGAACAGTACAACCTTTTAGAAACTGAACTAGAGGAAATCCCAGAGTTTGCTATTGAATCTAGGGCAATTAAGGCAAAGAAGAAATAAACTGGGAGTTATTTTATTTCATTTGAGTAGAAGCACTAGATTTAACTTCATTCAGTTTAGCTCTGATAGTTTCTATTCTTCTGCGATTTACTCCTAAATCAGACTCTCCTAGCCGTGAAGCTGAACGAACATGAATTCTTTTTGCACCTTTGTCTAAATAGAATTCTACGTCATCAACGAAACCCACAATTGGAATCGTGAATTCTGCATATAAGTAGTTGTTTGTTTCAGTAATTATTTTAGTTCTTTTGAAAGATTCAATAACTTTTTTCAAGTCAGACATTGCCTTTTCTGAAGAAGAATTGTATGTAAAAGGCTCAATTTTGTGTTCAGATTCCTCGCTTTGGCTATTAACACAATTAGGTGTAGTTGGGGAAGGCGCTAGTTGTCCTGAGTGGATACCAATATTAGTGGGTGGAGTTCCGGCAAATAAAGTCATACTACTTCCTGAAAATACTGTTTTAGCTCCGATTAATGCCACAGTTGCTATCAACAACGAAATAAAAATTATCAGCGCTCGTTGAAAGATTGTCGGAGATTTTACTTCAATAGCTGGCATAAATGTATCCCTCAATAAATATATGTAACATTCAACTTAACTGGGCAACCAGCTGATTTTGCAACAGAGTTTGATTCGTCAGCAAGTCTTCAACTGTCATCCGCAGAAAGCGCTCTTGATCGACTTCAAACAGAACTTTAATGCGATCGCTACCTGGATAGCCAGCTGGTGTCAACTGAGCAATTGTCCTTGCGCCTTCTCGATCATTAAGTGGCTGCACTTGGTTTTGAGCGCTATTCAGACGGCGAGTAATTAAGCGATCGCCTTCAAAAAAAACTTCTGTGCCGCCTGTCTCCGCTCCCAACTCTCCGATAATCAATTCAACACTCGGTTGATTGTCAGAGGAAGCACCCAAAACTAATTCTACTGGCTCACTCATCGGATAAGCCTGACCAGCTTTAACTATCGGATGCCAGCTATGGCGGTTATGGCGACGATCCCAGAAACGGATGCCGTAACTGTGATAGAGAAAGTCTTTGATTTCAACGCCTTGAGTCAGTTGGAGAGCGCCTTGAGCGATCGCTTCAAATGGTCTTCTAGAGCGAATTTTCTCTGGTTCAAAATACTGCTGTACCCAATTTTGAACTGCTGGCATCTGTACTGTACCACCAACCAACAATACAGCATCAATATCTACAACTTCTAACCCTTGTCGCCGTGCTTGTTGCAACAACTGAGTCATAGATTCATCTAATAGCTCAAAAAACTGATGTTCTTTGAGGATATTTTCAAAAGTATTACGATCTAATTCCAATTCGTAGGTTTCAAAGGTTTCATCATTGAAGTAAACTTCACTTGCTTGCGGTTGTGTTGACAGTTGAATTTTCAGTCGCTCTGCCAAGCGGGTAGTTAAAGGAGTTACTGCCAATCCCTGAGTTTTGGCAAAGTAATCAACTAACCAGTTGTCAATATCAGAACCGCCCAGATTTTGCCCTGCTTTCGCCAGCACACGCGCTATTTTTACTTTTTGCCGAGAATTTTCAGCTAGTGACTTTTCACCCCACTTAAGCAGAAAACCTAGTGGCTTTTTGCCTGTTTGGATATTCTGATCCAAGCACACAAGAGATAAATCTAGTGTTCCACCGCCAAAGTCAATAACTAAAAGATTTTCTTTGTCTGCAATTCCATAGCCTAAAGCAGCTGCTGTGGGTTCATCCACTATTCGCACCTGTTCTACTGGCAAAGATTGGCACACTTGACCAAGCCAGTGGCGGTAAGATTCAAAACTATCTACAGGTACAGTTAAAACCAAGGACTGCCCGATATCAGGAATGTCAGCATTTAATTTCTGTATCACCTCATTGAGAAACCACTGCCCTACCTGCTCAAAGGATATCAATTGCCCGTCTAGTTCTGGGAGAAAACCTTGAATATCTGCACCAATTCCGCGCTTGAAGCTGCGGAAAAATCGCGGATCGCTTGTCAAATCAAGACCGCGATCGCGTACAGCTTGCCCTACTACCACTTTCCCTTGTGCGGCATCTTCAATGTATACAAGACTTGGGATTAGAGGAGGATTCTGGGCTATTTGATGTGATAAACCAGGTAGAGTTAGAGTTTCTGGCTGCTGGGTAACGGGGTTCCAGTGAGCTATACAAGTGTTGCTAGTACCAAAATCAATTGCGATCGCCATTCATTCAACTTTTATTAAGCTTATGGAGAATTCTAATTAATGATGCAATTTTTATAACACTTATATTTCACGAATCTCTATAACTGAAAAAAAGAGCTTAATAATAAAATTACTTCAGTTTTTCCAAAATATAATTATGGACTACCTGGTAAACTTCTTCAGCCACTTCATCAAGATTATGGTCAGCACCTTCGTACAAAATGAGGCGCTTGGGTTGGTGGGCGATTTTGTACACGTATTTTGAGCAAGCAGGTGTGAGTATTGAGTCAACTGTGCCGTGAATCAGCAAGATTTCGCATTCTGGGGGTAGCTGCGAAACAACTGCCGCACCGTAGCTTTGAGTAGCAAGCGTGACAACGGCGCGGACAGCTTCAGAGATAGCAGCAGCTTGAATAACAACAGCGCCACCGAATGAGTGTCCAGTTAAAGCGACAAGTTCAATTCCTTTACTTTCTAGATAGCTCATACCCGCACAAACATCAAGCACTGATTCCTCAAGGCTAGTTGGCTGGCGATAGCGTACCCGTAGGGATGCAATTCCTTGGCTGCTTAACTCCTGACAAAGCCGAGGGTACAATCCATTAGCTGGCGTGTCCCAGCCACCGCCAACACCACCAACCCAAATAGCACCGCGCTGAGTATCAGGGGCTGAGTAATAGTGGAAGTCAATGTTTCCACGATTTGTTTCCAACCTAATCAGTTGATAGCCGTCTTGTAGCGGTTCGGCTTTAATGTTACGAATCACCATTTGCGGTAATTCGTGTTCATCGTGCGTCACATTATCATCCCTTGTCCGCTTCAATTAGCCACCAGCCATTCTGCTTGCAGATATGCGATCGCTTGTTCTTTTGCCTTGGCTTCTATTTCAATCCAAGGTGCTTCGCGGTAAACACTAGGCATTATTGTGATCAATTCACTGTGTTTTCTATCATTGAAAGCTTCTTCCCCATTAGAAATATGAACTAATTGCCACTCTGGATTTGTCCACGTTTCCCGCGCTGCATAAAATATTTCAGCCACAGATTCATGTTCATAGCTGTCAAGTCCTTCATGGCACACATGATGATGGGCATCGAATACCATTGGTACGCCTGTGCGCTGACACACTTCCAAGATTTCAGTTGAACTATAAGCGTATTCATCGTTTTCAAACGTTAAGCGATTACGGATTTCTTCTGGTAGTTGATCAACTACTTTAATCAGTTGATCTGGACGTTGGGATTTGCCACCATGAATATTCATTAATGACCAAGGCGATCGCGGTAAACCGAGTAAGTCAAATGTCCTTGCGTGTCGTGCCAGAATTTTAATACTGGTTTCTACTACTTGAGGCGAATCAGAACTTAGGACAACAAATTGATCTGGGTGTAGCACTAGCCTAATCCCCAGTTCTTGCGATCGCTGTCCAATAACAGCTAGATCAGCACTCATCTCCTCTAATATATTCGCGCCGATTCCGTCTTCCATATCACTAAGCGGAAACAGACCAGAGGGAAGCCGATAAAGTTGAATATTATGCTGCTGACAAAAAGAAATTGCCGCATTGAGACGGTATAAATTATCTACATAAAGCTCTTTGAGGGCAATTTCACGTTCAGGTTCACTCAGTTTTAAGTAACGGGTGCGCGTCATCGTGCGGAAGCGTACTTCCTTGGAAAAAGTAATACACACTAAACCTAAGCGTGGGCGATCGCCTTTGGGCAGCAAATCTGCTTTAGGTAGATTGTTCAGTTCAACTGCCGTCATTAATGCACTAATCCAGTCTTACTATATTGGTTGTTTATTTATAGTCTATTGCCTACAGCCACATTGATATAGGTCTGTATCACTAGCTATTGACTACACCTCCATTCAACAAACCTCAGAGGCAAGTATGCAGTATCTAAAGGCAGAAATAGTATTTGCCTGATTAGTATTTTTTCGTTTACTTTAACCGAATTAATCGCTCTCAAAAGTTGTTACAAGAAATTTTAGCGATTCATCTCTTTTGAAAGATGCTCTTTTATACATCCATCTTCAGATGTATTTTTATATTTATTAATTTCACCTTTAAGCGTGTTTTCTTTAGTCAAAACTCTGATTTTGCATATCAAAATATATCTCTAGAATTACCGCCAGTAAAGCATCTACTCTTATTCAGCTTAGTCAATAAGAAGTGCTTTTTGTCAACTACATCTAAATACTTCTTTAGAATAATGTTGATTGAAAGCAATATTTCTTAACCTGTAATACAGAGGGAGTAAAAGGCGTTACCACAATTTCTTAAGCCCCCGGATAACTACTTAATAGTGAAAGGCTTACATAAAAGGGGTCAATATAATGAATAACCAGCAAACATCAGACGCTTCTGACTTTTTAGACACCCTCAAAAACGGTATTTGGCTTCTAGGAGTTTCATCTTGGCTATTCGGAATTACTGATAGAAGTATTGCCTCCTTGTCGGATGGCTATCTATCCGCTTTGGATATAGTGCAGTTATTTACAGCTTTATTCTTCTTTGCGTGTTGGTTATTTTTGAAACCCGTATCAAAAACCTAATTCAATACGAACTATCAAATTCCTGCTGTAGTTGGAAGCGATATTTGAGCAGAAACATAGCAATATGCTCAATAAACGCAATTAAGTACCAGGATTGTGAGGATAAGGATCAAGCTACCAACTGCAAAAGATCACAAAGCGATCGCTAAAGCATTTATTGCCTATGAACGCTGGCGGGACAGGAATTGCAGCACTGCTAATATGGCGTAACAAAATCTTGGCGCTTAGACGTAATCGTTGCTTTGAAACAGGCAATCTAACAGCACACGCTGAGATAGTTGTATAACGCGATGCAACTAAACGGCTAATGAAATAACAGAAGCGGAAAAAGCTGAGGTTACACTTTACACAACTCTTAAACGTTGTCTTTTATGTACAGCTTCACTATTTAGAGTAAAAGGGTTTTAATCAGATAGACTAGACTTCCCTTTTGAACGACTATTAGCTGATCGTTTCCGCCAATCTAAAGTATAAATACAGGCAATCAGCCACACCAGTCCTGCTGCATATCCAGCTGCTATGTCAGTTGGCCAATGGACTCCCAGATAAAGCCGACTAAAACCGATCGCTACAACTAATAAAACCGTCAAGATAAAAATTAATCCTCGCCAGCGCGGGAAGGTTTTTGCCAGTAGATAGCCAATTAGACCATACATAACTACCGACACCATCGCGTGACCACTAGGAAAGCTGTAGTAACGAACATCAACAACGCGATCCCATAGCGCCGGACGATCGCGGGTAAATAGCTCTTTAAGCCAATAGTTTAAGCCAGCTGCTCCTATTGCCGCGATCGCTAATGTTGTTGCTTCTGAGCGGCGACGCTGGAAGAGTAACCAAATTCCTAAGCTGAGGCTTAAAACCACTAAAACTGAGGGTTGACCTAGAAACGTGATGCCAACCATAATTTGATCGAGCAGTGGCGTATGCAAACGCCTAATTGCCTGCAAAATTTGTGTATCAGTGGTAGTAGTTTCTTTTTCTACAACTTCGTCAGCAATTTGAGCAAATACCCAAATAGCAAAACCCGCTATTAGTAGCCCGACTACACGAATTGTTAATAGTAGTGAAAAAAGCCGCGATCGCATTTACGATTACTTAGAAGTGGATATCCCGCAAACGCTGATCCAAAAAATTAAGGATTAGCTGTTGTTACCAGTTTATGAGAAACTTTCCCAAGCTTGAGCAACTAGCTCGCTTAACCAGCGCCGTTGCTCTAAATCTAACAAGCTGTCGTCGGCTAGTACCTGAGCGGTTAATTGTTCTAAGGATTGACCTTGAGCGCGGACAATTTTTATGACACCGGCGATCGCCGCAGCAACCAGTTCTTCATTGACTGGTTTTTGCCGCAGGGCAACAATTTCTTGGGGACTGGCTGGAATGGGATAATTCATGATGTGATTTTACAAAAATAAAAATTGTCTTAATAAATTTGCTAACTTTGTAAACTTTCTTAAACTATTTCTCAGCAAACTCGTATGGGGAAGTTTAACGTACTCTGTGCATTTGTCAACTCTGTCTACGTTATTAATTAACTGGGAGCTGAAGAACGAAAAATGAGAGAACTTCTTTACATAGAAATTCCTACGCCGGACATAGCATCTGTACGCCACTGGTTGCAAGACCAATGGCAGCCAGGAATTGGAAAAAAAGTGATTACACCCGCAGGACTGCGCCTACAATTAGGACAAACCTCCGCCACAAGCGTAACAGCTATTCCAGAAACGGCTGGACAGAAGATAGCAGAACTCTCGGTTTTTGTTTGGTCAGTACAGCGAACAACATATTTAAAAGTATTTCGCTGGGTAGATAAACCTATACCAAATGAGAAGTCAATTCTCCAAAGTCTAACTGCTGGGCTAAGAAGTAAATTTCCTAATCACTATCCAGAGCCACCTGCAATTGATTTGTCACAAAAATCTATTTTTGAAGCCTTAGCCCCATATTACCCGCTCACTGTCAAATACTTTCAGAAGATGCCCAATGGAGAATACGATCTAGCGCGTGTCTACTGGTGGGAGCAACGGTGGCGTGAAGGTGTCCGCAATCCGCAGCAGCCTAAACAAGTTATTTTCTCTCAGATACGAGATCAGAAGGCAGGGGAGCAAGGGAGCAGAGGAGCAGAGGAGGCAGAAATCCTCTCCTCATCACTCGCTACTCACCACTCACCACTTTATGACCTTATTTACGTGGGTGGAGCTTTAGGGGTGATTCATGCGGCGGTGATGGCTCAGATGGGCTATCGAGTGCTACTACTAGAACGCTTGCCTTTTGCGCGGATGAATCGTGAGTGGAATATTTCACGTTCAGAGTTACAAAGCTTGATTGACTTAGGGTTGCTTACGTCAGCTGAGTGTGAAAGTATGATCGCGCGGGAATACAAGGACGGATTTAATAAATTCTTTGATGGCAATAATCCACCCCGCCTCAAAGCTGCTATCTTACACACTCCCACAGTGTTGAATGTGGCGTTAGATTCAGAAAAACTGTTGCAATTGTGTGGCGAAAAGCTCCGAGCGGCTGGCGGCGAAATTTGGGACGAAACCGAGTTTATCCAAGCAGATATATACAACACACAAGTTACCGTTAAAGTCAAGCAATTACAGACAAATACAGAGCAAGAAGTGAGTGGGCGCTTACTGGTGGATGCAATGGGCAGTGCTTCGGCGATCGCTTGGCAATTGAACGGCGATCGCGCTTTTGATAGTGTTTGCCCAACCGTAGGAGCAGTTATCGCTAGTGGCTTTGAACCGGGGGTATGGGATTCTCAGTATGGCGATGTCCTTAACAGTCACGGGGATATCTCGCGGGGACGGCAGTTGATCTGGGAGTTGTTTCCAGGAGCTGGAGAGGAATTGACAATTTACTTATTCCATTATCATCAGGTAAATCCTGACAACCCCGGTTCGTTGCTAGAAATGTACGAAGACTTTTTCACGATTTTGCCGGAGTATCGGCGGTGTGACATGGATCAGTTGGTGTGGAAAAAGGCAACGTTTGGCTATATTCCAGGTCATTTTAGTGTCGGAAGTCGCGATCGCACAGTTGCTTTTGACCGCCTAATCTCTATTGGCGATGCAGCCTCACTTCAGTCTCCTCTCGTCTTTACTGGCTTTGGTTCTCTGCTTCGCAATTTAGGTCGGTTAACAATTCTTTTGGATACCGCTTTAAAGCATGACCTTTTGGGTGTCCAGCACTTAAACCAAATTCGTGCTTACCAAAGCAATATTTCAGTAACTTGGCTATTTTCCAAGGGGATGATGGTTCCAACTGGGCGCTTCTTACCACCCCAAAGAATTAACGCCATGCTCAATACCTTTTTTGGGTTATTAGCAGACGCACCTCCATCTGTAGCAGATGATTTCATCAAAGATCGATTTAGTTGGTTAACTTTTAACCGATTAGCGCTGAAAGCAGCAGCAAAAAACCCAGCCTTGCTACCTTGGATTTCGGATTTAGCAGGGCCAGCAGATATCCTGCGCTGGGTTGGCAACTACATTCTCTTCAGCTTTCATGCCTTGTTTAGCGCTTTGTTAAACAGTTGGTTTCCAGGGTTTCTGCGCCGAGTTCAGCCTTGGTTAGAAACTCGTTACCCCGCGCTGTGGTTAAAACTGCTTGCTCAAAGTTATAGCCTTTCAGTTGGACTTGGTCGCCCACATAATACCTATCAGCCCTTAGCCCAAAGTACAGAATTCAGAATCGAAAATTCTGAATCGAAAATTCAGCATCCAGAATTTTAACTTCTAACAAGAAGAGGGAGTGGGGGAGCAGGGGAGCAGGGATTAGGGGCTGAATATACAAATATACTTGCTACTCGCTCTAGTCCAAGCGCCCTTAGCCTCTTGTAAAAGTTGGTAGTTCAATTGCCGCTAACGATTTCCGCTTGGAAGTACGCGATGGGGAAATTAAGGGTGAGGGCCAGTTGGAATTAGAAGTAAAAAAGTTGGGTTCCTGTTGCGGCTGACTGGACTGAATTTGAGTTTTGTGATCTGATACTGTATCAGACGCAGGATCGAGTAAGTGGCAATCACTCAAATTTGACTGATTTAATGGCTGATCTAGCTGATCTGAAGCACTAAAAGCTTGGTACGCTTCGATAGGCAGTTCTGGTTCTGCAATATTTTTAAGCAGATTGAGTAAATCTTGTTCTTCTGCCTCTTTAGCTTTATTAATGTCCTGAATTGAAGAGTGAAGTTCTAAAGCATCAGTAGTAATCTCTAGCAGTTCATCTGGCTGTGACGATGAAGCGCGATCGCTAGGCATATCTACAGGTTGCTGAATAAAATCAATAAAAGGGGCTGTCTGTGATGTAATTGGCTGATTCGTTTCTACTACTAGAGAAGTGTTCAAATCTTCATCTGACCAGTTTGAACTCGCAGAATGATCATAATTTTGAGTTTGAAAATCCAGATCAGTTGAAGGTTCTACCCAACCAGTGGCTATTTCGGTGAGAAATTCTGGTTGTGCTGACCAAGGTGGAATAGACTCTGCATTGCAGAAAAAGGACTGAATTTGAATTGAGCGTCCTGTTTGCCCATTGTTGGCATCAGTTGGAATGCGATCGCTATTAGCGTCATCTGAAGCACTAGATACAGGCTCTAAACACTTTTCCAAGGCAACTTTTAATTGCAGGGTGTAGTGTTGCTGTCTGTTTAGGCGAGTGCGTAATTCTCGACAAGTATTGTCTGTTTGAATCAGCTGCTCACATTTTTCTGTGTAGTTAGCTTGAGTAAGGTAATTTTCCCACTCCAATTGAGCAAATCGTTCTTGGCTACTTTGTAACTCAGTGGTTAAGGTTTCAATTAAAGTTTGCTGGCGTTGGGCAATTTGACAAGAAGACTCCATTTCTTCAGACAAACATTTAACTTGCTCTTGGGCAGTTGCAAGTTCCTTTTGCTTTTGGGTGAGACTTGATTGGGCGACTTGCTCTAGCTTTCGGGATGACTGTAAAGCTGCTTGACACTCACTCAACGCTTGCTCTAACTGAGTTACCTGCTCACTTAAGTTGGTGTTTGAAGAACGTAGAACCTGAATTAGACTGACTAATTCTAGCTTTTGGGAAGGCGTGAGTGCCAAAACTTTCTGACTCGCCTTAAACTCGCTGCCAATAGAAGCACAATTAATAACTTCCTGTTTAACTTGAAACGCTGGCACAGCTACGGATGCTACTGTCTGATTAGTTAAAATACAGGAAGATAGTACCTGTTCTGCTACGGTGGAATTAACAGAATTCACCGATTTAAAATCTGAATTTGGGTTGTTTTCAGCTTCATTCATGGTGTGACGGGGCAATGCTCGTTTAGAGGATGCTACGCTTAGAGCTAGTGACTTGTCAGTGGCGCTAATCACACATTGTAGTTACACAAATCACTAAAATAAGCCCAAAGATAGTGGAGCAAAGCTTAAATTCATATTAGTTATCGTGCAACTTCTCTGGGAAAATTGCCTATTTAGGGAAGCCAACGAGGATGGAAGCCAGGTAGAGGCAGTTGTTCTGGTTTTAGTTGATCTGTAGTTTGCTGTTCAAATGTAGGCATGAGAGGAAGTAGCCAAAGGCGACTGGTAGCGATCGCTTCTCCTTCATCTGTACGTGGCACATTAATTTCAGAGGAGTTAGGTTCAGTTCCTGTAACAACTTGATCGAACAGCAATCCTAAACCATCTGGCGATAAGCTCATTTGGACATTGCGCTGATTGGGTAGCAAAACTAAGGGTTTCTGTTGTCCAGTTTTGAGATCAATTTCTGCTAAATACGGCTGTTCTTGATATTCCTCGCCACCCAATAATTGAGTCAGCAAGCAGTAGAGTTTTTGGGACAGAGGAGCAAACTGGCAACTGAGAATTGAGCCAGTTGTGCGGACAAGTTCTGTTTGAGTGCCTTGGTTTGTTACTAAAAAAAGCGATCGCGTGTAATCTGAATTAAATTTCACCATTGCTGCTTGAGAACCATTCTGGGCAAAGTCCAACGCCATCCCAAATTGAGGTAGAAAATCCAAAGGCTTTGTTGCTTCAGGTCGCAGAGGCAAAATCGCTACACCCTGCCCTTGGGCAACGGCTACAGACGCGCTGTCTGGCGTAATCATAAAATCACCCCCTGGTTCACTTTTTAGCGGTTGCGGCGCTGTGTTAGGGCGGAGAATCCACAGCCCAAATTCACCAGGATTGCGCTGACTGACACGCTGGACAACGATTGTCTGTCCATCTGGTGAGAGGTCAAATTTTAGGTTCTGAAAGTCTTTGCTATCTAAAACTAAGTTAATTTTACCGAGCGGTTCTTCAGTTCCTTTTTGAAGAGGTAACAAGGAGCTAAAGTTATCTGCTGCTTGATTGTGGCCACTGCCAGTTGTTACAGTGTATAGGTTATATGATGGTAAGCCTTGGCGATTGTTGCTGCGCTCTCCTGCGGAAAATAAAATTTTTTCTCCGGCTGGATAAGACTTAAAATCTACTACAACTAAGTTTTTGGGCGTAAGAATAGTTTTTTGCTGCTCAGTAAGATTGTATAGAACTAAGCGTCCTTGCTCTTCTCCTTCAATACCAAGATAGACAAAGGCGCGATCGCGGGTACGAAAGTTACCATTAAACGGCTGAATCACTCTTCTTGATTCTTGGGTAAACTGATCGCGTGCGCCGTTTAACTGTACTTGATACTCACTTCCATAAGGAGCGGGTGCGAGGACAGTATAAGCCATTCGTCGTCCTGCCCAACTAATTTTACCAGGTAGAGGCGGGTCAATTTGTAAATTCTCCTCTACGCTTTTGATGTTCATCGGACGGGTAAAATTCAAGGTAAAGGAAATATCTTCTGCCCCAACTTTTTTATTTTGCCAGCTAAAATCTCGTACTCGTGGCGCAACGGCATCATGCTGTAGTAACAGTAGCCCAATCAGCAAACTCAGTCCTAGCATAAGCGCGATCGCCACGCGGTCAAGGGGTTGAGCAAACGACTTAGAAATTACCGACATTTAGCACCTGAAAGAGAACAATGTGTTGTGAAGGGGCGATCATACTCCTTTGCTTTCAAAAAAGCGGCGATCGCGTACATCATATATGATTTGTCAAATTTGAATCTGTTAAGACATTTATTTGGTTGATGGCTACCAGCAAATCATTAAATTAAGGATAAAAGCTAAGTAGCACACAATTTATCAGTATTAAATAACACATTTAACTTTATTTATTAAACTCTCCCCAAGGCAGAGGTTAGTAATTAAAAGGAGATCACCATTAAAAGTAGGTGTAAATGAATTGTATTTTTATCTAGCTAGCTAGAAAGCAAATTATCTGCACTGTAAAACGAATAATAAATAAGTAAGCTAACACAACAAGGAAACTAACTAATGCGTAAAGGGAAAATGGTAGCTGCTGCGCTTGTAGTAACTGGAGTATTTGCCTCTCTAGAATACACATCTATAGCTCAACCAACTCAACCTGCGCCGCCAACTCAACCGACACCGCCAACTCAACCGACACCGCCAACTCAACCTGTGCTGCCAAATCGAGCAACGCTCTCCCTTCTAGACAGGCAGTTTATTATTGACGCAGCCCAAGGGGGAATGGCGGAAGTTAGCCTTGGTCAAATGGCAAGCCAACGGGCGACTAACAGCGCAGTGAAACAGTACGCACAGCGTATGGTTCAAGAACACACGCAGGCAAATAGAGAATTATTGCGGTTAGCGTCTCAAAAGGGAGTCACTCCACCTAGAGATATGGGTCCCAAGTATAGGGCAGCGATGGATAGGCTGATGCAGCTTCCTAGAGCGAGTTTCGACCAAGCATATATCAGCGAAGCGGGTGTCAATGGTCATCTTGAAAGTCTCGCAGTGTACCAACGTCAGGCACAACTCGGTCAAGATCCGGATCTGAAAGCCTTTGCTGCTAAAACTGTACCAATAGTACAAAATCACTTACAAGTAGCTGGTAATCTCACTAACAAGGGCGCAGACGCTCGCCGAGGTCGCAATGACTCTGATGATCGCAGAGATCACAATGACACTGATGATCAAAGAGGTCGCAGTGGCTCTGAGGATCATAACCGTCAGGGGGGTTCCACTCGATAAAATAGCACCAAATTAAAAGCCAGATCACTCGCTTGAAACCTCTGTGAATCATAGGGTGGAGATATAGATAGCGTTAAGTGCTATAACAAACACGAAATATTAAGGCTTCAGATTTGGTACTCTAAATCTGGAGCCTTACTGTTATTTGCTGTAGTTACAACTTATGTCCTTCGTTGGTTTGCACGTTCATAGTGATTACAGTCTGCTCGATGGTGCTAGTCAGTTACCAGCTCTCGTAGGTCGAGCTATTGAGTTGGACATGAAAGCGATCGCGCTCACTGATCATGGTGTCATGTACGGTGCGATCGAGTTAATTAAACTTTGTCGTGGTAAAAATATTAAGCCAATTATTGGCAACGAAATGTATGTAATGAACGGCGATATTGAAAATAAAGAGCGCCGTCGAGTACCAAAATATCATCAAGTTGTTTTAGCTAAAAATACCAAAGGCTATAAAAATTTAGTTAAATTAACAACTATTTCTCACCTTAAAGGTGTTCAAGGTAAAGGCATTTTTTCTCGTCCTTGTATTAATAAAGAACTACTTGCTAAATACCACGAAGGTTTAATAGTCACAAGTGCTTGTTTGGGTGGAGAAGTACCGCAGGCAATTCTTCAAGGCAGATTAGATATTGCTCGCAAGGTAGCGAAAGAGTATAAAGAAATATTCGGTGATGACTATTATCTAGAAATTCAAGATCACGGCTCTCAAGAAGATCGCATTGTTAACGTTGAAATCGTTAAAATTGCCCGTGAATTAAATATTAAAATTATTGCGACAAATGACTCGCACTTTATTTCTTGTTACGACGTTGAAGCTCATGACGCTTTGCTGTGTATTCAAACAGGAAAGCTAATTTCTGAAGACAAGCGGATGCGTTATAGCGGTACAGAATATCTCAAATCAGCTGAAGAGATGAGTCAGCTATTTCGAGATCATTTACCAGATGATGTAATAACTCAAGCGATCGCTACTACCTTAGAAGTTGCCGAAAAAGTTGAGCCTTACCATATTACGGGTGAGTCTCGTATTCCTAATTACGAAGTACCAGCAGGTCACACAGCTGATACTTATTTAGAGCAAGTTACTTGGGAAGGATTATTACAACGCTTCAATCGCAAATCCCATGCAGAAATTGATCCAATCTACAAAGAACGGTTGGAATATGAACTAAAAATGATGCAGCAAATGGGTTTTTCCACTTACTTTTTAGTAGTGTGGGACTACATCAAATATGCTAGAGATAATCGTATTCCAGTTGGGCCGGGTAGAGGTTCAGCAGCTGGTTCTTTGGTTGCTTATGCTTTAAAAATTACTAATATTGACCCCGTACATCATGGGCTTTTATTCGAGCGCTTTTTGAATCCAGAACGGAAATCAATGCCAGATATTGATACTGATTTCTGTATTGAAAGACGAGATGATGTAATTCAATATGTCACCGAAAAGTATGGCAAAGATAAAGTTGCTCAAATTATTACTTTTAACCGTCTAACATCTAAAGCTGTATTGAAAGATGTTGCCAGAGTATTAAATATTCCGTATGGGGAAGCCGATCGCATGGCAAAATTAATTCCTGTCGTGCGAGGTAAGCCGACAAAACTTGCGGTAATGGTTTCAGAACATACACCAGCACCAGAGTTTAAAGAAAAATACGAAAACGAGCCTCATGTTCGTCATTGGCTTGATATGGCGCTGCGGATTGAAGGGACAAACAAAACTTTTGGAGTACACGCAGCTGGAGTTGTTATTTCCTCTGAACCATTGGATGAAATTGTCCCACTACAGAAGAATAATGATGGTTCTGTAATTACCCAGTATTTCATGGAAGATTTGGAAACACTGGGACTATTAAAAATGGATTTCTTAGGTTTGAGAAACCTCACATTAATCCAGAAAACAGTTGATTTAATTAAGCAAACACAAGGATTTGATGTTGATCCAGATCAGCTACCTTTGGATGAAAGGAAAGCTCAAAAAATATTAGCAAAAAAAGAAGTAACCACAGTACCAAAAGATATTAAAAAGACTTATGCAATTTTAGAAGCAGGTGAATTAGAAGGTATTTTTCAGCTTGAATCTTCGGGGATGCGGCAAATAGTCCGAGACTTGAAGCCATCTTGTTTAGAGGATATTTCTTCTATTTTGGCACTGTATCGACCAGGGCCGTTAGATGCAGGGTTAATTCCGCAATTTATTAACCGCAAACACGGTAGAGAAAAAATAGAATATCAACATCCATTACTAGAGCCAATCCTACGAGAAACATACGGTACTTTGTGTTTTCAAGAACAAATTATGAGGATGGCTCAGGATTTAGCTGGTTATTCTTTAGGACAAGCTGATTTACTGCGCCGCGCCATGGGGAAAAAGAAAGCTTCCGAAATGCAGAAGCAGCGAGAAATATTTATTAATGGTGCAACTAAGAATGGCATAAAATCAAAACTTGCTGAATCACTATTCGAGCAAATGGTAAATTTTGCCGAGTATTGTTTTAATCAATCTCACTCAATGGCTTATGGATATGTAACTTATCAAACAGCATATTTGAAAGCAAATTATCCAGTTGAATATATGGCGGCGCTGCTAACGGCAAATAGTGGTGATACGGATAAGGTACAGAAATATATATCTAGTTGTCTGAATATGAATATTCAGATAGAACCACCAGATATTAATCGCTCTGGGGTTGATTTTACGCCGTTGGAAACCAAAATTTTGTTTGGATTTTCGGCTGTGCGGAATGTTGGACAAGGAGCGATCGCGTGTATATTGGAAGTCCGCAATGAGGGAGGCTTTAAATCGCTAGCTGATTTTTGCGATCGCGTTGATCTTCGCGCTGTTAACCGCCGCGCAATGGAAGCTTTAATCTACTGTGGTGCTTTTGATAATATTCAGCCAAACCGTAATCAGTTAATTAATGACCTTGAATTAGTGTACGATTGGGCGCAATCTAGAGCTAAAGATCGAGTTAGTGGTCAAGTTAATTTGTTTGACTGGGGCGGGATGACAACTACTAATAATACCAGTGCTAGCTTTGAATCTGCTCCTAAAGCTTTGAATATAGATGATTTCCCGCAGTCGGAAAAGTTGAAGAAAGAAAAAGAACTGTTAGGTTTTTATGTTTCCGATCATCCACTCAAGGCGGTAAGACAATCAACCCAAATTCTCGCTCCAATTAGTCTTTCACAGTTAAGCGAACAACGGGATGATGCGTTATTATGCGCGGTTGTGATGCTGACTAATGTTAAACCAGTAGTTACCAAAAAAGGCGATCGCATGGCGATTTTGCAAATTGAAGATTTGACTGGACAAACTGAAGCTGTCGTCTTCCCTAAAGCTTATGAAAACATTGGCTCATTGCTGATTACAGATGCTCGGATGATTATTTGGGGTAAAGTAGACAGACGCGACGATCAAATTCAACTAATAGTTGAAGATGCCGAACCAATTGAAACAGTAAAGCTCGTGATGGTGGAGTTAACACCGCAGCAAGCAGGCACAATAGAAGAACAGCATCGACTGAGAACTATTTTGCAAGAACAGGTAGGCGATAAAGAAAAAGCAAAGGTTCCAGTAGTTGCGATCGTTACTTCTCCTAATCGCCAAGGTGGGTTATCGGCGGAAACTTCTGGGGGTAATCCTCCGCGTCAACTTGTGCGCTTTGGTCGTCAATTTTGGGTGCAAGATAGTACAACAGCTGTAGAAGTTCTCAAAACTGCTTCATTTCCTGCTCATGCCCAGTCTCTCATTGGTCATTGATGCAACCAATATAATCTTATCGGCTATTGGCTTCAACAAATTCCACGTAGCTGATAATATCTCAAACCAGCACCCGCTTATAACTTAAGTTCTAAGCTAACAACCCAAGTCTCTAAGCATAAACTGAAATTCTTTTTTAGTCCTATTTAGTTAATTGTTATCTGAAGCAATAGCCGCGATCGCCTAAATTTTTCGCCGCTCATTTGCTGGTAGTTGCCATACTTAATCCTCAACCAAATATTGGTTAATATCCTCATTAGCTGCTGTAGTCTATTAATTATTGAGAATTTCTCAATTTACAGCAGTTCTTGATTGAGCAAGATACAATTAAGCAGCAAACTTGAACAGAGCTAAATGGGAAGGGCATACTCCGTAGACCTGCGGCAAAAAATTATTGATGCGCATAACCAACAAGAGGGTTC
>JAHHHE010000027.1 GCA_019359535.1 Gloeocapsa sp. UFS-A4-WI-NPMV-4B04
TAGCAGGTCTTTGATGCGCTCCCACTGGTCATCTCTAAGGGCGTAACGTCGAGTCGTCATGGTGGTTCTAATCAGCTTATCTGATGTATCGCCAATTCCAGCTTACCTAATTGATGACACGCTCTAGACAACAACGATTTTTTTTGGTATACTTTACTTTATAATCGAAATCTGTACAAACTTTTTATTCTTGGTTATACTTCCATTATCAAATTATACCAATTTAAAGTAAAAATAGCAAGCTGCAACTAAGTTGAAATTAAAAAATTTTTGTTTTGAGCAGTTATTTTGATTTCTGCTATGGACTAGATAAACTGACAGGATGAATGATATTTAATGGTAGTGTAACACTTTCAGCGATCGCAGTTGGAAAATGTTTATTTTATTTTTTATTGGTTGTTACAATCGTTATAATCTTTAAGTCTTAGTTCAATTACTTAGGCAATCGCACAAATAGAAGCTTTTATCCCAATAAATTCTGTTGGTTTAGCTAGTTGTTTTGCTGAAATAGCATTGTGCTAAATGGTATATGAAAATTTCTCAACGACATACTTGGCCTGCAACCATAGAAGAAGCGATCACGATTCAAGAACAGCTTAGGGGCGAGGTAATTACAAAAGACGCTCTCACTGAACCAATCCAGTATGTCGCTGGCGTGGATATGGGCTTCGAAGCAGACGGCACGATAAGCCGTGCAGCAGTGGCTGTATTGAGTTTTCCTGACTTGCAATTACAAGAAACTGCGATCGCGCGTCGTCCTACTTCTTTTCCGTATGTACCAGGATTCCTGTCATTTCGAGAAATTCCAGCCGTGCTTGATGCCCTAGAAAAGCTTAATACTATCCCAGACATAATTTTATGTGATGGTCAAGGCATTGCCCATCCGCGACGGTTTGGGATTGCTTGTCACTTGGGCTTGCTTATAGATATGCCAACAATTGGTGTCGCCAAATCTCTACTTGTGGGTAAGCATGAAGAATTACTAGATCAAAAAGGTAGCTGGAAACCTTTACGACATCGTGGTGAAACAATTGGCGTAGTGCTACGGACACGCACGGGAACAAAGCCATTGTATATTTCTAGTGGTCATCGTGTGAGCCTACCTACTGCAATTGAATATGTGTTGCGCTGCACACCGAAATATCGGCTGCCAGAGACTACCCGTATAGCCGATAAACTTGCTTCTAATAGAGCTTAGAACAAGCAAGGAGTGAGTAGTGAGTAGTGGAAAGTGAGTAGTAAGGACTACAGATGCAAAAACTAGCGCGGCTAATACAAAGTGGACAAGTGAGTAATAAGTAAATAGGAAAATATTTTATTCACTCTTCAGTTCTTAAACTGCAAGTTGGACGAGTATCACCCTATCGAAGAGGTTGTTAAACTTAATGTCTCGGTGTATTTCCTTAATTTTAGGGAAATTGACAGCATAAGGTACTTTGCAGATGATCAGAGAAACACCTGGCACTTGAGGAAAGTATGGATTTCAATTTTTCCCCCTCTATTGTCGTTCTTGTTCTGATCGAAGTGCTAATTGTAATTGGCTTTTCGCGGCTTGTGGGGCTAGGATGCCGTTGGATTAAGCAACCGCTAGTGATTGGCGAAATTATTGCTGGGATTATGCTGGGACCATCTTTATTAGGTTTGGTTGCTCCTGGTGTAGCAGCAGCTTTATTCCCAGCTGAGGCAGTTCCCTTTTTAGAGGTGCTATCTCAGATAGGGCTAATATTTTTCATGTTTTTGATTGGGCTAGAGCTAAATCCAAAATATCTTAGTGGTCAGTTAGAGGTAGCAATTTTAATTTCCCACGTCAGTATTTTAGTGCCTTTTTCACTAGGAACATTGCTAGCCCTGCTGTTGTATCCCCTAGTTTCTAATGCCAGTGTTTCTTTTACTGCCTTTTCCCTCTTTTTAGGGGCGGCGATGTCAATTACAGCCTTTCCCGTTTTAGCACGGATTATCACCGAGAGTAACTTGCAGAAAACGCGCTTAGGAACATTGGCGTTGACTTGTGCGGCGGTGGATGATGTGACGGCTTGGTGCGTATTGGCAGTAGCGATCGCAGTTGCACATACCAACACGATCACAGGCGCTTTCCCCACTATTATCGAATCTTTAATCTACATCGCATTTATGGTGACGGTGGGGCGTTGGTTCCTAAAACGTCTTGCCACCTATTATGAGCATAGAGGGCGGTTGAGCCAGCTTGCCCTAGCTTGGATTTACATGGGTGTAGTTGCTTCCGCCTTAATCACAGAACTAATTGGCATTCACCTGATCTTTGGTGCTTTTTTATTGGGAGCCGTAATGCCTAAAAATGAAGGTCTAGTGCGGGAATTAGCTCAAAAAACCGAAGATTTTGTTTTAATTTTTCTGCTACCAGTATTTTTTGCTTATAGTGGCTTGCGGACACAAATTGGCTTACTCAATACTCCTGGTTTGTGGCTACTTTGTCTAGCTGTTGTCGGAGTAGCAATTATAGGCAAATATGTTGGCACTTACATAGCTGCTCGTGTGAGTGGCATCGAGAACCGAGAAGCCTCGGCGCTTGGTTGGTTGATGAATACAAGGGGTTTGACTGAGCTGATTGTGCTGAATATTGGTTTGAGTCTGGGTGTGATCTCGCCTTTACTCTTTACCATGCTGGTAATTATGGCTTTAGTGACAACATTTATGACTTCACCGCTATTGGAGTGGACTTATCCGAAACATTTGATCAAGCTAGATTTAGTAGAGCCAAAAACTGAAGTAGGCGTAGAGAAAGTCACTTATCGGATTTTAGTGCCAGTAGCAAATCCTAGTACACAACGAGGATTACTACAATTGGCAGTAGCGATCGCTGGTAATCGCTTGCAACCAGCTGTTGTACATCCCCTAAGTTTGATTGAACTAGAAGAATATGCTTTTGACAGTACCCCCGATGAAGCTAATCGCTTAATCCAAGAGCGGCGGCGCAAGCTAGAACAATTAATTCAAACTTTGGAACCTGCTGAGAGCCGCTCATATGTGCAGCCAATTGTGAGAATTACTAACAAAATTGCCAGGACAACAGCCGACATCGCTGCACTTGACGAAGCTGATTTAATTATGGTGGGATGGCATCGCCCAGATTTGAGCAAGAATCGATTGGGTGGGCGAGTTGGCCAAATTCTTAGCACTGCGCCAGTAGATGTGGCAGTGTTTGTAGAAAGAGGCGGGGAACGCTTAGAGACATTATTAGTGCCTTACGCTGCCAATATTCATGATGATTTAGCCCTAGAACTTGCTTTGAGACTACTTGTTAATCGTGATAACTGTCGCTTGGCAATTTTACGAGTAGTACCAGTAGGTCAGGTTCATAGTGATTTAAGTTATGAGTTTAGCAGTGTAATGAAGCAATTGCCTCTTGGTGTACGCGATCGCATTAATATCCAAAATATCGAAGCAGTAGAGCCAATTCAAGCTGTAATAGAGGCATCTGCCGCCGTTGATCTCACCATTGCTGGTACTAGCCGCGCTTGGGGAATTGAACGGCAAACTTTGGGCAGATATACAGATCAACTAGCAATTCAATGTCAATCTTCGCTCTTAATTACTCGCCGCTACAGTAAAGTTACTTCTCACCTCTCCTCAATGCTGGAACGGCAGTCAACGGCTGGTTAGAATGATCAGTGGTGCGTTATCTGATTTGCTCGTTTAGGTAAGGAAATTATTAAGAAGGTAGCTGTTGTTTTAGTTGGCTGAGAGAATTTTTGCTGAGTGTAATTTTTACTTCTAGCCGTTGCTGAACGTCCCGCAGAGTAAGGATGTGTTCCCCAAGGAAGCTATATTCTATCTGAGGATTTTTCACCTCAATTGTTTCATAAATAATTTGTGGCAATTCCACTCGCAGAACTAGCTGCTTTTGTGACTGTGGAAAAATGTATAACTGCTGGCGACGGGTATCTAATACAAGCTGATGAGGTGTAGTGTTGCGTTCCTGTTCCGAATCACTTTTACGCCAATAAAGGGTAATACCGCGCAAATCAGGGTTTTTCAACTCAAAAACTTCATCAAACTTTTGAATGTCCCAATTTAATTCGTCTACCTCGCCACTTTGGGGAATCATGCGTTGGGAAAAAGTAATTTTCTGATTAGCTAAACTTCGCCACCATTGACTGATAAATGCCAAATTATTAGGATTTTCAGGTTTGGTGCCACTTTGTTGCCAAATAATTTTGCCTTGCATCAGCTTTCCTCTCAGTTACATTGCGCGATTGCTTCAAAAAACAAGCACCGCTTATTTGCTAGTTTCTCCAGTTTAAACTTCATGGCTTTAGTCACATAGATGGATTTGCCACTGGTTTATCACTCAGATTATGTTGCACCCTTGCCTGAAGGTCATCGTTTCCCGATGCCAAAGTTCCGACAACTTTATGAGCTACTATTAGCTGACGAGGTAGCACAGCCAGCACAATTTTACACACCCGAAAGTCCGCCTCAAGATTGGATTGAGTTAATTCACACTCCTAGCTATATTCAGGCTTACTATACAGGAACACTAGACGCAAAGGCACAGCGACGAATTGGGTTGCCTTGGAGTCCAGCGTTAGTAAATCGCACCTGCACGGCGGTAGGCGGTACAATTTTGACATCTCAACTGGCGCTACGTTATGGGTTGGCTTGTAATACTGCTGGGGGGACACATCATGCTTTTCCCGATTATGGCTCTGGTTTCTGTATTTTTAATGATTTAGCGATCGCAGCCCGTGTTTTGCAACAATTAGATCTTGTCCACAAAGTCTTAATTATTGATTTGGATGTTCATCAAGGAGACGGTACAGCTTTTATCTTCCAAGATGACAGCAGCATTTTTACTTTTTCGATGCACTGCGAAGTCAACTTTCCTGGCACTAAACAGAAAAGCGATTTTGATGTTCCCTTGGCAGTTGGGATGGAAGATGACGAATATCTCCAAACCCTAGCCCAGCATTTACCAGATTTACTAGCTAATTTCCAGCCAGATTTGGTACTATATGATGCTGGAGTTGATCCGCACGTAGGCGATCGCTTGGGAAAATTAGCGCTGACAGATAGTGGGATATTTCGCCGCGAAATGCAGGTTTTAACTACCTGTTTAAGTCGTGGATATCCCGTCGCCTGTGTAATCGGCGGTGGTTATGCTGACGATCTTAACTCACTGGTTTATCGCCACTCTCTCCTACATCGAGCAGCCACTGAAGTTTATCGCCATTACCGCCTGTAAAAATCACATAAGCGTAGGCGGAGGGAGTAGTGAAGAAGTGAGTAGTGGAGAGTGAGTAGTGAGCAGTGAAATAAAATCTTGTCTTGTTTACTTACCGCTTACTTTTTCACTTCGTATCTACTCACTACTCACTTCGTATCTACTCACTACTCACTTCGTATCTACTCACTACTCACTTCTTGTCTTGTCTACTCACTGCTCACTTCTTATCTTGTCTACTCACGGCTTAGTTCTTCACTTCTTGCCTACTCACTATCACTTCTTGTCTACTCACTACTCACTTCCCGTCTAATTTGATACAATTCTAAATAAAACCCAACAAAAGCCAAGGAGAACAAGGTGCTGCTATCAAAAGGCTTCGAGATTGAGATGTACACAGGGACACCACAAGGCGATATTGTTGGGCTATCAGACAAGATCGTGGACTCCTTGGATGGGTTTGTGCGCGAACCAGATAGCCGCAATGTGGAATACATAACTCCACCTTATCATCAATACGATCAGCTATTGTGTAGCCTGGTGCGTCCACGAGTGCAGCTACGAGATTACATCAAGCGCTTGGGCAATTACACCCTAATTCCTGGAAGTACCTTGTCTGTAGGTGGAAGCGATCGCTTTTATCGATCAGACCCTAATAACCCTTATCACGCTTATATTGAGCAAACCTACGGTACTAAAGTTGTTACCGCCAGCGTTCATATTAACGTAGGCATCAGCGACCCAGAAGTGTTGATGCGGGCGTGTCGCTTAATTCGCGTTGAAGCACCTCTATACCTTGCCTTAAGTGCTGCTTCTCCGTTTATAGATAGTAAAGCTACGGGATATCACTCCACCCGTTGGGGACTTTTCCCTCAAACTCCATCATATGTACCTTTATTTGAAAGTCATGCTCATCATATTCAGTGGGTTGAAGCCCAGCTAGCAGCAGGGACAATGCAAAATGTCCGTCATTTGTGGGTATCTGTGCGACCAAATGGCGATCGCCGTCCTTATGACCTGAATCGGCTTGAATTACGAATTTGTGATCTTGTCAGTGACCCCATTGCTTTACTATCGATCTCTGCCTTATTAGAAGCGCGTTTGTGGCAGCTAATTGAAGATCCAAGGCTTGATCCATTAGAAATGAGTACGATTTCACCAGAAGAATTAATCGCCCTCACTGCTGCTAATGAAGCCGCCGCCGCTCAATACAGTCTTGATGCTCAGTTACGACATTGGCAAGACGGCAGAATAATTACAGCCAGAGATTGGATTGCGGAAATTTATCAAGAAGTATGGGCTAGAGCTAAACAAAGGGGCTTTAGCTGTTTCCTCTCACCTTTAGCAAAAATTCTGCGGGAAGGAAACGAAGCGCAGCAGTGGTTAAGTCTATACTCTTGTGGTCTTGACGTTCGCCAAGTTATAACCCAAGCGAGTCTTGCCATGCAAGAGCAAGAACAAGAACTAGAAGACAAGTTATGTACTGGGTTAGTGGCTTAATTTAGTCAAAAGAATAGCGATCGCTGGAATTTAAGTTGTAAAAATCCAATATTTATTTTGCAACTGGGATAGGCGTGCTCTGTGCGCCTTCATTCTCCTCTTCTCTTCTGTGGTCATCTTTCGAGGGTGATGCCTTAAACCAGAATTCAAAATATCTAATCAATCTATCTCAGTCACTACTTATAAATAAAACCTATACTTTGCTTCTATCTTTAGGTAGATTATACGTATATAAATATTTCAATTGTATAAGTTAGGCAAAGTACGTACCAAATGCCGCAAGTTGTCTTAATTAATCCGCAAATTCCGCCAAATACTGGTAATATTGCCCGTACTTGCGCCGCAACAGATACAGAACTACATCTAGTGGGGCCGTTGGGCTTTGAAATCAGCGATCGCTACCTAAAACGCGCTGGTTTAGACTACTGGCCCTATGTTAAATTGCATCAGCACGACTCTGTTGATACTTTTCAAACCTACTCTCAACAACGTGGGGGACGATGCCTTGGTTTCAGCGTCAACGGCAATTGTAATTACGCAAACTTCCAGTTTCAAGCAAATGACTGGCTACTATTTGGTAGCGAAACTACTGGTTTACCACCAACAGTTATTTCCACTTGTGCAGCAAGTCTATATATTCCGATGGCGCAACCAGGTGTCCGCAGCTTAAATCTCTCAGTCAGTGTAGCTATAGGTTTATTTGAAGCCCGTCGTCAATTAGACTATTTAAATTAATAATTTCAAGCTTTAATTTCAGCTATCTGTTTAATATCTTCTCTAATTGACAATTAATACGTAAGTAACCTCTCTTAGATTAAGAAAGCGCATACTTTGTAGATTGCTTACCTTTAACTGTTTGTATTTATATATTATTAATTACTTGTTTTTATATTGACACCTATTTATGGTCCATTTAGAAGCATAAATTTATACCGTTACTTGCGGTAAATTAAAAAATTTTTCCAAAAATAGATTCAGTTAATATAAGAAATTTATATAAGTAACTAATTAAATGTCAGTATTTAAGCGATAGATTTTAGTCATATTAAATCAGCGCTGCTAGAAAAAGTAAAAGCGTTAAGTCAAGCTGAATAAGCACTTTAAGCTAGTTTGCTCAAACTTTGGGTTAACTCAACTTGACAAGAAACAGTAAGAGTACATACTTGTTTTGCTTAAAAGAATCGGCGTAAAGTCGGCTGTTGTATTAATAAGAAACTGAAACTTAGAAGAAAGTGATCAAATCACGGTTTTGGATACGAGATTGTAGGCTATAGTTTTGTTTGGAGGAAAAAAGGTGAGGCAACAGCTTCAGTTGTCCAGTAGTGCGAGTGTCCAACCTTCATAGATAGCACCTGAGCCGCAGGATGATCAATTAAAACGATACCAAACCTGGTAAGGAGGATCTTCAACAAGAAAATTATGATGTTGAATTTTTGCTAATTGTCTATAAGCTTGTTTAAATAATAAATGCCGAGTAATCTTGCTTAAGCTATGTCTACTGGGTATCAAGTAAATCTGTTGTTACAGTGTTTTAAATCATTCGACTGGTAATAGACTCAATAAATCGAAGGCAGTTAAGCCCTAGTGCTCATAGGAGGTCATTTTTGAAACGAGGATGGACGAAGAAGGTTAAAGCTGTTCCTACCTGTGCAGCCAGCAATGATGCTTTGCAAGGACGACACTGCAAGTCAGTTCAGCCAAAGCTCAAACGGCGGGTTCGCACATCAGTGGCGATCGTTGGCTTAGTAATCTCAATGGGAGCGCCCAATCTTTTACTGACTCGACAAAGTGATCGCGCTCCAGCAGCTGAAGCGATAAGCAATGAGCCGACGGCTAATAGCGCTCCCGTCACAACTACTGAAGCTGCTAAAAACGAAAGTGTAAACTTGGTGGAACCGAAAGCGGTAGAACCAGTATCGGTTGCTGCATCTTCTTTGGCTGTAGAACAGCTCAATCAGCCAGTGCAACCCAAAGCAGAGGTTTTACCACCTGTATCGCCTGTAATTGAATCTGTGCAAAAGGAGCCAAGCTTAGAGCAAGCTCAGAACTATCAAGTAAAGACGAATAGCGAAAAGTTTACTATTGGTGCAAATCAACGTTTTAGGGAAGTCGCAGGCGTTAGAGTCAGCAAATTAACCAAGCCTCATGCGATCGCGTTAGACAAAAAAGCAGGAATTTCTGGTTACAACAAGCCTCAGCCTCCTGCAATCCAAGCTGAAAAAGTGGTAAGAATTCAGCGCGAAAATAGACTTGTTCAAAAACTCAAAGCTAGACAAATCGAAACGCTGTCTCAGCCGCCCTCAGTTGAACTTCAACGCACTGAAATTGCCAAAACACCAGCAATAGTAGTCACACCGCTATTAGCAGAATCGGCGGTAACAGTTAATGCTGAAGTCAACCCAAAGCAAAGGGCTTTGATTAACCGCTTAAAGCAAACATCGAATCCCGCTAAAGATAGTCTGACAGAACTGAATGCTCAGGCAGCTCCTTCACCTGTAATTACTCCACTGGCACAGCCTAATACTACTTTGACATCGCCAAGTAGAAACGAAGCAAGTGTTAATTCGATAGTTGTAGACACAGTAGAACAAAACGTTGCCGCGCGATCGCCAATTATAGTTAAAAGCAACGAAGAGCCAGTCTTTGGCTTACAGCAGTCACCAGCAACCCCAGAAGCCACAGTAGGAAGTTTGGCAGTGCCATTAAAAGCACCTCCAACCGAAGCAAGTATTAATCCTGTAGTTGTAGACACAGTAAAACAACAAAACGTAGCCCAACCGTCGCTTGATCCGATAAGTATAGAAAGCCCAGAAGTTGACTTGCAGCAGTTACCAGCAATACCAGAAGCTACAGTTGCAGATTCAGAATTGCCATTGGAAACACCAACGGATTCAAGTGAGGCAGCAATTTCACCGACACTAGAAAGTGATACTCAAGCTCAAGATTTGGTACCATCTGATGTAACGAGCAACGAAAACACAGTTCTAGAGGATATAGAAATTACGCCGGAAATCGTAGCCGGGGTTCCTGCTGTCCAAGATGCCAAAAAAGAATTAATTGCTGTAGAATCACCAGCACAAGATTACCAGGTGAAAGCTGGAGATACGCTATCGGCGATCGCTCGTCAGCACAAAATTCAGGTATCTGAACTGATAGAGACTAATCGCTTAAGTGATCCAGATTTGATTGAAATCAATCAAAATCTCAAAATTCCTACCTCGCAAGCTAGTAATGGTATAGGTCAAACAATTACCATTATCAACCGCCCTCCTCAATCTAAAACGGCGGCATCTGCATCTAATGTTGCATCCGTATTTGTTATTCCACCATTATCATCTGCCAATAACAGTAGTGTTGCCTATACTGGCATGGGTGGTAGCATTTCAGACGCAGCAGAGCAACTGACGGCTACACCTGTTGATTATGAAACTCAGGTGAGCTTAACAAATCCTCAAGATTTGCAGACTGATATTCAGAAATTACGGCAGAAATACTATGCCCAGCATAGAGCTAGTCAACTTATGCCCGTAGTGAATGAAACCGTTACAGTACCAACATCAGCTCAAGTTCCCGCACCCACTACAGTAGCCATTCCTGCTCAAAGGATTAATCCTCAAGTACGTTCGCTTAAATCAGTTAATGAACCGATTAATCCAGAGTTCCGTGTCGCTCAAGCGGTTCCTACCTCTCAAGCTAAAACTAAAGCTAGAGTAGCAACAGCAGCTAGCGGTTTAGATGCCTCTGAATCGATTCAAACTTTAAGAGGACGGCAAGTTTCTCCAGAGTTGCCACCTTTGGGGGGAGTAGATACTTACTTGCCTAAACCGAATTCCACTCCCTTAAAGGGATATATTTGGCCAGCAAAAGGTGTCCTAACTTCCGGTTATGGCTGGCGCTGGGGACGTATGCACAAAGGAATTGATATTGCTGCCCCGATTGGAACGCCAATTCTCGCGGCGGCTCCCGGCGTTGTGGTTAGATCTGGCTGGAATTCTGGCGGCTATGGCAAACTCGTGGAGATCAAGCATACGGATGGTACTATCACGCGCTATGCTCACAATCACCGGCTGCGGGTGCAGGCAGGCCAAGCAGTTGAGCAAGGTCAGCAAATTTCTGATATGGGCAGCACAGGCTTCAGCACTGGGCCACACCTTCACTTTGAGGTACATCCAGGAGGCAGGTCCGCAGTTAATCCAATTGCCTTTCTTCCAAAAAGAGTTACCAGTCGGAGGTGAGTAGATAAAAAGTGAAGAAGTGAGCAGTGAGTAGACAAGAAAAGATTTTATTTCACTGTTCACTACTCACTTTCCAGCGGAGCTTGCGGCGGCTACTTACTCTTCCCGTTTAAATAATTGACTTGCAAAGGGAGCAAATATAGCTCCCTTTATTTCTAGCGAACTGCTCTTTGTGACACTGCCTGTATCCTGCGCCAAATAGTAAAGCTTAACAGGATAATAATGCTGCCAAGAGTGACCAAAATCGCTACTTCAGTCATGCCTTGCAGTTTCATTGCCAGTGAGTTACAAACTAAAGTAACTGCCCAAAGTGTGAGCGCAGTACGACGTTGTGATAAACCTCTAGCAAGCAAGCGGTGATGCAAGTGGTCTTTGCCAGGGGTACTGAGGGGATTTTTACCCGCAATTAACCGCAGCACAAATACCTGAGTAGTGTCTAGCACTGGCAAGAGTAAAAACAGAACTGGAGGTACGAGCGAGAACACTGTAGTTACTTTGAGGTTGCCTAAGATGCTAGTAGCAGCTAAAACATACCCAAAAAAGTAGGCTCCAGCATCGCCCATAATAATTTGTGAAGGGTGAAAGTTGTGTCGCAAAAAGCCGAGTGCTCCACCTCCCAACGCAGCTAGAAGCAACGTTGCGGCTGCTCTAGTTTCAAATTGGGCTGAAACTGCTAAAAGGCTCATAGCGGTAATAAAGCTGACTCCTCCTGCCAAGCCATCCATGCCGTCCATTAAGTTGATGGCGTTGGTAATGCCTACAACCCACAATACTGTAAGCAATATCGAGAATAGTGGGTCGGTAAAAGTGCCAAAATGGGCTTCAATTCGGATGCCGCTAGATATCAGTAAAAGTGCTGTTAGAATCTGGGTCAATAAACGAACCCAAGCGGGTAAACTAAACTGGTCGTCGATAAAGCCTACAAGCACTAAAATCGAGCCGCCTAGTAAAATAGTCAGCACCTCAGCCAATACACCTTCAATGATGATTGGTCTTAATAGAGTTGCTAGCACTAAGGCAGCGAGTACCCCAGCATAAATTACCAAGCCGCCCGCATTAGGTAAGGGTTCTCGGTTAAGCCGTCGCTCGTTGGGTTGGTCTGCCCAACCAACACGCAAGGCAAACAAGCGTACTGAGGGGATTAAACGCCACGTAACTCCCCAAGCTAACAGAAAGGTAAACATTACTGCTAACCATCCCGAACCGCTAGGGTTGGCAATGCCGAGTGACTGAAGGAAGCCGTACAGGTTCATTTGCTGAACATGAGCATTAACAGTATTTAAATCAATATGCTACAGCGCTATGCAAGTTCTGTAGCTGTTGACAGTCTAGAACACGAATAAAGAATTTTTAGTCTATCCTTTTAAAGTTTTCAAACTCATATTTATTGCAATCTGTCAATATCTGAATTTAAGTAAAAAAATTGATTGCATTGCTTTTTTGTGCTATGGTTATATATCGTAGATAAACAATTTGGCTCAGTAGCTCAGTTGGTTAGAGCACGGGACTCATAAGCCTGGGGTCGTTGGTTCAACTCCGACCTGAGCCATTTAAACATTTTTTAAATTAAATCTCAAGGTCGTGCCAGTGGCGGATTAATTCGGCAACAGACCAAGCTTGGGCGATCGCTCCTTTGGGTGCATGAGGCGGATCACCATCAAAAATCTCAGAAATTGAACCAATACAGGCTTGGTTAAGAAAGTGATTCACTAAGGGTTGACAGTTCAAGGGAACTGGCTCGGAGTCATAAAATCGCCGCCAAGCCCGAATAAAAGGACCAATTAGCCAACTCCAAATAGTGCCTTGGTGGTAAGCGCGATCGCGATCAACTGAGTCTCCCCCATAGTTACCAATATACTCTGGATCATCGGACTCTAGGCTACGCAGACCGTAAGGCGTAAGTAAGCTAGTCTTCGCCTGCTCAAGTACCTGACGCGCTTGCACGGGAGGAAACCCACAATGATATAGCGAAAGCGCTAAAACAGCATTCGGTCGAATTTGAGCGTTTAGGCGATCATCCGGCTCAATTGTATCGTATAAGTATCCCTTATTAGGGTTCCAGAACTTTTGCAGCGATGCTTTAACTTGCTGTGCCTGTTGCTCATAACGTCGCGCCTGATTGCTCAAGCGTACTCCCGCCATATCTGGCTCACTGCTCAAGCGTTCCGCCCAACCACTAGCCCAACACAAAGCAGAGTACCAGAGAGCATTAATTTCTACAGATTTACCGCGACGTGGGGTGACAGGTTGACCGTCAACTAGGGCATCCATCCACGTTAGTGCTACACCAGGGGCATCCCAACTGATTAGCCCATCAGCAGCATCAACTTGAATATTGTATTTCGTGCCAGTTGTGAAGGCTTTGTATATTTGCTGTACTACAGGATATTGTTCAGCCAGGAAATTCCAATCCTGTGTAGCTTCTAGGTAAAGACCCAAAGTTTCAATCCACCAGAGCGTTGCATCAATACTGTTATAAAACGGTTCAGTTCCGGCATCAGGAAATGTATTTGGAATTAGACCATATTGACAATAATGACCAAAAGTTTTTAGTAACCCTTTGGCTAAGTCAAATCGCTGTGTTGTTAGCGCTAATCCTGGTAGTGCAATTAAGGTATCGCGCCCCCAATCATTAAACCAATGATAACCAGCGATCGCAGTCGGTCCTGCAATTGAAGCTCGATAGACAATAAATTGATCTCCAGCTTGTAAAAGTTGCTGCCAAGGAAGAGGACAAGGAGACACGATGCGGGGACAAGGCGAAAGGCTTTCCTTTGTTCGTTGCAATTTAGGCTCATCTAGCTGGGCAAACTGATCGGCTAACCGTTTTTGTTCTGCCTGCACAGCTTGTTCAAATTCCTCGGAATTAAGGCAGTGTTGCAAGTCCAGTTGAGTAGTGGCTTCTATCGTTACAGTTGTTCCTGGTTGTAAAATTACTGTGAGGTAGCCTGGGCTGTACAAGTCTTCGCGATCGCCTAATCCTCTTTTTGTTTCCTCTGGCAACCAATAATCCCAATACCACACTGGATCTGCTTGATACTCTCCTTGCGTCCAGCGCAATTGCCAAGCTGTTCCCAATTGTCCTGATTGAACCGCTTGGAGACAAATTTGGTGTTTCCCAATAATTTGAGAAAACTGTAACATTGGGTGATTTTGTTGCTGGTGGTGAAAGTCGCGATCGCCAATCATCAACCGCAATCTCAAAATCGCCGCCTCACTACCTTCATAGCGGTACTCAATCAAAATCCGATGACAAAATGGGTGTTGGGTGTTTGGTGTTGGGGAGCCAGCGCTGTGCGGGGGTTCCCCCCGTTGAAGCGACTGGCGTTGTTGGGAAGTAGATTTTACCTTTTCCTGCCTCTCGCCTCTTGCCTCTTGCCTCTGATTAGGCATCACTATTCGTCTGCTTAACTGCCAGTTATCCTGAGCCCAAATCCAGCTAGGAACTGGCGAAATCTCAAAACTCTGTAGCAGCTTGTACCCACTCGGTTCTACTGTGCCACTACCCCAGAAATTTGTCCCTAGCGCCACGACTGAATCGCCCACTTCTAAACTTGCCTCTAGGTGCGAAAGCAAGAGCGTCCGCTTACTAGGTGGGTCAAGCGCTGCAATCAGCCAGCCATGATATGTGCGAGTGCGCGCATCTGAAATCGTACCACTCGCAAAACTACCTAGCCCATTAGTCAGCAGCCATTCTCTCGCATCTAAATCACCCATTTGCTACTCAAAATCGTTATGACTATGATATATTTGTAACAGTTCGTAAATAATTAGTAGTTGCGTATACGGGTAAGTCTGTATTGGCTTTTCTCGTAATTACTCGCAAGTAGAAGCATAAAGGAGAATTAGTTTAATGCCTTTAAGTTATGCAGCAGAAGGATGTCTGAGAGTTGGTCAAGTGGCTCCAGAATTTACTGCAACGGCTGTAGTCGATCAGGAATTCAAGACAATTAAACTGTCCGACTATCGTGGCAAGTATGTCATTTTATTCTTCTATCCACTAGACTTTACCTTTGTTTGCCCTACTGAAATTACCGCATTTAGCGATCGCTTCGACGATTTTAAGCAAATTAACACCGAAGTGCTTGGAGTTTCTGTTGACAGTGAGTTTTCCCACCTAGCTTGGATTCAGAGCGATCGCAAGGCTGGCGGTGTTGGCGATCTTAATTACCCCCTTGTTTCCGACATCAAAAAAGAAATTAGTGCCGCCTACAACGTTCTTGATCCAGAAGCAGGCGTAGCCCTCCGAGGTTTGTTCATTATTGACAAAGAAGGTGTGATTCAGCACGCAACGATCAACAACCTGTCATTTGGTCGCAGCGTCGATGAAACCTTAAGAACACTGCAAGCAATTCAGTATGTTCAGTCTCATCCTGATGAAGTTTGCCCAGCTGGTTGGCAACCAGGCGACCAGACAATGACTCCTGATCCAGTTAAGTCAAAAGTCTTCTTTGCCTCTGTCTAAATCTTGGTGGCTAGTGTATGTCAATAACACTAATAGCTACCTCTAAATTTCCAAAACCCCAACACTGCTGATATTTGTTATCGGATAAAGTGTTGGGGTTTTAGTTTATTTTTAACTTAGATTGAAGAGATAAGGTATTGTGTTAACTTCCAGCGACTTTAGCGGATTATTAAATCAGCGATTTTTCCGCAATCTTTTGCCAATTCCAGCTACCAACAGCCTAAAACTAGGAGAGACAACTCCAAACTTTACGCTGCCAGATATTACTAATAGCCAGCTAGTCAAATTAGCGAACTTTAAAGGTAAACAACCAGTAATACTTGCTTTTACTCGTATCTTCACCGAAAAGCAATATTGCCCCTTTTGCTTTCCTCACATTAAAGCCCTAAATGAACACTACGAGCAGTTTACTAAGCGGGGCGTAGAAGTTTTGATGATTACAAGTACCGACGAACGGCAGAGTCAAAAAGTCGTTATTGATTTGGGTTTGAACATACCTTTATTAAGCGATCCTAGCTGCGCTGTTTTCCGTGCTTATGAAGTAGGGCAAGCATTAGGAGCGCCTCTACCAGCACAGTTTGTGTTAGACAAAGAAGGCAAACTGAGTTACACACATTTATTTTCTTTTCTGTCTCATAACGCTAGAGTTGAAACTTTGCTAGAGCAATTCTAGGATTAGGCAATAGAATTAAGTACATACACAAAAGGGAGTTATTTATGTTGAAGCTTTATCATGAGCCAATATCTTTCAATTCTCGCCGTGTATGGATTGCGCTGTTAGAGAAAAAACTTGATTTTGAACTGATTGAACTTAAATTAGATGGCGATCAATTTCAACCAGATTTTGTAGCGCTTAATCCCTTCCACCTCATTCCAGTATTAGTAGATGATAGCTTTAGGGTAATTGAATCCTTAGCGATTCTTGACTACTTAGAAGCGAAGTATCCTACCCCTGCAATGCTACCTACCGATCCTCAAAACTTAGCAATCGTGAGGATGGTAGAAATGGTAATTACTAATGAATTTGCCCCAGCGATAAGTCCGCTATTTATGCAAATGCTAGGTGTTGCCAGCGATGAGTCTACGCTAGAGGAGGCAAGACAAAGATTGGCAACGGGGTTGAGTTTTTTAGAGAATTTGTTAGGCGACTACTCTTATTACGGTGGCGAACAACTATCCTTAGCTGATATCTTTGCCGGAACTGTTGTTAGCGTCCTGCATTATTTCGATGTGTCTCTAGATAACTATCCTTTACTAAGTGCTTGGTGTGAAAGGTTAGAGCAACGTCCGGCTTGGGTAGAGACTGCGCCTAGCGCTAGAGATGTTGCTGCTTCTATATCGCGGATGAAGGCGGGAATTGCAGAGGGTAAATAATATAATTTTGACCATAAAGACGTGATCGCATCTTTATGGTTCATAAACTTATAACCTTACCTGCTGCAAGTGACTGCGGGGATTGAAAGTGCGGCTATCACGGATCTTTTCATAATACTCCCGTTCAGTCAGGCTAAGTTCTTTTGGTGAGACGATCGCAATTCTCACCAGTTGATCCCCACGCCCCCCCTTGGGTTGAGGCCAGCCTTTACCACGTAGACGTAAAGTTTGACCAGAACGAATCCCGGCAGGAATATTCATCTTCACTGTACCATCTGGCGTGGGTACTTCAATGGAGCCTCCCAAGACGGCTTCATCGGGCGCAAGTGGCACTTCGCAGACTAAACTATCTCCCTCGAACTGGAAGAACGAGTGAGGTTTAATTTCTACTTTTAAATATAAGTCTCCCCGTTGTTGGTTGTAGGAATTAACTGTACCCTTACCCCGAACACGAACGCGACTACCCGGTTTAGCGCCAGGGGGAATGCGAACTTCTATTGTCTCATTGCCTAAACTAAAGCGCTTTTGGACACCTTGGAACGCCTCAGCAAAGGAGAGGGCGATCGCAGCTTCTCGATCCTGGGTAGTTGCTGTAGGATCTTGAGAACCACTAAAATCGCTAAAGCCATCAAAGCCACTGAATCCAGGTGAACTACCAGGGCTGGTACTGTAAGTATAAGTTTGTCGTCCACCGCCAGTGCTAGGACCAGGACTAGGGCCACCAAAGCGACCTAGTAAATCATTGATGAAATCATCAAAATTGTTGTATTTACCAAACTCAAAGTTATTAAAGTCGGCATTAGAATTAGTAGTACCGCCTCGTGGTGGCCAACTCTGCCCCGCCTGTTGCCAATATTGACCGAATTGATCGTATTTTTGGCGTTTTTCTGAGTCTGATAATACTTCGTAAGCTTCATTAACTTCCTTAAAGCGAGCTTCTGCTTGCTTATTGCCTGGGTTTACATCAGGGTGATATTTACGGGCAAGTTTGCGAAAAGCTTGTTTAATTTCGTCAACACTGGCAGTCTTACTAACTCCCAAAATAGAATAGTAGTCTTTGTAGTCGGTTGCAGCCATCTACCAGCCTCCTCTAAAAATTCCGGTTAATATTTTTCTGTAAGATATTGAGCCACTAGATAGCACGGGCATTGCTACAAGCCAATACCTTTGTTGCCACAATTTCGGATATATATTCTGACCTTAACTTATCAAAGGTTAATATACGGTCAAGTTCGGTTCTTGCTCAAAGCATAATCGCAATCACCGTATGTACTTACTTTAGCTGGCTGATAGTGAATGAGGCAGTCTAGCCCTTCTAAAACGCTTGGGGGAGCATCCCGCAGTTGGCGGTGCATCCGAAAAATGACATCATCTGGAACTGAGCGATGGCGCTTTTTATTCCGTGCTAAACAAAGCCAAACTGGCGTATCCAACCATAACCCAGTAATCTTCGTAAAGCCAGTAGCACGAGCAAGTGCAATCACTTCTCGCCGATGTCGTCGCTGCGCATTCGTGGCATCGTAAATTGCTTCAGTTACTACCCCACGCGCAATTTGGATAACAGCTTGTTGCAATAGGCGTTCTACCTCTCGCCATATCAAAAGCCATGCTCCCTGAATCGCCTCATCTCCAAACAACTGCCTACGGATAGCATCGGTAGAAATAAGTAGCCGCCGTGATTCTTCTCCCAGCAATTGCTGTGCTAAGGAAGATTTACCACTACCAGGAAGCCCAATCAATATGATTAGGTGAGTCATATTTAGGGAGCAGATAGTGAGTAGTGAAGCAGCGAACGGCGAAGCGTCTTCGCCGATATTAGCTGCGTAGTAGTGAGTAGTGAATATCCACTTACCACTTATCACTCACCACTTATCACTAAATTATCGTTCCATCAGAAATAACTGCGTTTTTCAGCACTACAACGATGCCACTGCGGATGTAGAAACCCTGACTTTCCCGATTAGCTTCTTCTACTCGATCTTTATTGATGATTTGCACATCAGATCCGATTCGGGCATTTTTGTCGACGATCGCACGGCGAATTGTTGTATTAGCACCGATGCCTAATGGAACGTCGCCTTTTTCACCGCTAGATTGCTGTTCAGCAAAGGGTTGATAGAAATCTGCACCCATAATTAGGGAATCTTCAATTGAGCAGCCTGCTTCAATACGCGATCGCACTCCTAACACTGAATGCTGAATTTGGCACTTCTTAAGAATGCAGCCTTCACCAATAATTGATTCTGTTACCTGACAGTCTAAGAGCTTGCTAGGAGGCAAGTAACGCGATCGTGTGTAAATCGGAGCCTCCTCGTCGTAGAAGCTAAACGGCGGCTGCGGCTGTCGCGTTAGGGCTAGGTTTGCGTCGTAGAATGCCTCAATCGTTCCAATATCTTCCCAGTAGCCATCAAACAAATAAGCTTGGACATTGTAATCTTTTGCTGAATTTGGAATAATCTCTTTCCCAAAATCAGTTTGCTCTAAGGATTCTCTCAAAAGCTTGATCAAAACTTCTTTTTTGAAGACATAGATACCCATTGAGGCAATGTAGGGTTGTTTCTTTGCTTGTTCTGGTGTCAGCCCCAGCAAAGTAGTATCAACCTGCATTTTGGCTAACTCATTACCCTTGGGTTTTTCACTAAAGTCAATTATCCTGCCTGAGTCATCAATTTTCATCAAGCCAAAATCAGAAGCGCGGCGCTCATCCATCGGTACAACAGAAAGTGTTATATCTGCCTTAGTCTCGCGGTGACGTTGGACAAACTGGCGGTAGTCCATCCGGTAAAGATGGTCTCCTGAAAGAATTAGATACTCGTCAACGTTCCACTCTTCCAGCAGCCAGATATACTGGCGGACTGCATCAGCAGTACCTTGAAACCAGTTAGGATTTTCTGGTGTTTGCTGGGCGGCTAGCACTTCTACAAAGCCATCGTTGAAGCCAGAAAAACTATATGTGCGGGCAATGTGTCGATTAAGCGAAGCTGAGTTGAATTGAGTTAGGACGTATATTTTAAATATTTCTGAGTTAATGCAGTTACTAACGGGAATATCGATCAAGCGGTACTTGCCTGCTAATGGCACCGCTGGTTTGGCGCGTAGCTTAGTCAACGGATAAAGGCGAGTACCTGCACCGCCTCCGAGAATAATCGATAATACTCTTTTCATAGAAATTCCTCTAGACTGCCATTCAATTCCCAAGTCCAGTGTCTGATTCGTGGGGCTTTCTGGCAAGGGGGAAAGGTAGGATTAATTGCAAGGCAGATATTGAAAAATCGTGAAATGCTCAATTCAGAGGCGAGAGGCGATCTTGCGAGAGGCGCTCTTGTTAACTCCGTAGATAAATCTAGGGGATTGAATACTAATGCTACGCAATTCTATCCCTGCACGAATAAATCTGTTTTTCTTCAAACCATTAGGGCATTCTTACAATTCCGACACAGAATGTTCTTGCTTCTTGCCCTTTGCCTGCTTGGCGATCAGTCGCTCTTGAGCGTGTCTAAATTTTGAAATTAAATTTTTATTAGTCTTTTCGCTAAAAAGGTAGTTAGGGTCAGCAAGTAAACCAAAAATCTAACCTAAGCTAAATACCTTGCTCAAAGTGTACGCTAAATTCTTTTGGTATAACGTTGATAACTGAACAATGAGGGTGTACGGTTTTCATTCGCTGAATATCTAATCCTCAATTTCTTTATCAATGAGTCGGTAATTGGTTATTCTTAACCCAAGTGTTTAGTTGGCATTAGCCCCTTGAGCGAATCAACACGGAATTCAAGCTTAGGTATATGGAGTCAAAGGTTACTTGCAGCAATTTTGCTGGGTGGACAAGTGGTGATTCATTTGCTTAGGGGCAAAATTCACCGCCGCAACACTATAGATCAAATGGCAGTGGCAGGGCCAGAATCATTGCTAATTGCCTTGGTAACAGCTGCTTTTGTCGGCATGGTTTTTACTATTCAAGTGACACGGGAATTTCTGAATTTTGGGGCAGGAAGCGCTGTTGGCGGGGTAGTAGCACTTGCGTTAACCCGTGAACTCGGACCTGTGCTGACAGGTGTAGTTTTGGCGGGACGAGTTGGAGCGGCTTTCGCAGCAGAAATCGGCACAATGCGAGTCACAGAACAGATTGATGCGCTTTATATGCTGAAATCAGATCCAATTGATTACCTAGTTATCCCGCGTGTCATTGCTTGCTGCTTGATGCTGCCAGCTTTAACGCTTTTATCTATAGTCGTTGGTATAGTTGGAGGATTGCTGATTGCAACGAATCTGTACAACTTATCTCAAAATATATTTCTAGATTCAGCCCGCGACTTCCTGAATGTGTGGGATCTATGTAGCGCCATGATTAAAGCGTCTTTCTTTGGAGCAATGATAGCCGTGATTGGTTGCAGTTGGGGTTTGACGACGACGGGAGGAGCTAAGGGAGTTGGGCAATCTACTACTGCATCTGTTGTTACCGCTCTATTGACTATTTTTATTAGCAACTTTTTTCTTTCTTGGTTAATGTTTCAGGGATCTGGTAGTGCAGTGCTTCAGGGGTTTTAAGAACTTGATCTTTTAGAATAGAACATAGAGAAATAAATTTAAAGTGAGTAGTGAGTAGTGGTGAGTGAGTAGTGAACCCATACCTTAAGACATGGGATTGAAGCAAGGACGCTTTGTACCGTGTACTTCGTATTTGGTACAATTCCTAATTTTTAGTAGGCTTGTAACGCACAACTGAAGTTTTTTTGCACTCTTTCTACTCACTGCTCACCACTCACTACTCACTCGTTTTGTCAACTACTAATACAACAGGATTAAAGATTGTGACCACTTCCTTTGTGCCAACTGCATCAACAACAGTGCAACTCACGCCTAGTTACACACTACCAATAGTATTGGTGATTGCTGCGATTCCTCTGCTGCTGCTTTCAGTGTGGGTTGGAGGTGCGATCGCTCTTTTTGGCTTATTCCTCTTGTTTCAAGCTGCAACGCTACGTCTACAATTTAGCGAAACTGCACTAGATATCTACAGAGGTGAAACATTAATTCGCAATTTTCCTTATCAAGACTGGCAAAACTGGCAGATTTTCTGGAATAAAGTTCCAATTTTGTTCTACTTTAAAGAAGTCAAGAGTATTCACTTTTTGCCAATTCTGTTTGACCCGAAAACCCTGAAAATCTGTCTAGAACAACGCTGTCCAAAAATAGAAACAAATGTTGCTTGAACTAGAGAAAATAGCAACTATCTAATTGTTGCAGTGATAAATTTTAGCATAGGGGCGCTTGAGCTAGAAAAAATATCAACTCTCAATTGCTCCTAAGCAAATAACTTTTTATAAATGCCTTAAAACTTGCACTACTTTACTTATGAATGCAGACGAATCTAATACACCAAAACCAGATGTTGAGTCTTTGGTCAAGCCACAAGAACAAAGTTCTATAGTGGAGATAGTGCAGAACTCAATTGTTGAGCCAGAAAACCAAAGTTCTATAATTGAGCCACAAGAAAACTCAGTTATTGAACCAGAAAACCAAAGTTCTATAATTGAGCCACAAGAAAACTCAGTTATTGAACCAGAAAACCAAAGTTCTATAGTTGAGTTACAAGAAAATTCAGAAGATTCAGCTATTGAATTTTTGGCAGAACTAGAGCAGCAACTTTCAAAAGATGAAGCAGAACAACTCAATATACAGGAACAAGCTTTAGTTGCGGCGCAAAGAGTCGCCCAATTGCAAAGTCAAGAACAAACCCTAAGACAAGAAATTGCGACCTTAGAAGCGAATTACAAAGACTTATCTAAGCAGGTAGCCCAAACCCAAACAACTATGGGAAGAGTTGTGCAAGAAGCTCTGGTAGAACTAGAGCAACGTAAACAATCGCTGCAACTTGCTGTTGAACAACTAGAACGCCGTCAAGAACGTATCCGTGCAGAAATGCGGACAAGCTTTGCTGGAACTTCTCAAGAACTAGCGATTCGCGTACAGGGATTTAAAGATTATCTCACTGGCAGTTTGCAGGATTTGGCAGCCGCCGCCGAACAGTTAGAACTTACACCAAAAGCGAAACCCGTAGAAGTAGAAAAACCAGTTGTAAAATCTAAACAAGCTGAGACACCTTCCACACCGCAGTTTGCCGAGCAGCGATTTCAATCAACTACAAAGCAAGTTCGCCGTTTGATTGACGAATACCGCACAAAACCAGACTACTACGGGCCGCCCTGGCAACTACGCCGCACGTTTGAACCAGTCCATGCAGAGCGAGTTTCTAACTGGTTTTTTACTCAAGGAGGACGGGGCGCGTTGCGTTCGATGGGGAGTCGTTTGCAGAATATCTTGATCAGTTCAGCAGTGATATCAATTTTATATACGCTGTATGAAAATCGCCTCCGCACTCTGATTTTGTCCAATACACCCGAACGCTTAGGAGAATGGCGACGCGGCTTGCAAGACTGCTTGGGAATTTCTCGCGGTGATTTTGGTCCAGAACGCGGTGTAGTTTTGTTTGAAACCGCAGAAGCTGTAGCTGCAAAAGCTGAACGACTTGTAAAAACTAATCAAATGCCGTTAATTATAATTGATGACTCTGAAGACCAAATTAGTCTTTCACTACTACAATTTCCCCTTTTGTTAGCGTTTGCACCTGACCCCAGAATGTCTAGAGATTCTAGAGATTATGATTATTGAATCGAAGGATACAACAAGGAATATTATGTATTTTAATCTTTGATCTCTGACCCCTAATTTCCTAATATGATTTGGTTTACTTTGTGCGGGGCAGTTTTACTTATAGCTTACTTGCTAGGTTCAACTCCTACTGGGTATACAGCAGCGCGGCTAATTAAAGGTATCGATATTCGAGAACATGGATCTGGTTCTACTGGTGCAACCAATGTCTTAAGAACACTAGGAAAAGGGCCAGGTCTTTTGGTGTTACTCATTGATATGTTGAAGGGAGTATTAGCGATCGCCTTAGTACGATTGTTATTCATTTTTGCTGCTCACCGTAACTTAATTCCTATATCCGTCAATCCAACAATGTGGCTTGGTTGGATGATAGCTTTGGCGGGATTAGCAGCCATACTAGGACACAGTAAATCAATTTGGCTAGGCTTTACTGGTGGTAAATCCGTTGCTACAAGTTTGGGTGTTTTACTCGCGATGTCGTGGCAAATAGGCTTGAGTACCTTGGGTATATTTGGGCTAGTGCTGGTAGTGTCGCGAATTGTATCGCTTAGTTCAATTTGTGGGGCGATCGCAGTTTTTATTTTAATGCTGCTAATGCGTCAGCCTTTGCCTTACCAATTATTTGCTTTAGCTGGTGGTTTATATGTAATTTTGCGACATCGCAGCAATATTCAGCGTTTACTTGCTGGTACTGAGCCACGACTAGGGCAAAAACTACCTTTAGAAACTGAAGAAAGCCTCAACTCAGCTAGCTCAAGCTAGCTGTTTTTCAACAGCTTACGGGCAAATTCAGCGAAAGCGAGAATATCTTAGCGCGACTAAAATAAACCAAATAATTTGGCGGACTAGTTATTAAATAAGCACTTTTTTGTAGCTAGGGGAAACCTTAACCTCTATCCTCAAAAATCTAATGGAAGTGAACTTTGGAAATAATCTCTAGTTAGGCGTATATATTCCTAATTTGGGCTTAAATTGAAATTTTGCTGCAATAAAAATGAGTAGCTGCTGCTCACAAAATAATTTTTACGATAGCAACCCTACCGCAGCTAGTTACAATAAAGATTCAAAGCTTTTTTACCCAGCTTAAACAGCTGGAATGCGGTTATTTATGCTTCCTATTGTTGCTATTATCGGTCGCCCGAACGTGGGCAAATCAACAGTTGCTAATCGCCTAGCAGGTGTGCAGGATGCGATTGTGTACGATACACCAGGCGTGACACGCGATCGCACATACCTCTCAGCTTACTGGCGCGATCGCGAATTTTCAGTTGTCGATACCGGAGGCTTAGTATTTGACGATGACACAGAATTTTTGCCATTAATTCGTGAACAAGCAGCTTTAGCCCTTTCTGAAGCAAGTGCAGCTATTTTTGTAGTTGATGGACAAACAGGCCCAACACCAGCTGATGAAGCGATCGCCGAGTGGTTACGTCTCCAATCAGTACCCGTCCTCCTAGCAGTAAATAAATGTGAATCCCCAGAACTTGGTTTAATCCAAGCAGCGCAATTTTGGGAACTAGGATTAGGCGAACCGTTACCAATTTCAGGGATTCATGGTAATGGTACGGGAGAGTTATTAGACTTGCTGATTAATTACTTACCACGAACCGAGGAACTTCCAGAAACAGACGAAATTAAAGTAGCAATTATCGGACGGCCAAATGTTGGTAAATCTAGCTTATTAAATGCCTTTGTTGGCGAAAATCGCGCGATCGTCAGCCCAATATCTGGCACTACGCGCGACAGCATTGATACTCTAATAGAACGGGAAGGGAAAACTTACCGCTTAATTGATACAGCCGGAATTCGCAAGAAAAAGAACGTTGAGTACGGCCCAGAATTTTTTGGGATTAACCGTGCTTTTAAGGCAATCCGACGCACTGATGTAGTTTTACTCGTCATAGACGCAGAAGACGGAGTCACAGAACAAGACCAAAAATTAGTCGGGTTGATTGTAGACGAAGGACGAGCCTGTGTTGTTGTCGTTAATAAGTGGGATGCAGTCGAAAAAGACTCTTATACGATCTACGACTACGAAAAGAATCTCAATGCAAGGCTACATTTCATTGATTGGGCAGAGACAATCTTTGTAAGTGCTAAAACTGGTCAGCGAGTAGAGAAAATTTTAGAGTTAGTCGATCGAGCAGCAGAAGCACACAAACGCCGCGTCAGCACGGCTGTAGTTAATGAAGTGCTAGAAGAAGCTGTTAGACGGCATTCTCCTCCTACTAACCGTCAAGGGCGACAAGGCAAAATTTACTACGGTACTCAAGTTAGTAGCCAACCACCCGCGATTGCATTATTTGTAAATGATGCCAAACGCTTAAACGACAACTATCGACGCTACATAGAGGGTCAATTTAGGCAGCATCTAGGCTTTATTGGTACTCCAATTAAGTTATTTTGGCGGAGTAAGAAAGCCCGTGATGTAGTAGAAACTGGCAATAGTGCTAATCGTGCTACCCGGGTCTAAGAGACTAGAGGCTAGAAGCTACGAACTAGGGGTTACACCCTGACCCCTGACCCCTGATCCTTAACCCCTGGTCCCTAATCCCTGACCCCTGTTTGAAATGGATTTACTGCGATCGCTACCACTGGGACTATACCTAGAACAACCGCTTACCTGGCTACATAAAATTGACCCAAGAGTAAAGCTAGCTTGGCTAATGAGCTTTTTATTAGCTCCAATTCTGGCCAATTCAGCCGTGCGGATTTTCCTAGTTGTAATCCTAATGGTAATCACCTTAACGACTGGTATTCCCCTAAGGGTATGGAGACAGCAAATGGGCTGGCTGTTACTCTTGACATTTTTAGTTTTGATCATGGGAGCAATTAGCCCTGACGCAATGGGTGTAGACTATCAACCCCGCCTACCAGTTGATCAATTGACTGTACCCAATTCTTCAGACTATCAATACATACTGTTTCAAAAAGGACCAATTACAGTTACTCGCCGCTCGTTAGATTTAGCGGTGCGCTTGAGTACGATTTTGTTTACCCTGATCCAAAGCACTAACCTCTATTTACTGACAACTGCACCAGAGGAAATTACCGCCGGAATAGAAAGCTTAATGCGACCGTTACGACGACTGAATTGGCCTGTTACTGAAATAGCATTGACTTTAACTTTGTCACTACGGTTTATTCCGCTTGTTTTGGAGGAAGTCCAAAATTTAATCCGCTCGGTACGCACACGGGCGATTAATTGGAAAAAGCTGGGCTTGAAGGGTTCAGTACGGGTTTGGTTGATGGTAGCAGAGCGGTTGTTGGAAAATCTTTTGTTGCGAGCAGAGCAAATGTCTAATGCGATGATGGTACGGGGTTTTACCAGTCCAGATAAGCATCGCGTCCAGTGGCATCAGTTACGTTTAAAAAGAAATGACTGGATTACTTTAGTAAGTTTAGTAGTGTTTTGGGGAGCTAGGCTAGTTTGGGGAAATGACGCATAGAACTGTATAAAGACATCAAGAAACAATGCAACCTTGGTATTGGCGATCGCTTCCTTTAGAAAATCGTACCGGATCTGAAATCTTCTCCGCTCTATTTCGCCACGATTCTACCCAGATAGGTACTCTCTTAGAAAGCCCATATCCAACGCCTTTTGATCAAACAAAGTTAGCTCGATACTCAATTTGTGCAGGCGCTCAGAGGATAATAAATGGACATTCGCAACTATGGACACCACCATTAGGAAAAGTTTTACCCTTTCTCCAACAGCTACTTCTTCAAGTCGCAAGTAACGAGTCGCAAGCAGCAAGTGACTCTCCTCCCGATCTACCATTTACTGGCGGCTGGTTAGGCTGGTTAGGCTATGATCTGGCTTGGGAAATTGAGCGGCTACCGTACCTTAAATCTGATTTGCTACCGTTTCCAGTTGCTTTTTGGTACGAACCAGAATGTTTTGCCGTTTTAGACCACAAAGACCAAATTCTCTGGCTAGCCGCCTCTGAGCGAACACAGTTGGATACCTTGCAAAACCAGCTAGAACAATCTCACAATCTCCCTTGCTCCCCCGCTCCCCCGCTCCCCATCTCCCCCTCTCCCCATCTCCCCACCCTCTTAACCTCCCAAATTGATTACGAAACAGCTGTACACCGCGCTAAAAAGTATATTCAGGCTGGAGATATCTTTCAGGCTAATCTTTCCCTGCGATTTGAGGCTCACACAACGGCTGATGCTTGGGCAATTTATCTCGCTTTGCAACAGATTAATCCATCTCCATTTGCTAGCTATTGGCGCACACCTTGGGGTACTGTAATTAGCTGTTCTCCAGAGAGGTTAGTGCAGCTACAAAACAGACAAGCGACTACACGACCAATTGCTGGAACGCGACGCAGGGGAACTACTCCAGATCAAGATCAACACCTAGTGGAAGAATTAATTACCAATGCCAAAGAACGAGCCGAACACACTATGCTCGTTGATCTTGAACGCAACGACTTAGGGCGGGTGTGTGAATGGGGTTCTGTCGTCGTTGACGAATTACTGACAATTGAGCGTTATAGTCACGTTATGCACCTTGTCAGCAGCATTAAGGGCAATTTACGCCCAGATTGCAATGCTGTTGATCTGATCCGGGCGATGTTTCCTGGTGGCACAATCACTGGCTGTCCAAAAGTTCGGTGTATGTCCATTATTGAAGAACTAGAACCTGTACGCCGCAACTTGTTTTACGGTTCCTGTGGCTATTTAGATTGGCGCGGTAACTTAGACATGAATATCTTGATTCGCACTCTTTTACTCGCTTCCTCACCTCCAGACAACCGAAGATCAATAGTTTGGGGTCAAGTCGGAGCCGGAATTGTTGCCGATAGCGATCCTGAAAGAGAATGGTACGAATCCTTGCAAAAAGCCCAAGCACAACTCACAGCACTTGAAAGAGCTAGGGATATAGTGAGATAGAGAATTAATTATTCTGACGACCCCTACTCCCTAACCCTAACATTTGCTCCCCGACCCCTGACCCCTGCCTTGAATGATCCGACTAGGAACAGATATTGTCTACATTCCGCGAATACAAGCAGCCATAGATCGCTTTGGCGATCGCTTTTTGCAGCGCGTCTACACACCAAAAGAACAACTTGATTGTGGTTATACTCAACAACTAAGCATCAATCCTCTAGCCTCTCGCCTCTTGCCTCTCGCCTCTCGTTCAATTAACCAACTAGCTGGACGCTGGGCAGCGAAAGAAGCTGTTGTTAAGGCATTGGGTACTGGATGGCGGGGTGTGGGCTACACTGATATTGAAATTGAACGTGAACTTAGTGGTGCGCCATCTGTACATCTCCACCAACGGGCGGCAATCATAGTGGCAACTTGGGGGGAAAGTCAATGGCAGTTAAGCTTGAGTCACGATCAAGATTATGCGATCGCTACTGCACTTTTGATTTGTTCACCTCAAAAGCCTTAATCTGTTACACATCTAATTTACTATTAAGGTTGCAGAAGAAATTAAACAGTAGAAGATATGCAATTTTATTAGATTTACCACAACTTAACAGCACAAAGACAATGGAAGTTAATTCTTTGTCATCGAATTCCAATTTGCTTTCTTTAATCATTCACAATGCTCTCGAATCGAGACATCTACATAATCTGTCGGTTCTCTTAAAGGAGAGGGGTATTCACAGCAGCATTAATGAGTACAGAAAATTACTTAAATCATCCAACCTTCGGTTTACTTTATAGAATTTGTCTCGTTGAAGAACATCAGGAACTGTACACTACCCTTTATGCCCAGCGCCTGTTTTTTTTGGTAACAAGTGAAGCTACAGGTTTTAAATTTCAGCCGATCAGTCGTTCTGAAGGTCGCTTGATGTTGGAAAATCGCTTACGTATGCTCCGCCGTAGTGGTCAAGCACAGGAGTACGAACAGCTACAGAAAATTTTGAAAAGCACGTTCCAATGATTGATTCGATTGCCTCTCGCATCGCTTCTATTCGCCAACAACTTCCGGATGTCGTCAAAGTAATTGCTGTTACTAAACAAGTATCTGTAGTAGCAATGCGAGAAGCCTATGCTGCTGGAGTTCGAGATTTTGGTGAAAGTCGCGTTCAAGAAGCTGAATTCAAACAAACTCAATTGCAAGATTTAACTGATATTACCTGGCATTTTATTGGGCGGTTGCAAAGTAATAAAGCAAAAAAAGCTTTAGAGCAATTTCAGTGGATTCACTCATTAGATAGTTTGAAATTAGCACAGCGATTAGACCAACTAGCTGAAACCTTAGAGGACAAACCTCAGATTTGCTTACAAGTAAAAATTGTTCCTGATCCAAATAAATCAGGTTGGACTGTTCCCTCACTTTTGGCTGACTTACCAGAACTTAATCAATGCAGTAATCTAAAAATTCAAGGTTTGATGACAATCCCGCCGTTAGGATTGAATGATTCAGAAATTCTGAGTGTATTTGAATGTACTCGTGAACTTGCTAAAGAAATTCAACAGCAGAATTGGTCTAATATCCAAATGCAGCAGCTGTCAATGGGAATGTCGGATGACTACCAGCTAGGGGTACAAGCGGGTGCAACAATGGTACGCTTAGGACGAAGTTTGTTTGGAGAACGGACGGCTGTGAATGCTGTAAATAATGATTCTTTAGTGTGACAAGGTTTACAAGTGCGTCCTGCGCTGTTCAGCGCCGTAGGCATCGCCTATTGTGTAGTTAAAGGCTAAATTAACATAAATTTTTAGCTACAGATAATCATAGAAGAGATACTATTGATTCGACGCTCAAGCGAACTTATGCCCAGTAGTTACAATGATCATTTGTAGCTTGGGCTGTTAGTTTTAACATAATTACCAATTATGTAGATATTTAAGCTATTAAAAGCGCAAAATTCGACTATAGATAAAGCGAAGTTGCATTCTACTTGATCGAAACGGCTTTTCCCAGTTAACTATAGGTGTGAGTTCCAAGGAGAGTAAAGAGTGAACAATATCTTCTCGAAGTTACGAGATTTTGTGGGACTGAATGACCCCGTTCAATACGAGTACGAGTACGAAGAAGATGGCGATGGCTATCGCAATGGCTATGAGCAAGAACATCCTCAACCAACACCAGAGGAAGACAGTCGCCAGCGTCGTCGTGTGCGTGAAAGAATAACAGTTGCTACAGAGGCAGGAGTCGGGTCAACAATGAATAATGTAATTGGTATGCCTGGTTCCGCTAATAGTATTTACGAAGTAGTTGTAATGGAACCGCGCTCTTTTGAAGAAATGCCACAAGCAATTCAAGCATTGCGGGAGCGAAAGTCGGTTGTCCTAAATTTGACGATGATGGAACCGGATCTGGCACAGCGCGCAGTTGACTTTGTTGCAGGTGGAACCTACGCCATTGATGGGCATCAAGAGCGAGTTGGTGAAAGTATCTTCTTATTTACGCCAATTTGTGTTCAAGTTACTACCCAGTCAGGCGTTGTGCATGAAGTACCGCAAACCCAAGTGCGTACCCAAACAATTACGGCTTCTAATCCCATTTGGACACCAGAATCCACTAGAATAGCTCACTCAAGTTAGGGGTTAGGGATCAGGGATTAGGGACTAGAAGAAAATCTCTCTTCTTTGCTCCTGAATTCTAAAATTTGGTTTGATCGCCGATACCCTTATTAGAAACAGGGATTTTTAAGTTGTCTGTAAAGTTTGGCATCATTGGTGGCGGGGTAATGGGAGAAGCGCTATTATCCCGCTTAATTGCTCAAGAAATTTATCAAGCAGCAGAAGTTGTAGTCAGTGAAAAATCAGAGCAACGCCAGAGTTTTTTAAAGCAGCAATACGGCGTTGAAGTTACGGCAGATAATCAGTTTGTAGCGTTAAATGCGCCTGTTTTGTTGTTAGCCGTTAAACCGCAAGCATTTGCAGAAATTGCTCAAGAATTAGTACCTATGCGGACAACAGCTAGAGAATCACCGCCCCTAATCATTTCAATTTTGGCGGGTGTTACGTTACAGCAACTTGAATCCGCTTTCCCAATACCCGTAGTTCGGGCAATGCCTAATACTCCAGCAACAGTAGGAGCAGGAATTACAGCGATTTCATTAGGTTCCTATGCCCAAAATATTCATGCGGAAACAGCGAAGCAACTGTTTTCGGCGGTGGGGGAAGTGGTTGAAGTACCAGAGACGCTAATGGATGCGGTAACAGGACTATCGGGATCGGGACCTGCCTATGTGGCGTTGATGGTAGAAGCGTTATCTGATGGCGGCGTGGCAGCTGGATTACCAAGAGCGATCGCCACCCAGCTAGCATTGCAAACAATCCGAGGAACAGTACAACTGTTGCAGGAAACAAAAATCCACCCAGCCGAGCTAAAAGATCGCGTTACTAGCCCCGGCGGAACTACAATTGCTGGTGTAACTGCGTTAGAAGATGGAGGGTTTCGTGCAGCTTTGATTAAAGCCGTAGCAGCCGCAGCAAAGCGATCGCAAGAACTTGGCATTTCTCGAATTCAAAAAGTAGATCACAGGTGATTCAACAGTTTACAATCAAGGTAGATTGCGCTTCGATGTTGATATTCTGGTTAATTTACTAAGTAACTACCTGGAAATTATTATTGAGTGAACCCTTCCCAACTGTTTCCAGAACTTGATCTAAAGACTATATTTCCATTTAAGCTGGATAAGTTTCAGCTGGATGCGATCGCCGCCCTGAATGCAGATCGTTCAGTTGTTGTCTGTGCGCCCACTGGTTCCGGTAAAACTTTAATCGGCGAATATGCGATTTATCGCGCCCTCGCTAGAGGTAGAAGAGTCTTTTATACTACCCCCCTCAAAGCGCTTTCAAATCAAAAACTGCGTGACTTCCGCGCTGCTTTTGGAGCTAATAAAGTCGGTCTTTTGACTGGGGATGCTTCGATTAACCGCGAAGCACCAATTCTAGTAATGACCACAGAAATTTTCCGCAATATGCTTTACGGTACACCGATTGGAGAAGTCGGTACTTCCTTAGTCGGTGTAGAGGCTGTAGTGCTGGATGAGTGCCACTACATGAACGATCGCCAGCGAGGTACAGTTTGGGAAGAATCAATTATCTATTGCCCAAGTGAAATTCAGTTACTGGCTCTTTCAGCGACTATTGCCAATAGTGACCAGCTAACAGACTGGATTAATCAAGTTCACGGCCCAACAGAACTAATTTACTCAAACTTTCGCCCCGTACCTTTGGAATTTAACTTTGGTAATCCCAAAGGGCTATTTCCCTTGTTAGATCACGACAAAACTAAAATTAATCCTAGATTGAAGTTGAAGCGTGGTAGTAGTGACCGTAAGAGTGGCCCTAGACCAGAAGCTCCAAGTTTGGAGTATACCCTAAAGAATCTCAGTTCTAGGGATATGTTGCCAGCGATTTATTTCATCTTCAGTCGCCGGGGATGTGATAAGGCAGTAGAGGCACTGGGGACACTTTCGCTGGTAAATAAGGCAGAGGCAGAAAAGCTGCGATCGCAAATTGACGAATTTTTGCGGCGTAACCCCGAAGCAGGGCGATTGGGACAAGTTGAACCACTGTATCGTGGTATTGCTGCCCACCACGCCGGAATTTTGCCTGCTTGGAAGGGGTTGGTAGAAGAACTGTTCCAACAAGGGCTAATTAAAGTAGTATTTGCAACTGAAACACTGGCAGCAGGAATTAATATGCCTGCGCGGACAACGGTAATTTCAACGCTTTCCAAGCGCACTGATCGCGGACACAGGCTACTGAATGCTTCCGAATTCTTGCAAATGGCGGGACGTGCTGGACGGCGGGGAATGGATGAACGCGGCTATGTGGTGACACTCCAAACCCCATTTGAAGGTGCTAAAGAAGCTGCCTATTTAGCTACAGCTAGTCCAGATCCCCTAGTAAGTCAGTTCACGCCTAGTTATGGCATGGTGTTGAATCTACTCCAAACTCATACTTTAGAGCAAGCCAGAGAACTGTTGGAACGCAGCTTTGCTAAGTATTTAGCAACGTTGTATTTGAAACCGCAGTACGAGGCGCTACAAAAACTTCAAGCACAACTAGCCCAAATTCAAGCGCAGTTACAGGATGTTGACACAGAGGATCTCAATCGCTATGAGAAATTGCGCCAACGGCTAAAAGTTGAACGACAGTTGTTGAAAACTTTGGAAGAACAAGCCCAAGAAGCAAGAGTTGAGCAGTTAGGATTAACGATTAACTTTGCTGTATCTGGAACTCTACTTAGCCTCCGAGGTAAAAATGTGCCAACTGCTGCACCGATAGCGGCTGTATTAGTGGCTAAAACGCCAGGGGCTGGTCAAGCACCTTATTTAGTATGCTTGGGGCGAGATAATCGCTGGTACGTGGTGATGACAACTGACGTAGTTGATTTGTATGCAGAATTACCGCGCCTCGATATTTCAAGCGATTTGCTACCACCAGTTGAAATGCCTCTAAAACCAGGTCAATCTCGACGTGGTAATGAAGTGACAAATGCGATCGCTCAACAAATTCCTGATCCAACACTAAATACAGCGCCTGAAGTTTTAGCCCAAACAATGCGAGTTAACGCTGTAGAAGCCCAATTAGAGGCTCATCCACTGCATCAATTTAACAATCCGGCTGCTATCCTCAAACGTAAGAAGCGCAGCGTACAGCTTGAAGCAGAGATAGCAGATATGCAGGCTGAATTAAATAAGCAGTCTCAACACCATTGGGATGAATTTCTTAATCTGCTGGAAATTTTGCAGCGATTTGGTTGCTTAGATGAGCTAGTTCCTACGCCTTTGGGACAAGTTGCAGCAGCAATTCGGGGAGATAATGAGTTGTGGCTGGGTTTAGCAATAGCAAAGGGTGAAGTTGACGATCTTGATCCACATCATTTGGCAGCTGCGATCGCTGCTTTAGTCACTGAAACTCCGCGCCCAGACAGTTTTGTTCGTTACGCTTTATCTGCTGAAGTAGAAGAAGCTTTAGCTAGCTTACGCTCTACTCGTCGTCAGTTGTTTCAGTTACAACGTCGCTATAACGTCAGCTTCCCAGTTTGGCTAGAGTATGATTTAGTTGCCTTGGTGGAACAATGGGCGCTAGGGGTGGAGTGGTCAGAACTTTGTGCTAATACAAGTTTAGATGAAGGCGATGTAGTGCGGCTCTTACGGCGGACGTTGGATATGTTATCGCAGATTCCCCATATTCCCCATCTACCACAATTATTAAAGCGCAATGCCTATCGTGCTATGCAGCTTTTAGATCGGTTCCCAGTTAATGAAGTTGTTGAGTAAAGCAAGCGATCGCCTCTTAGCAAATAGAACCCCGATATCCGCGTTTGAATTACTTGCAATAGGCATATTTAGGACTAAGGTTTTGTGTGCATCAACGATATCAAATTTTCAAATTTTACTATCTAGGTAGAGATAATATACAGCACAAGTATTTATCTAATCATATAAATAGAACTGTCCTAATATCTTTAATATGAACCGACAATCAAAACTCTTGATACCATTAAGTCTTTCTCTAATTGTGATTTTTGCAAGCTTAGAATGGGTAATGCCGACAACAGCTCAAGCAGTAGATTTGACTGATGTTGTTTTGATATCAGAGAAAACTGATTTGACATCAGCTATTTCTGCTCACAACCTTTTTCGCGCTGCATATCAAAATCGTTACACTTGGGATTCACAATTCCCAGGTTATACAGCTACAGTAGAAATTAGACAAGGCGAAGATAAATATCAAGGTCGCATCCGCCTGAATCCAGATTTGAGTGTTGAGGTTACAGGTATTGACGATCAGAATGCACGTCAAGCTGTGGAAAATCAACTAGCTATGATCGCAATCCACCGCAGACAAGTGCCATTTGAAGTAGCTCACAAAAATAGCACTTTCAAACTTGGTGCTACAGATAAAATTGGAGCAGTGAAGATTTTTCAGCAGGCAGAAAATACAAAAGCTAATTTCAAGGTACTCCGCCAGCAAATACTACAAGTTAATCGTAACTTAGGTCCACATTCTGTCACTGTAGACACCCTCGATACTGAATTAACGCCGGAAGGCTACCTAGCAACTCACTACCGAACAGTTTTCCGTAACCCCCAGCTTAAGGAAGTTGTAGGAGAGATGGAATCGAAAGATACTTATAAAAAGATTGGAGGCTACTATGTATTGACCCGTCAAATCATTAATATGTCTGAACAAGGTAAACGAAGTACTATAGAACTTAACTTCAGCGACATTACACCCTTGTCAGGCTAATAGCTAGCAAAAGACAAATCTTTTCGGAGACAACCTTTCATATGGGACTAAAAGAACGTCATGTTGTAAGATGAATTGACAAAATGCTTTATGCTGAATCGAAAGGTCAACACCTGTTTTTTGACCTGATTACCTAAGTTTATAAATGTAATTAACCAACCCAAATAATTCAAGGTACTTGCGCTGATATCTAAACTTACAGGAATAAACGTAATCAGGTTTCCTTTGATTCTTGCCTATGCTACCCACAAGTGTTGGGCAAATCGAACAGTAAAGCTGGCAAGTAAGATTGTAAAAAAAGCGATCGTAGGGTATCCCCAACGCGGAGAACGCGCAAGCAACACGCCTAACGCTACGCTGAGTGACACAATACCATAAGCGATTCGGCTAAGTGACCAGGTACTCCCAGAAACAAGAATTAAACCCAACGCACACAAGCCATAACTAACAGTGACAGATGTAAGTTGGGCGCGTAAATGCCATAACAAGTAGCCACCACCCAAGATAGCAACTGTGTTAAGCAACGGATCGCCTGCCAAGAGCCACAGAAGTAAGAATAATGCACAAAAGCCAGAGCAGACTTTTGTTTCACCAAGTTTGCTCTGGAATCTCAATAATAAATACCCGATCCCAACAATTATTGCAAACAATAGCGGATGCAATGGATCTTTAATTGAGCCATACTTCCAATTAGTTGTACCAACTGAAATTTGGAGCAGCATTTTTAACCAACCCTGCCAATAAAACCCAACTGAGCGATCCCATCCCTGCTGTGCATGACTGAACGCTAGAAAGTCTCCAAAATAAATTCTGCAATACAGGCTATATAGAACTATCCCTGCACCAGTAGCTAAACTAGCAAGATAAGCTCTTGCACCTCTGCGTTCTTTCCATGCTGCAATTAGAAACGCTGGAATAAGCGCTACACCTGTAGGACGTGCCGCACTAGCTATAGCACCCCAAAGCGCAACCCAGGCATACTTCTGATTATCAAAAGCGCGTAGAGCAGCTGTACTAAATAACAGATACACTCCTTCTGAGTAGATTACTGTTCCAAACAAAGATAGCGGACACCAAGCTAAAACAGCTGTCGCCCACCGTGCAGCACTTCTCCCATGACGCTCATTTACCCAAAGGTACAGAACGATTAGCGCACCTAAAAAGGCAAGATTATTTACCAGTGTCCCTGCTACTTCAAACGGCAAGCCAAGCATCATAACTCCCCGAATGATTAAAGGAAACACAGGGAAGAAGGCAACATTATGTCCCTTGCCATCATTCGCATATTCATAACCTGATGTTGCGATTGTGTCGTAATGTCTACTATCCCACCATGAAAAGACTTCCCAACCAACTGTAGGCTTAATACCTCCTGGTGGAGCCGGAAGTAAGGGAACAAGTAGCAACATAATAGCTACTATCAGCAGTCGGCTGAACAACCACATTGCCCCTGCAAAGATGAACCCGTTAAACCATAAAGATTTTTCTTTGCTAATTTGAGCTTCAGTCATAGGCTTGCTGTCTTTTCAAGACTCCTTTAAAAATGCTTTTGCTTAAGGCGGCTTTTGAAATGTTCAGGAAACATTTTGAATAATCAAGTAATTTAACAGGCTATTCAACACTGAAAGAACATTATCTTATTGACTGATACAAGTGAAGCTCAAAATACAGTTTTAGTTAATGCTGATATCCGCGTTGTAGGCTTTGCTAATTAGCGTGGAGGAATAACTATTTATTGTTAAAGTTAGGTTCTTTCTTCTCTCTAGCTTTTTTCTTGAGTAAATAAATAAACATCATCGCGCTGATAACTAAGCTGAAATTCTGAAGAATTTTTGAGTTGATTGACTAGACTACCTGCAAATTCTGAATTACTCAGCCAGCCAGGATGACGCACATTGAGCAGTACATAGTCAAATTGAGTTAAATTGGCTGGCGGTGAATTGGTATCTGTCAGCTTGATTAGTTGTCGATGAGTTAAATGAGGCGCAATTTCAGCCGTAGTCAGAACACCACCTTTGGTTTGGACTTGCGCGATCGCTTGTTGTGTAGCTTGCAGGGTATCTAGTGAATTCAGATAAATTGAGCCAAAATAACCGTACTTTGCTAGGGCTAAAAAAGCAACTAATGACCAAAGTGTAATTAATCTGCCACTCCGCAACCAGCCGCGATCAGCCGCGAGGCTAGAAATCACCGCTACTAACAAAAAAGGCAATATTGGTAGTGAATAGTGGTGTACCAAATTCTTTTGGGCTGGCGAATTTGAGAGAATGTTGAGAGCTAAGGTAGGAATAGCACCAAGCATTGGAGTTAAATGCCGAGCTGAAAGTCCCCAAATTACGGGCGATAGCAATAAAATTAGGTATTCTAGGGTATCAAGTGAGAAAACCTGCTTTAGTAATAGCCCTGGTTTGAAAAGCAGATTTTGGACAATCTCTGAAACCGAGTTTCCTAAATAGTCATAGCGGTGTAGATGACGGGCGACAGATGCTGCTTCACCACCAAAAAAGGGAATAATTTGCCCAGTAGCAATAATGAACCAGGCAATACCGTTAAATAATGCGATCGCACCATATAACCGCTTTTTCTCATAGATCAGTAGCCAAACACCCATTGCTGCTACAGTCAGTGCTAATACTGCTTTACAAGCTAAAACCGTAATTATAGCTAAACAAAACCACCCGATTTTACCAATGCGGGCGGCTAATATTGCTCCTAAAAGTGCTGGTATTGCTAAGACTTCTGGATGAAAATCAAACAGATTGACGTTAAATACCAAAGGATACAGCAAGTACACTCCCGCGATCGCCAATGCTTGTGACTGCTTCAATCCAGCGCGATCGCCAAGACTCCAAGTTAACCAACCGCCTAACCCCAAGGCTACAGCTTGTACTGCTAACAACCAGTGAACATCTGGATAAATTTTATAAAGTAACGCTAGTGGATAAAATATCAGTGCTGCATGATCGCCAAGAATATGAAACCCCAAAAAAGAGGAAATTGGCGCTTTACTTTGGCTGATTAAATATACTGCTTGATCAAAAATTCCTAAATCATACGCTCCCGACTGAAACAGCGCGTGTCGTAGACTGCTACATACAAATAAAATCAGGGTACTTACTCCAATCATCCAAGCCAGAACCCTGCTTGAATAGCTGCTACCAAAAATGCTGATCTTTTTGGGATTTTGCATAATTAGCCCACTTAGTAAACTACATACTCATGCTGACTCAATGAGTCTACCTGAATAGCACGAAGTTAAGGAACATTAGCGGCTAGACACTTTTCACTTAAAACTTGATGCGATTTATACGTTCTGAAGATAAGAATTAAAGCGGCGCGATCAGCTTACTCTCAGTTCGCATTGCCCTTTATACTAAATCCGTTTAGGAAGAACTGGAAATAAATTAGGCATTAGGAAGCCAATGATAAGCAGTTAAATGATGAATTTGCTTAGTCATTTCGGTAAGGATACAACAACGTTTGGCAAGAACATT
>JAHHHE010000028.1 GCA_019359535.1 Gloeocapsa sp. UFS-A4-WI-NPMV-4B04
TTAATGGCTCCGCTCTCTTTAGTCAAGTTGTTTGCCCTGCAAGTAACCTTCATCTTAATTTGAACAATTTTAAACTCTTCAAACTCTTTGTATATCTTCTTTCTGAAAATTAGATGCGTTTGCCCTGTCAATTGAATGAACGTACACATCTTTGTTGAAAGGGATCGCTTTGCCTGTGTTGTCACCTTGGTCAAATGTCAATAAGTTGGCAACCATCTTCACTTTCCATTCCCCTGGCTTTAACTGCTGTGGCTCAGAGAGGTGAGTGACCACTAACATTACTTGTGTGCCACCAGAAAAGACGCTTCTGGGTGTTAGGGTTGCTATCTTTTTGAGAAATTCGACGCGGAAGTTTTCAGATAAAGCGAAACTTGCTTCCCAACTTGGCGTAGTTACTTTGTCTCCACCAGAACCAATGGCATCGGTTTTGATTGGGACACCGGGGTCAGGTTGTGGAACGTTCTTTTGACCAGAATCTGATGCTGGTGGCAATGTGCCAGACCAGTTAAACATCAGAGCCATCGTCTCGCCAACAAAATGTTTAATTGTTGCTGGAGTGCGGTCAAAATTTTCAATTGCCGTAACTCGTACCACCCGCCCATCTACCAGTTGCACCAATGAGGGAGGGGGTTTGCGGCTAAGGCGTTGTAACCAGACACCTTCAATGAGTAGCAGTAAAAGGATTAAAATTTGGAAAATGCCTGTACCAAGTACAAACAACGGCATTATTTCTGTTTTGGGAATTTTTAACAGCCGTTTGCTAGCTCTAGACTTAGGCTTTGGAGTTTTTAGGGCTTGCATAAAACACTGAAATTACTATTGCTTGGCAAAGGTCAAAAATTACAAGATTTGCGCTACAGAAGTTATGGCTGTGGATGCCATGCTAGTGAGCGAATTCCACACTGCCATCCCACCCCCTGCTGCTAGTGCTGATGAAAAAAAAGGTGACAGAACACCGATAAATACGGCGAACCACAGGTGGTCTACTTGCTCGACATCAACCATGATTGTGGAAGCAAGTCCAGCTGTGATGTTGAAGCACAACTTAGCGATAAATAGTGAGAATATTCCTGATAGCCAAGCGTAAACTGGCTTGCCCCCAACAGGTAATAAGGAACCTCCCACAGCTAATGGCCCTAATAAAATAGTCAGGAGCAAAGCAAATTCTAGAAAGCTTTGAAACGCATATTGAAAAGCCATCAGCAAGCTGTACACTGCCGCTTCCCATGCTGGCCCTGTTACTGTCCAAAAAACTGACCGTAGTTGGTCATCCCAACTCCCATTCCAGTCCGCGAGCTTGGTTAACATACTTCCCACCCTGGCTGATTCGCGTGTTAGCCAGTTTGACTCACCATTTGCTTGCCCATATGCTTCAAGCAAGTCTTGTGCATCTTTGAGGGCAATTTCCATGCACTGTAATTGTTGTTTGCCCGTGAGTGACTCACATTGCTTGATCCAGCCTTCAATTGTAGGACGGACGGCAGATAGACCCTGCGCTTGACGATAAGCATCATCTAACTTCACGCCAAGATGAGTGCTAGCTAAGACTGTTTGATTTGTTTGATTGATGATTTCTCGCAAGTCATAGCTAAAACTAGCTAGTCGATACATTGAAGAGTCCGAAGGCTTTGTCAGTAAAAACACAATTAATAATGGCCAGATGAAGCTGGTAATCGGTCTAGTTAAATTTCCTTCGTTGAGATCCTTAATCATCTCCACAGTGAAAAATAACAACGTGCCAACTGCAAACAGTACCCCTACATCTACTAATGCTGTATATAGTGGTCCTTCTAGGACATTTATCCACAGTTTGTCGTAAGCCTCGATAGTCTCTGCTGCTGCTCGGCGACCACTTTCGGAAATTTCGGGAAAGTTAAAAATTCCGAAATTTCTAGCAGCATTGATTAAATAAAAGTTGAGGGAAACTGACATAATATCTGAACAACTCCTTAGTGCAAGGAAGATTGAGAAGCAATAGATAACAGCTTGGCTGCTTGGGCGCTGCCTTCTACTCGTCGAGCGCGGTTAGTTTCGTCCAAGCTGCGGGAAATATTTGTGATGTTGAGGTTGGTGTATTGGGTATCCACTCGTGCTTGCAGTGCATCAGCTCGCATCGCTCCTAAAATTAGTGATTGTTGCGCCATGACGCGGATCTGCTTTTTCTGTACATCTTGGGTAACGTCAAGCTTCTGGGATTGGTCAGCGTCAGTTGCAATTCCTGTCAAGGTTTTCTGAGTTGCGTCAATTTCTTGCCGCATTCGCTTTTGTCCCGCTTCACCTAAAACAGATTCAATTCCCATCCGTGTTAGGTCGCGGTCAATTTGATTTCCGGCATACGTTCCCCAGACGACTTTATTAATTTCAAAAGCATCTGGAATATCAGCAGGGTCAGAAGCGCTCGCCCCTTCGTCAATCCTGCCGCGAACCGCGTTGGGATTAGGTATACCCATGCCTCCTTGGGAATCTTTAATGATGTCACTAATATCGGGTGTACCACTATCCCCACTACCACCATCGTCACCACCACTGCTTTGACACCAAGGGCCATCGGTTGGCACAAATGGCCCAGTTGATGGAAAATCTTTGCAGGGGTCATTGAGTAGGTTATCGAGAATGTCAATCCACCCTTCGATGCCGAGGTTGTTTAAGACAACGGATTCGATGATTTTCCAGATGTCGCCGCCAAGCACATCACTTAAGAAAGCCTGGGCTGACCCGAATCCGATAAACAGAGCAAGAGATGTTGGTGCAGTAACCAGGAATAGCGCTCGCTTTAAACGCTTATGTCGTTTATCAATTCCAAATGCTGCGCTCGGCTGGGAATCTTTTGGTTTAGGGCTGAGACTTACTGTCATGTCAAACCTTTCTTAAGGAACGATTGCTAGTGCTACTTCTGCGGTCTCATGTGCTGGTATTTCTAAACGCTTACGAGCGCGGATTGTAGCAGTTAGGTACTTCGCGTACTCCGAATAAGCCTCGTACTTATCGTTATAGCGGCGGAGAAAGTAATCGCGCACTGCTTGTTCGTCTGGATTATTGGCGACTGCCGCTAGTTGAACGTAGGCTGGATGGTAGCGGCAGAAGGTGAAGCTACCTCTGTCGTCCAACAACCAACGGCTATATATTCCTTGAGGTTGCGGGTAAAATTGTTCACCTGCATTTTTACTAATAATGTGACGTGGATATTCCAGATAATGCTCGAAAGAGCGAATAGCGTTTGTCTGAATCCGCCCAATTAAGCGAGTAGTTAAGTTCTGAAATATGATGCTGCCAGCAACTGACTCGGCGATCGTGTTTGGGTCTTGTCCGGTTATAATCACCCGAATCCCTGACTTAGCACCGTTGGCACATAAGCTTCCTACCAAGTTAGCGATCGCTGGAAACTTGAATAGGATTGGACTTTCATCAATGAAGAAAATAGATACTGGATATTCCAGCGCTCGCCGGAGAGCGGCGGAATAAGCAGCCAGAGAAAGGATTGCGGCATCTTCACCATCTGAGAGTTGACGTAGAGCGAAGACGAGTAAGGGAGCATTTGTGGGAATACTAGAGGGAGTAGAAATTGCCTTGCCGACTCTACTCCCAAGCCAGTATTTTAGCCGGAGCCGAATTCGGTCAATTACTTTTGGATCTACTTCCGTATCTAAGCCCAGTTGGTCTAACTTACAGAAATCTAAAAAGTCGGCAAGGGTCGGCATTTGCATCCAAGCAGCAGAGCCGAAACCATCTTCAAGCGCTAAGTCATATCGCTTTTGAATTTCAGTATTCTCAAAGAAGTTATTGATTGCTAGATAGAGAATAGTCCGGATGTCTTGAGTCAATAGCTGATCAGCGCTGACGTTGATCACCATTGCCAGTATTGCCGATGCTAAGAAGTCTTTGTAGTCTTGAAAACGCTCCTGCTGCAACTTAGATGATAAAGAACGCAAGTCGGGAATTTCAAACAAATTATTTGACTCTTTGCTGATATCAAAGTACGCCCCAAGATTTGCCATGAAGTCGGTGTAGTCAGAAAACGTACTTGTCCCATCTGGCTTTGGATAGTCCAAAGCAACAACAGGTATCCCCCGCGCTAGCGCTTGAGTGAGAATGCCACTTACTAGAACAGACTTACCTGATCTTGTAGTCCCGAAAATCCCCAGGTTTCTGTGTTCGGTAAACAGATCCAAGAAAATCGGAGTTCCACCATCTTCACCAATTAATTCCAAGCCTTCACGATCTTTACTGCGTGTGCAGACTAAAGATATCAGCCCAGGGACTTCACTGCTTAAGTAAAGCTGACGACGATTAAATGGTGTCGCCAGTAAACTTTCATTGACAATTGGTAAAGTTTGAAGCAACACTTTCCAAGTGTATTCCGTTTCCCGACTTACCCATGCCGGACGACGAAAGCAGCTTTCAATATAGCGGCAAGCTTCATCTAGACGTTCTAAACTACGACGGTGTACCAGAATTGTTACGGCTGTATGGAAAGGGATCGCTCCCTCATAGAGTTGTTCTTGCGCTGAAACAGAACGTTGAGTTTTTATCTGAGCTGCAACATCAATTGACTTCTTTTCATTCGCCCGTAGAGCAGTTACATTTGACTGCTTCAAAAGGCGCTGCATTGATGTCCGCACCAACGTGGGATTCGCGGGTGTGAGCTGACAGAATACTTCTGTATTAACAACAACATCACGCGCCAGGATACTTGTAACATATTGTAGCTGCGATGTCTTGTTACTCCAGCCACCAGGTTTATCCCAAAAAGTTAGCGCTCCCACATAATTGTTGTTTAGCCAAACCCATTGGCGATCAAATACTGGTACGCTGTCACCTAGTAACAGGGTTGTACTATGAACTTGAGAGTTGATTTCTTCGTGGATACCCTTTTTATCTAAAATTAGTAGTTGCGGAATTGGAATCGGCTCGGATGAATTAAAACGTCGCCATAACCCGTCCCAGAGTTCTTGCTCATCTAAAGCCCGGATTACCAGACCCATTTTTGTAGATAGCAATTGCTCCCACTGTAAAAAGCCATCAGTAAAGGCACTTGTCAGTAACGAGCGCAATTGAGTTTGCTGCTGCACTTCTGTTTCACCCTTGAACCAGGTGTACAGTGTTTTGATTTTGCCTAAAGTTCGTTCGATCCAGTCTGTACTACCTCGTCGCCTTGCTGAGTCTTGGGTGTAGGTCACGTACAAACGTAAGAATTTAGGTTCTCTCAGACCCTGCTTAGTCAATTCTTGAACCCGACCTCTTTCCCCTGTTAGCAGAAATCTTAGTTCATTGCTAGGTGCAGTTTTCACTAAGTCTGCCAATTGCTGCTGCCGCTCTCTATCTGATGAGAAGGCTGATAAGTGAAAAGTTATTCGTTCGCCAAATGGTAATTCTTTTAGCCCCGCTTCTAAGTTTTCAAAGATGTTATCTATTTCCTCACTACTAAGAAAGCTGTGAATGCCTTGGCACTCAAAGCCGAAAGTGAAGCAGAAATTGTCAGCTTTCCCTTTTTTAAGTAAATAAGCTCCAACGTGCCGATCTCGTAGCTTCAGGCGCACCATTGTTGCCAGATGTACTAAGTCCTCGAAGGGCGTGAAAGTCTGCTCTCCTAACTTCTTTTTACCAATCTTTTGTTTCATGAGACTTTATCTTGAGATGCTATTTGGTGCTGCCGTTCACTATCAAATGAGTTGACTTCTGGAGCAAAAGTGATTTGTTCGGTATAAGGCAGTTCTTTTAGTCCCGCTTCCAACTTCTCCAAAATGGTATTTACTTCTCCTGCACTAAGGACGCGCATGATTTCCCGACATTCAAAGACAAAAATGAAACCAATCTTTTGCTTCATCAAGCAGAAATTTTGCCCCTGCATAAATTCTGTACAGTCAGAAAACGTACTTGGAGCATCCGGTTTCAGATAACCACGAATAACAGCAGGTGTTTCTGTCTCTTGTAAATAAGCTTGAGTAAGGATGCTACCTACTAAAACAGACTTGCCAACTCTCGATTGGGGCAGGATGGTGTAGAAAAAGCCAGACTTCACAGACATTGTTTTAGCGAAGGTTCTTTTTTTCATCTGTTGTTTCAAGTAGAGATTGGTACTGTGCATATCCGCGCGTGACGTATGGAACGTCCACAAATTTTGAGAGGAAACGCCAAGCTTTGTCTCCAAACAGAATCCAACAGATAGCCATCAACCAGGCAGCTAGTAAAAAAGTCCACAACCAGTTCAAGTTCAACAGTCCCTTGCAGAACCAGCAAAATATTAAGATCAGTCCCCAAGGAATAATTTGACTAGCAGGAAACGGACCTAAGTTCGGTTGTGCGCCTAAAATCTGGTTGACGGGACGAAGCTTACTGTTTGGCTCAAGCATTGTTAAGCTGTTAGGTGACAATTAACTCTGTGAGAACGTCAGCAACTGTAACTACAATCACAACTAATATCGGCAGTCGAGCTGCCACTTGCCAATCGTCATCTTGACGTACCGAATTCACTACATTTATCAGTGCTACCGCTATATAGAGCAGATAAAGCGCTCGTAGTGTGGCAAATACAATTCCAATTGCTGTACTTGACAAATTGAATTCTTGGTTGAAAAAATCCTCCGCAGCACTAAAAAATAGTGCATGGGCTGGCGGGGTAAAGTAATTCAACCACGCTGTTGCCAGGATTGTTGCTATTACTAGCAGTAGTCCCTGTGAGTACAATTTCCACCGCTTAATTTTCTTAAACTGTGCGTATGATATTGCCGTAGTTCCCGCCAGTATTGCTACTCCTATTAGCGATGGATCACTCACAATCATGTTTCCCAAGCCAACTGAGATTGCTGCTATAGCTAAATGGTCAACTGGCAATCCCAGAATTGTCTCTTCACATTGGTGCAAAGCAGCGACGGTAGAAAATTGAGTTCCTTTCTCAGTCATAAAAATCTCCTCTTTTTAGCAACTATGGTTTTGGCTGACGCTTTACGGAACATCTAACAACGTGATCGCTCCTTCGTGATCAACTTGCGCTCTCCTTCGCGCTGCTGAGTTTCTGGCGCTTAATTTTTTTGAATTGGGTGTGAACCACTGCTACAGCCATGCCAAAGAGCGCTGTTGATAATTGCGCTGGATCGTTAGCAATCATATTTAATAAGCCAACCCCAAGGGCAGCTACAGTTAAATGAGAACGAGGCACACCTAATAGCTTTGATTGAGAACGCCTTTGGGAAATAGCAGAATCTTTCGGTTCGTGATAGAGCATAGAAAACTCCAAAATATTGTTGTAGGCAAGTACGAAATCAAACATTTCTAACTCACCAAAAAGGCAGTTGTGATATCCTCCCTTTTGCTGGTGCTAACCCTAACTTTTCTATTTCGTGGGGGTTACTATTTAAACTCTTGTTTCTATCTGTCTTTTAGCAGCAAGAGCTTTATCAAACTTGATTCAAACTCACAAGAATAAGTCTTGATACCCAAACCACCTATCAACACTTTTATAGTCTTGTTGATTACTCCAAAATTTGCAAGCTTTATTTTTTAAGGATGTTTAACTTTTTACTTAAAACAGTGGTCAAAGTTGGACAGAGTTGGACAGAGTTGGACAGAGTTGGTCAAAGTTGGACATAATTTTACTTAAAATTTTATTAAAACTTTACTTTCAGGTTTTAGCTAAATTTCTAAGCACATAAATTGTTCTGTTAATTGAAACAAGGTGTAGTAGATATTTTTTTGAAAAATTGGTAAACTGATCTAAGTTGTTGAGTTATTAGCAAAGTCATTTTTTTAAAATTGCTCATCTTAACTATTCAGTATTTTTTGTGTTTGTTACTACCAACTATCTTACGGCTCTACTTGGTTAAACAATATCCGTAATCGCTTAAATGCCTGTGGGGTCAATAAGCGAGTAATTAAGTATTAAAGATAAGACAAATAGCTCAAACGAACGAAATACATTATGGACAAATACAACATTTATGAATTCGCTCGATTAATCGGGGTTAGCGATCGCACTCTCAGGCGCTGGGATAATGAAGGAACGTTTTGTGCTTACCGCACACCAGCAGGTCGTCCTTACTATACGGACACACACTATCTGCAATACACGCACTCAGATTCTCGGTTGATTAAAAATAAAAGCAAAAATAACCAGGCACAAGGTTCATATAAGCAAATTCCACCAACGGCTTGCTAGATCGACAATTTCGCGTAAACGCTCTCTAGGTAGAATTCAATAAATTATGGCTAATAAACTCAGTTATCAAAGAAAAGGGCAAGCTCACTTAATTCCATTGGTTGGTGGGCTTTTAGGATTTTTACTAGGTATTTCTGGACTTACAAATAATTTGATTCTTGAGAAACCAGAGAGTTTTTTCAAAGAAAAATTAGTAAATGTACCTCACCAAGTTACAGCACTTAGTTTTATAGGATTTCGTGCGTTGTTTCTAACTTATGTTGGGCTATCTGCTGGCTTAGTAGTTAGCGATAACTACAGCAAGCAAAACAAATCTGGATACAAAAGTTAAGCCTTATGGTTAAAGCTAAAGCTAAAGCTAAAGCTATGAGGAAAAAACTTATATTGGTTCAACAAATTTTAGAATGGAGCATAACTATTGTTTCAGCACTTGTTGGCATATTCCTAATCTTTTATGGAGAACCTGTGCGCGGTTTGGGCTATCTATTGGTAGCGATCGCTTTGTTGCCGTTATTTGAATTACCAATAATTATTCGAGCGTTTGCAGCAACATTGGGTTTAATATTTTTGTAGAAGCCAGTTACTTAATAAGTTATTAAGTAGCTGGCTTCTATCTGCTTTAAGATTCTCCACTGCGGCAATTTTCCCCAACACAACCTGGAAAAGAAAGAAACTATCCTCTTTCTTTTCCAAGGAGTGGTATTAGGCTGGCTATTAGCTATTAAGCGAGGCGCTGCCGCTCGTCCATTTCACGTTGCGATTTTTGAATCAAAAGACTGAGCGCTGACTGTGTTAACCCACTGAAGTTAATCTTGTCTACCGCTAGCCGGGAAAACGCTTGTTCATTCATAGAATCCAGACATTTGTTACATAGATCGGATATATCATCTTTAGGTAGTATTTCAACAACCAAATGGTTGAATGCTCCTGCTCCTAAACGCTGTTCAAAATTTGCCAGCATCTTCGCTACTTGATGGTCGTCAACGGCTTCTAGCTGTTCTAGCAGCACAGCATCTGTTGAATCTGAGGTAGTAAACAGGGGTTTATTCATATCTAATGGGGATGAATGATCTGGTTCTACATCTGAAAGTTGGTCTTGGTTGTTGACTAAACGAAGGTGGGAAGCTTTGGAATGAAATTCGCCTTCTGGGGAATCAAATATTTCTGAATCAGTGTCTTCTCCCAGTAAGTCTTCTTCTGAGTTTTCAACTGCACCCGAATTATCAGCCCAATGCTGCCAACTTAAAGGTGCTTCTGGTATTTTACCCCCAGTGGATGATTCTTGCCCTACAGTTTCAGCATCAATATCAATAGTTATTGGCTCGTCGGGCTGGAACTTGGTTACTTGTTTATGCTGCCTGGTACTCGCTTTAGCTTTAATCACCTTTGCCTTAGAACAAGTAATTTTTTCCCCTTGATTAGCCCGTTCTATGGCTTCAATTCTTGCTAGTTCAGAAGTAGAGGGAGCAGCTAGCTCGTACAAAGCTGAATGAGCAATATCCAAATGTGTGAAATTCACACATTTGAACTTAGTAGCCACCTGCATATACTTAGTCGCTGTCCAAAAACTCCAGTCAAACTCAGATTTTAACCAGTGTCGGAAATGTCCGTGTCCGAGTTCTACTTTAACTTCTGCTAACTTTTGTCCAATATCAATGATGTCTTGAGCAGTACGACGCATCAAACTTTTAATTTCTGATGTACGTTGCTTTACGACAATTCGGATTTCCGCGTCGAGGGTAGCATAATCAAAATCTTGAGCAACAGGATTCGGCAACTGTTCTGGTAGCCCAAAAGGTAATTCGTTACTGGAAACCATGATTAAATCACTCCTTTTTATATAGCACTTACTATCCAGGCAATAACTTATGCTCCAAAGTCGAAATTAAACATAGGAGCTTGCGACCGCTTGTGTAGTAAGGCTAGGAGTAATTCAATGTCGTGTCAATCCATAAGAAAATATGGATTGACAAAATAGTAATAATCCTGTATTAGCAATACTGAAAATTTTATGTTTTTTAGCGGAAAAGTGAAGTTTGTAGCAGGAAAACAGGCAAAAGAACCAAATTCACCAATTAATTCACAGTATATATTTTTATAAAGTATGGATTGACAAAAAAGCTATCGTAGGAAGAACCAAATCAACCTACTAATTAGTAATGTATCTTTTTGTAAAGTATGGATTGACAAAAAGCTTATCGCAAAAAACTTAAATTTAACTCCTAAACTGTAATATGTTGTTTTATAACTTATGGATTGACAAAAAACTTGATCTGATAAAGAAAATTGGATATCTGGCTCGAAGCTTGACATTAAATTGCTGGGTTACTGGGCAATTTTTCTAGCAAAATATACTGAAGGGTATTTTAAGGACTCAAAACAAATGGATGCTGAGGATTTCCCAAAGCTTATCGAGTTACTTGATAAATTGTCTCGTAAGCGAACAGGACGGTATTTGAAGAATAGTGAAAAAACTATTCTTCAGCAACTTTTAATTGGGAAGCAACAAGACAAAATTGAATGTATAAAAGACGACAGTAATGATGAATATGATAATGAGTATATTCGGAAGACTTTGATTCCTAAGTTATGGGATCACCTATCAAAAGTATTTAAAAAACGAATTAGGCAAAAAAATGTCTTAAACGAGCTTAAAAAACTCCAATCACAAAATCAGGAATTGAAAATTCTTTCATTGATTCGAGAAATTATTAATAGACACATCAAGCTTAAGGGTAATACTGTTGCCAGTCGCTCAGTTTTAGGTAAGACTAAAAAAATTTCCTACCTCAACTTTGAGGGTACTAGCCAAAACACGGCTCGTTTAAATACTCCCTCTGCTTATAGCACTCAGTTAACACTTAATGGGCAGCAATTCACCACATCTCCTGATGCAGAGGAGCAAAAATTTGAAGATGACGCACCAGAACAAACACAGCCCAAGTTTCACGACCACTCTTACCAGGTGGTTACAACTGATAAGACTAGAAGCACTAACAGCACCTATGGCTGGCACTTACATATGAGGTTGAGCAAAGCTGGGCTACCATTGCTGATAGCAGCTGGAGTTTTAGGCAGTTGTTTCGGGTTGTCCTGGCTAGCTAATTGGTATGGAGTAAAAAGTCGTTTGGCAGGAAACTTGCCTCATGCTGAACTGAGCTACAAAATTGCCCTCAAGTTGTTTCCTTTTAGCCCCTTCTCAGCACCAACACATTACAACCTTGGAGAACTATACGAGGAGCAGCAAAATTATCAGCAAGCTAAAGCCCAATATCAGTTAGCGATTGAAGGCGGTCTGATTGATGCCTATAATAACCAAGCACGCCTGTACATACTAACTAAAAACTATGACGCGGCTATCGGTTTATTAAGGGTTGCAATCCCCTTAGAAAAAGATCAAAATGATCTGTATAGTATGTTCAAGAATCGTGGTTGGGCGCGATTAGAGCAGGGTCGTCTTGAAGAAGCGGATCAAGCCTTAAAGGAGGCAATAGCTTTAAGAAGCGATCGCGCTCCTGCCTACTGTTTATTAGCGCAAGTCCTGGAACGTCAAGGTGAAAAAACTGAAGCAATCTCTCAGTGGGGGAACTGCTTGGACTATGCGTATCAGTCCCAATCTCCAGAGGAAGATAAATGGATAAATCTGGCACAGCAACGCCTCAAGGCAGAAGAAGGAGATGGCAAGTGAGCCGTAATGTTTCAATTGGGATAATTGTGAGTCTGTTATTGTCAGCTACATCAGGCGATCAGAAAGCAACATCTTCACCCATAGTAAAAGAATCAACTAATAGTTGTGTCCATGTGGGGCGATTGATCTCAGTTGCCGGAAAAGTGGAACTGAAGCGCCATGAATGGTCAAATTATCACCAAGCTACTGTTGGAGCAGCGCTTTGTCAGGGCGATCGGCTGCGGTTAGAAAAGGCAGCAAGAGCAATAGTACAGTGTACTAACGCCAACCAGAACTCTTGGAGTGTACTCAGTTCCTTGTCATCAGGTGCAGCTATTAGCTGCCGTCCACCGGACGAACCAGTATTTACGAATACTCAACCAACTGTACCCACTCGTAACCCGCTAGCTAGTGGGATTCCCGACATTATTACCCCTAGACAAACTTGGTTACTGGATAACAAGCCAACGTTACGCTGGTTTGCTGTACCGGGTACAACTGTTTATGTTGTTAAAGTAAGTGGCCCAGGAGTTAGATGGGTACGTGAAGTTAATACGACTTCTATTCCTTACCCAGACAATTCACCCTTGAGAGCAGGTGAGGGATATTTGATGGTTGTTTATGCTGAAAACGGTAAAACGGCAAAGACTATTTTTAGCTTACTTGATGAAAAAAGGGCAGCTTTGGTGCGGGCAGCTGTTGAACGTATTGCTAGACAAAACTTAAATGATGAAGCAAAAGCTTTAGCCATTGCCGAGGTTTATGTTGGCCAGGGGTTGACTACAGAAGCGATTGAACTTCTAGAAACGTTGGTCAACAAAAAGACTGAGACAGTAGCAATTTATCAAATGCTTGGCGATCTCTTTGTACAAGCACGATTGTTGCGGCAAGCTGAAAGCAATTATCTCCAAGCAGTAGATTTTGCAGCGACTGGTAATGATATCGAAGGGCAAGCCGTCGCCGCCGCTAGGTTGGGCGAAGTATACACAGCACTCGGCAACTCAGATGCTGCAACCTATTGGCAGAAGCAGGCGCAAAAAGGTTATCAAATTTTGTTATCTTCAAAGCCAGTTGCCCACTAGAACATAAGATGCCCATCTAGATGGATACTTATACTTACGCAGGAGCTCTAACTGAGCGCTCTGAAGTGCTTTAGCTTTGCTTACTGTAGAATTACTGGGATTGGATAACGTTTTGTAAAACTGCCCCATGAGTTCGGCAGTGGAAGTATCGTTTATTTCCCACAGTGTTGCTAACGTAGTCCGTACTCCTACCCTTACTGCTACCCCAGCCAATCCCAAAGCCGCCCGTTTATCGCCCTCGGCTGTCTCGCAGGCACTGAGGACAAGTAAGTCAATTGCATCCGGTTGGTTTTCTGCCCTGTTTTCAAGTAAGGTCTTCAGCTCGTTGATATTAATCCGCTTATCCCAGGCACGAATGTAGGTTTGGTCAGGGCTAGAACTAAATTGACCGTGAGTCGCCAAATGGACGACTGAAAAAGGACGTTCGTTAATTTTACTTTCTAAGGCATGACCAGTAAATTCTTGATTACTAAGAACTACACTTTCGGCAACTTCAGATATTTGCTTCAGTTCATCTTTTACTTTAGGTAATGCCGACCCACTAAACCCTGGTATTTTTTGAGAAATTCCGGCTGCTAAGACTTGTAGTTGAGTATTTGGCAAAGATTTAGGAGGTAGTAGCTGAAGGCTAGGACTTACCGCCAGTGCATATTTTTCGATTAAATAATGCTCACCGTCGTGTAATACTGCCATGGGGATTTGGCGTAATACGCCATCTAAAACAAATACCAACGTTTTCACCCCATTCTTCTCTAAATCTGACTCCACAGGTTTAATCAGCAAGCTGTACACTTGCTGCGAAAATTTCAGAAACTGTAAGGTATTACCATCTGAGAGTTCAACGCTTTGTCGTAACGTTTCGATTAGGTCTTCAAAATCTTGCTCCAAGGATAACGATGTTGAATAGTGCCGTAGCGGTTGACCCGATAAACTAACGATAATTTCTAGGCGCTCATCTAAAACAATTGGATAGATAACTGCTGCTGTTGGATCTGATCCCCGCTCGATTGGTACTGGCGATGTCACCTGCAAATTGCACCGCAGCAAATTTTCCAATTCTGCCACTTGGAGTCCTTCGATCACATCTCGCGCTTTTTTCAAATCTTTCTGGGTAGCCCCGTCAGATTGCAGTAATAAATCAACCAACTGGCGATAAACTGGTTCCACCCTTTCAGTGAAAGAGAATTGGATATTTCGGCTGGCGGCAGATAAATCACCGCGAATGGAGTGCAAGCTGTCTACTGCTTCGGTGTAAGCGGCGATCGCTCCTTTGCTATCTCCTTGATTTTTTCTAAGATATCCTAATTGCCATTGCCACAGATAAGCAATATCTGTCGCTCTAATTGCTTGGGCTAGTGTCAGCGCTTGCTGTGTTAGGTCTTGGGCATAGCGCAGGTTTTGAGCGTTTTGTTGTGTTTGTGCTTGTGCGTATAATCCACCCAGGTAGCCCATCGCATAAGATTCTGTTCGCTGGTCGCCAAACCGATGCGCCAGTCGTGCAGCAGTGGCGAAAGTCTGAGCAATCTCTGTCCATGAGGGAGCGCTAGTGGCGTTAGCTTGTTTAAGGCAAGTTAGACTAGAAGCTAATTTTAGTTGAGTATAGGCTGTCGCTCGACTAGCTGGTATTGTGTCAAGCCTAGATTTAATTTGGGGCCACAAGCCTTGTGCTTCCGACAAAGCATTTGTTTCTAGCAATGTACTGAGGCGATTAATTTGTGCTTGAATCCATACAGTTGTTGAAACAGATTCGGTTGCCGCCTGCTGATACAATACATTTGCTTGTTGATAAAATTTCCTCGGCGCACCCAGGCTGGGACTGTTGATACAGCGCCAGGGGGTTGACGGCAATTTATTCTGTATATCCTGACTTTGGCTAGCTCGTGTTCTGTCCCCCAAAGCTTGAAATGTATTCCCTAAACTAAGTAGAGCTGCGCTTTCATCTTCAGGTGAGTTCAGTGCTTTAGCTGTATTTAAACTTAGGAGAAGAATTTGTTGAGACAGTTCTAAATTATCTAGCTTTCGCAAGACATTACCAAGGCTACGTAAGCCAATTACTTTAATCTGGGAATTTGGTGATTTTTTAAAATTGTCAAGTAAAGAATTTTGTAGTTGTTGATAATTTTCGTTTGACTGAACTAATTTCTGGCAGTCTAGCTCGGCACTATTGAAAGCTTGCAGTAAAGTATCACAGGCTGTTGGGTAAAGTCCTAATGCTTGCAATGCTTCAGCAATGTTGAGCCGACTTCTCGCAACCCCGTCAGCATCGTCCGCCTGAGCATAAGCTTTCTGCGCCTGTTGCCAAAGTTTAACTGCTTCGGAAAACTGTCCAGCTTCGTATAGTTCTTGCCCTTGATTATCTAATTCTGAAGCTTTACTGTCTGCTTTATTATTTTGGGAGGTCAAGAATGAGGGCTGGATAACTGTTGGTTGCCACGCTGACACTTGCTTTTTAGCCAGGGTCAAGGTACAAAGAATTGTTAGTACAGCTAAAAAAATTAAGACGAATACACGGCGAGTCTTTCGGTAGCGCATTTTTTTCACAATACAACGGCTATGGAGCATAGCAAGTTTCTTGCGTTGAACTAAAATTTTCAGGTGTAGCGTTAGAAGGTTGAGCTACAAGCACCATTTCTCCCTGACCATTACGCACAAAAGCTTGGGCTTCTATTAACTGGCTAGGGCTAGAGGGATTTACAGGCGTAGTATTTTGCACTACCGAGGTCTGTTCTTTTACGGCTTCTAGTCTATTACCATTGATTACTCTTGCTTCAGCTTGTAGTGAATCGCCTGGTTGTGGTGGTAATCCGCCACGTCCCATAATGATAAATCTACCTGTCCCGCTTCCTACGTTACCTGTGCTTCCTGAACAGCCTTGTGCGATCAGCTTTGAGATATCAACGAGTTGCTCTGGTAAGTCGACTAATCCGTTACTAGGATTTACAAGCAGCGTATTAATTTGGACTGTACCATTTATCCCCAACGTAGAAGTGGCGGTAATGTCACTATCTGGGGAGCGGAAAATATCTTGTATATTAATTTGGATATTTCCACCCTGCCCCTCAAAAGCATTTGCTGTAATATCGCTATTTTCCAAGGCAATTAATATACCTGCATCGACAGTAATATCGCCACCATTTGCTGTGCCACGAGCTTCAGTAGAGATCTGACTATTACGGCGTAGCAATAGTAAATCCTGCACTTCCAGCGCAATATTACCATCTTCTCCTGAATTCGTTGCAGCTACAAGTTTTGCTTGATTGTCCAATATGACGGAGCCAGCTTGTACTTCAAGTTGTCCTGCTTTCCCTAAACCTTCACTACTTACAGTTACTGTAGCCCCATCTTGAAGAATTAACCGACCAGTCTTAATCCTCAAGTTTCCAGCATTTCCAATACTTGTAGTACGAGCCGATAAAGCGCTGGGCCTGAGGCTACCAGGTGCAGTACCAATTAGTTCTACTAAGTCCGCTTTTACCGTTAGAGCGCCTGCTGCTCCCGTTCCAGCTGTTGCAGATCCTATTTGTGCGCCATCCCTGACACTCAATCGCCCTGTTTTTATAGTTAAATTTCCTCCTGTACCTGTAGCTCCTCGCTGAACGGCAGTATTTAAGGTGGTAGGGAATCGCCTATCAGCAGTAGTTCCAATTAGTTCTACTGATTCTGAAGCATTTATCGCCAAAGTTCCTGCTAACCCTGAGCCAAATGTAGAAGCTTGGATCTGCGCTCCATCTCGGATGCTTACCCGTCGCGTTTGTATAGTTAGATTACCTCCATTACCTGTAGCTCCTGGGCGAGAGGAAGTAGACAAGCTGGTGGGAAACCGACCATCAGATGAGGTTCCAACTAATTCTACTGAATCCGCGTTTATCGTCAAAGCCCCTGCCGAGCCTGTACCAGATGTAACAGAGCCTACCTGTGCGCCATCCCTGACGCTCAATCGCCCCGTTTTTATACTCAGACTGCCTGCATTACCTATAGCTCCTGGGTAAGCTGAAGTTCCCAGTGCGCTAGAGAATTGGTTGTTTGCTGACCTTCCAATTAGTTCCACTGACTCCGAGGCAGTTACACTTAACGTCCCTCCGGGGTGAGAGCCTACTGTACTTGATTCAATCTGCGCTCCATTAATAAGTGCTATCTGCCTACCCTGTACCTGGACGTTGCCACCACCTACTCCACTAGCGTCTACTGCTGCTTGCTGAGACAGTTGAATATTTTCAAAGCTTTGTGCTTCTGAGTAATCCAAAGCCCAACCTTTATCTATGGGGGTTATTCTTACTAAACTGGGATTAGCAACGCTGCCTAATTCAATCCGTCCCCCCTCTGTCGCCAAAATACCCCCTTCGAGTGCTACACCACTACCTACTAGAGCCAAAGTTGCCGAGAGTTGCACAGATAAACCTGCTTCTCTATTTAAAAGCAGACCACTGTTATTTCGGATAGCGCCTGACCCCTGTACTAGAATTCGTCCAGAATTACTTCCGAACTGCAAGCCAACAGGTCTATCTATAGTTAGTAAAGGTGCAGTTTGGGGTGCAGTCGCATTAAACTGTGTGCCATCAGCAAAGTTCAAGCTGCTTGCCGTACTTGCCAAAAATGAACCACCAATATTTAGGCGAGCATTAGAACCAAAAATAATTCCATTAGGATTGAGTAGGAATAAGTTAGCTGTACCATTAGCTCGAACTAAACCGTCAATGTTTGAGATTGACGCGCCTGTTACTCGGCTAAAAATATTCTGGATATCCAAAGCATTATTGAAGTAAGCTGTACCTCCAGTGGGTACAGAAAACTGTTCAAAGCTATGGAACAGGTTACTTCCTGCTTTTGTTCCTTCAATAATGATGGTGTTGCTGCCCTCAGTGGTGATACTGGAATTAGTAGGCAAGGTAGCATCTGGAACAATTTGGGCTAAGGTACAAGTAGGAAAAGCAGCAAAGAATAAAATACTGCTTTTTACAAACCAAATTGGGATAGTCTGCATTTTTCTTATCAAAGATGTTTATGAAAATTTATAGGAAATATTAGTTAGGGTTGATAATTTCAGCCCTAACTCTATTAAGCGATCACAAGAATTACTTGCTCATTCCTAAACGATTGGAGATGTTGCTCGTTGGATCACTTATTGACTCCCTTAGTGGCTCAACCCGACCGCCCAAGTGCTTACCAAAAAACTCTTCGGTTTTAACAATCAGGTTTAACCTATTTTCAGGTCGTACAATATTGTGGCCTTCGTCTTCATAGACTATGTATTCAACTGGCTTCTTTGCCTTCCGCATTGCTTCTACAATTTGTTCACTCTCCACCTGCTTTACCCTTGGGTCATTAGCACCATGAATAATTAGTAGAGGTGCTTTGATGCGGTCAGCGAAAAATAGCGGCGATCGCGACTTGAGGAGATCTGGTTCTTTTTCCGGGTCGCCAACGCGATAGCTGTACATCTTCCTCACTGGTTCTAAGAAGGGCGGGATACTTTTAAGTAGGGTAATCAGATTGCTAGGGCCAACAATATCCACTCCAGCAGCAAAAACATCTGGTGTAAAGGTTAGTCCTGCTAGAGTAGCGTAACCGCCGTAGGAATTTCCCGTAATACCAATCTTTTTGGGATTGGCAATGCCCTGTTTTACAATCCAGTTAACTCCATCAATTAAGTCGTCTTGCATTTTACCGCCCCACTCTCGATTTCCAGCATTGAGGAAATCTTTGCCGTATCCATTAGAACCACGAAAGTTTACTTGTAATACCGCATACCCACGATTGGCTAGTAACTGCACCATCGGGTTGAATCCCCAAGTGTCGCGATCCCAAGGGCCACCATGTACGAGTAGCACTGTAGGTAAGTTCTTGGATGGAATGCCCACAGGGGTACTCAGGTAGCCATGAATAGTCAAGCCATCACGGGATTTATAAGAAATTGGTTTTTTTTGTGCCAGCGATAAGCCTTCAAGTTTCGACTGATTGCTAAACAGAAGAGTGCTTTTTTTTGAGTTGCGGTTGTAGGTGTAGTAGTAAATGGGGCCATCATCTACAACGTATCCGACAAGCCAAGTTTTATTAGCAAGGTCACGATCAACTATCTTAAATTCTCCTCTACGTTCCTTAGCGATCGCGGCAAAGTCTGAAGCGATACTTTTGTCCAGCACCTTCCACTCTAATTTTTCTTTGTAGAAACCAACAGCCTCAATCTCACGCTCTACAGGATTAAGGAATGTTTCACTGATATCGTATTGAGGATCTTGGGCAATAACAGTCTCCTTGCCTGTCGCTACATTTATAGCAATTAAACGATTAGCATTAGCATCGTGATTACTTTTTAGGTATAATCTTTTCCCATCACGAGAAAAGCCAATAGCATCACCTTCTTCGTCTGGTTCCCATTTGTGAATTGTCTTCCAAGGCGAACTTGCTGCTTCCCTAACAAATAGTTCTGAACCACCATCTGGCGTAGTTGCTTCATACGCGCGAATATTAAGCTGTGGGTCTGTTACTGCATCGACCACATTGTTACCTAAATTTGCAGTGTCAAGTTTAGCTTTACCAGTTTTTAGATTTATCCGGTAGGGATCGTGTTTACGCGGGTCTTTTAAATTCAAACCCACCAGGATTTCATTTGGTGATTTAGGATCGAGAGCTATTAGTTGCGCTTGAATATCCTCATATGGTGTAAGATCACGTACTTTTTCTGTCTTGACATTAACAGCGTAGAAATGCCAGTTCTCGTCCCCGTCTGTGTCTTGCTGGTAAACTAAATGTTCGCCGTCATACGTCCAGAAGTAAGTCTGGATACCGCGCTTTTGGTCGTTCGTCAGTATCCTGTCGTCCTGCTGTCCTATAGTACGTATCCAAACTTGCATGACGTTTTTGTTGTCCGGTGCAAGGTATGTTAGGTATTTTCCATCTGGCGAAATACGTGGGTTCTTCCGTTCGGGGTTCCCGAAGAGAATACTGCGCGGAACTATTGGCGGCAAACTGGCAATCGAGGCGCTAACGTTGACAAGAAGCGTACTAGCCACTAACGGTACGGCCACCAAGAACCTATATTTTATCTTCACAGGAAACCTCCTCACTAGAAAATGGTCAAAATAGCTTTTGACGTGGAATAAATAATAGTCACCTTTTTAATGAATCGTGCCTATCGGTGAAATATTACTATCTACGCAATTACTCAAACTATTTAAAGAGAATGCTCGTCGTGCTAATGATAGCAATATAATGTCATCAGTAATTGTACTAAGATTTATTAGATTCCTCTAGCGAGAATCAAGTTGCAATTTCTAAACTTGATAGTTCGCATTATATAGAATTACTTTATATGAATCGAATAAGTGATTCTGCCGCAATATATTACCCTTAAGTTGCACGTCTCGATAGCTCCTGGTGAGCTTTAGCAGTCCTCACTGCCACTGGTCTAGGCTTTTTCTTTTTCTTAGCTGCATTAATTTTTGCAGCAGGCGGTCGGCAACTCTCACAGTACATCGGCATTGGCCCGTATGATTCCCTTGTTGTTACCTGGTTGCATTTTTCGCAGATGAACTTATACACGCGAGTCTGAATTACTCGCTCGTGTGCCTTAACTGTGTAGGCTCTGACATGAACTTTTTTTGATGGCATGAAATACAAACGTTATACTACTGTCCTCAACTATGCTAGCTAGAAAGGATACCTAGCCTATTGAAATGCCCCAGAACCAATACTTCATTCAAAACCTTATCGAACTGCGATCGCACTATCAATCACTTATCGGGGATGCAGAGCGCGACTCTAATAATGCAACCGAGCAACTGAATCACATTACCGCCTTGTTAGTAGATCAGTTAGTAGAAGACCAGCAGTTTACCGAAAGCCTGATCCAACTACGTGAGCATTACCAATCGTTACACCAAAAGTCCCACCAAAAAACCCAAAATGCCAAAGAGCAGATCACTCACGTTAATGCTTTGCTAGCCGACTCCTTGGTTCTACAGCACAGTCAACAGCAGCCTATTCCTATCCAAGCCGCCACTTTGGAACAGCAAGCACTCTTGGGGGTGATCGCTGACAAGGATGGAGAATCACAGAGGCAAGAGCCAGAGTTAACTCCAGACCTAAAACCGCCAGAAATATTAGAGCAGCGAATCACCTCAGATTCTAATCAAGAGGAAGACGATGGGGCGATCGCTACTCCCACTAAGGAATCACCGCAGCAAAACCTAGAGGTAGCAGAATCGCCAGAATCGCTACAAGTATCAGAGCCGCAAATCCCAACAGATTCTCATCAAGTAGAACAGCAGCCTGAACTTGAGCCGCCAACAGAATTACCTGATGTTGAAGATTCTCCTAATGATTCAGAGCGATGGTCGCATAGCGAACCGCCTTCGGCATCGCTGATAGATAAGCCAGTGCCTTCCGCCTCATCGCGTAAAGCTGCACCCCTTAAGACACCACTACTGCCACAGTATCAACACCTGACCAAATCATCAGCTATCGAAAATCTGCTGCATGAACATTCGGGTACTATATTGCACGTTGACTTCATCCTTCGCGCTCTGTATGGCGAACTTTCACTCCAAGATATCACTGCTGAGATGCCCAGGATAAACGATAGCCTCAAAAAAGGTGTGGTAAAAGGACTGTGGGATAGAGTACCCAACGAAGTTGGTTGCTATACCGCCGACATCAAACTGGTTGACTCTGAAGTGGAACCGAAATTGGTTGAGGCTAAGAAACGCCAATCACGAAAGCCCAACAGCAAAGCAACCGAACGGATGCTGCCGCGTTACCGAAATTTGACTTTCACTGATGCAGTTGAAAGCGTGATGCGCGATCGCTCTGGAGAGATAATCACCTCCGATATAATGGCGCGGGCGTTGTATGGGGAACTGGAAGGGCCAGCTTTGGTAGAGGCGAGGAATAAAATTGGCAAGGTACTGTGGAGCGGTGCTAATCAAGGACGGTGGCAAAGCGTAGCAGGGCAAAAGGGAGCGTATACTTTGGATCTGAAGCTAGTTGGCTTATAGTAAGCTAAGACAATTTTCTAGTTGCACTATTTACAAATAAATTTAGTGTTACTAGGAAAAATAAATGCAAGAAATTAGGCAAATAGCATATAGGCTAAAAGTGACTACAATAATTACGTTGTTTAATCAAGCTGGTGGTGTAGGAAAAACCACCCTAACAATGAACTTGGGCTACCAATTGGCACAACGTAAACATCGCGTTTTGCTAATTGATACTGATCCCCAAGCTTCTTTGACAACATTTATGGGTTTAAACCCTAACGAACTTGAGCGAACTTTATACGATGCTATTGTCAACGAAGAACCTTTAGAAATTTTTAAGGGGATCTACGGAATGGATTTAGCCCCTACTAATATTAATCTCAGTGTAGCCGAGATGCAGTTGGTGGGAGCCGATATGCGAGATTTACGTTTAAAAGAAGCGATTGAGCCAGTCAGTGAGCAATATGAATTTATTTTAATCGACTGTCCACCAAGCCTTGGCTTACTTAGTTATATTAGTTTGGTTGCTGCTACCCATATTTTGGTTCCAATTGAAACTCACTTCAAAGCCTTTCAAGGGACAGACTTGTTATTACAAACTTTCACTAGAGTTCGTAAAAAACCTAATCGTCAATTAGCGATCGCAGGTTTCGTTCCAACTCGATATGATGCGCGTAACTCTCAGGACACACGCACTTTAGATGCTATCCAGCAACAGCTTTCTAATTGGGGAAAAGTTTTTCCTCCGATTCCGCGCTCTACTGTATTTGTAGATGCCTCAGAGCAACAGATACCTTTAGCTGTTTACAGCCCTAAACATCCATCACTTTCTACGTTAGATGAAATTGCTAAAAGTTTGGAGGATTTGAAATGAACCGTAAGCGCGAACAAGCTTATCGGGGTAAGATTACATCTCCTTTAGACAATTTGTTTGGAGATTCAGATTCAGCCGATCAGACTGCCTCTAATTGGGTAACGCTAGATTCGCTATGCTTACCAGCGCAACAGCCCCGGCGTTACTTCGATCCCCAGAAGATGGAGCAGTTAGTACAGTCAATCAAAGCTCATGGTATTCTTGAGCCTTTGCTGGTACGACCTCTTCCTGATAGAAAGTATGAGCTAGTTGCTGGAGAACGCCGTTACCGAGCAGCTACAACAGTGGGGCTAACTGAAGTACCTGTGACAGTCAGGGAACTTAGTAATGACGAGGCGTTACAGTTATCTTTAGTCGAAAATCTCCAGCGCGAGGATCTCAATCCTGTGGAAGAGACAGAAGGTATCCTCCAGCTTTTGTCATTAAAACTTCAGAAAGCTGTCCCAGAAGTAACTGCTTTACTTTATAGAATGATGAACGAGTCGAAAGGGAATGTTAACCGTAACGTTACGGTTAGCCAGGAAGACAACGCAGTATCAGAAGTATTTACAAGCTTGGGTTTAATGAAGTGGGAATCTTTTGTAAGAAATCGGTTGCCGCTACTAAATTTGCCACAAGATATTTTGGAAGCATTGCGTCAAGGTCACACTGCTTATACCAAAGCCCAAGCTATTGCTCAAGTAAAGGATAAAGAAAAACGAAAACTATTGTTAGAGGAAGCTATTGAAAGTGATCTTTCTCTTACTGAAATCCGCGAACGAATTAATGCGTTGAAGCCTGTTCCCGATACCCAATCTCCGAAAAATTTACTTCAGTCTATCTCTACTCGGCTAACCAAGTCTAAGACTGTGTGGAACGATCCGAAAAAGTTAAAGAAGCTTACAACCCTCTTACAACAGATGGAAGCTCTGCTTGAAGAATAATTTTTACTAACCCTGCCTGTCAACAAACTTCATAAATATAAAGCTGTTTATTGGTTTTATTACTTAGACCCCTCGGCTGTCATTGGTATTATTGCTGAACTATTAGACAGATAGGTCAAATAGTTGAGTGTATTTACGCTTAGACTCCATATAGAACTTCGTTTAGCTTCGAGCAAAGAAACTACGAGTCTAACCTCACGAAGTTCGTATGCCCGAAAGTTCTGTTGCCTCTATCGGTTCCATTGTCAATTGTCGCAATCGCCAGTGGGTTGTATTACCTTCCGAAAATGAAGATATTACTCGCTTGCGTCCATTAAGCGGAAATGAAGACGAAATAGCTGGAATCTATCGACAACTAAAGCTAGAGGCTATTGAACCAGCAACGTTTCCCTTACCAGACGCAACAAGCATACAAGATCATAAAGCTGCATTACTACTGATGAATGCAACTCGTCTTTTATTACGGAGCGGTGCAGGGCCTTTTCGGAGCTTAGGACGTATATCATTGCGTACCCGTCCTTATCAATTAGTTCCCCTACTAATGGCACTGAGGTTAGAAACAGTACGGCTGTTGATTGCAGATGATGTAGGAATTGGTAAAACAATTGAAGCTGGACTAATTGCTCGTGAATTGTTAGATCGGAGCGAGGTAAAGCGTTTAGCAGTCCTATGTCCGCCACATTTGTGTGACCAGTGGCAGCAGGAGTTACGCGACAAGTTTCATATTGATGCCGTAGTAGTACGTTCTGGTACGGCATCCTCATTGGAAAGAGGAGTGCCAAATGGTACTCATATATTTAGTTATTATCGTCACTTGATTGTCAGCCTAGATTATGCCAAGGCAGAGCGCCGCCGTGCTAGTTTTGTAACTCACTGTCCTGACTTGGTAATTGTAGATGAAGCACATACTTGTACCCGTTCCAGCAACAAAGGTACATCCCAGCAGCAACGTCATCAATTAATCGAGCAAATTGCCGAGAAAGGCGATCGCCATCTACTACTACTAACGGCTACTCCTCATAGCGGCATTGAAGAGTCTTTTCTGTCATTACTAGGACTGATCAAGCCAGAGTTTGAGCATTTGTCACTTGCTCACCTGACGGAAAAAGAGCGGGACAAATTAGCTAATCACTTTGTCCAACGGCGACGGGCAGATGTTAAACAATGGCTAGGCAATGAAACTCCTTTTCCAGAAAGAGAGCCACAAGAACATCCTTACAAATTATCGAAAGAGTATCGAGAGGTATTTGATGATGTCTACAACTTTGCTCGTGGACTGGTGAAAACAACAACCGGAGAAATGAGTTATGCCCAGCGCCGGGGACGCTACTGGTCAGCATTAGCTTTAATTCGCTGCGTTATGTCTTCGCCAGCAGCAGCAGTAGCAACGTTGAGTAAGCAAATCGAGAATCAGAAATCGGGAGCCGGAAGTCAAGAATCTAAAGACTCCCCAGCCTTAGATGAAGAACTGATGAGTTCCTACGTCTTTGATCCTACAGAACAAGAACAGTTTGTAGATACTCAACCCACCCTAGTTGTAGAACAAGGACAACAGAGCTACGGAGATACAGATAAACGTAAACTTAGAGCCTTTGTGCAAGCGGCGGAGAAGTTGCGAGGTGACAAAGACGAGAAATTACAAAAAGCGATCGCCTGCATCCAAACTTTACTCCAAGAAGGCTGTAACCCAATTATCTGGTGTCGCTACATTGCTACCGCTAATTATGTTAGCAATGCTCTCAAGCAAAAGCTAGAGAAAAAAGGTAGCCAAACTATTCGGGTAATTGCGATTACTGGGGAATTATCTGAGGATGAGCGAGAAATCCGCCTCCAAGATTTGAAGTCCTATCCCCAAAGAGTCCTAGTAGCTACAGATTGCTTAAGCGAAGGCGTGAATCTACAATCACACTTCAACGCTGTTGTTCACTACGATTTGCCCTGGAATCCTAACCGCTTGGAACAACGGGAAGGACGTATTGACCGCTATGGTCAGACATCCTTGAAAGTTAAAAGCTACTTACTTTACGGTCAAGATAATCCCGTAGATGGCGCAGTGCTAGACGTACTAATCCGCAAAGCTGTGAAAATCCATAAGGCTTTGGGAATTACTGTTCCTGTACCGATGGATAGCACCACTGTATCGGAAGCAGTATTTAAGTCGCTGTTTGACCGCGCTACTGATGCCGTGCAGTTATCACTGCTAGATTTACTAGATGGTGAGGAATCCGCTGTTGAGCAAGTACATAAGAATTGGGACGAGGCAGTAGAACGAGAGAAAACTAGCCGCACTCGCTTTGCTCAACGCGCCATCAAACCTGCGGAAGTAGAACGGGAATTGATTGCCTCTGACGAAATTTTAGGTAACGAGCAGGATGTAGAGCGGTTTGTGCAATCTGCTTGCTCGAACCTAAACTGCGGATTGATCGAGAAAAAACAAGGTTGGCTGCTGCCTACACCACCCGAATTTCTCAAGTCAGTGATAGGAGATAAGTCGCGGCTACTGACATTTACCACGCCCGCGCCGGAAGGAGTGGAGTATGTAGGACGAAATCATCCTCTAGTAGAAGGTTTGGGGCGTTACCTCTTAAAAGATGCGTTATCAAATACTAAAGACCCCAAAGCCGCGCGGTGTGGCTTTACCACAACTAATAGTGTACACAAGCGCACGACTTTATTGTTATTACGGTTACGACATTTGTTAGACAGTTCCAAACACCAAGCATTACTAGCAGAAGAGTGTGCAGTAGTTGGATTTACTGGTTCTCCCTCCAATCCCATCTGGCTTTCACCCCAAGAGGCAAAGTCTTTAATGGAGCAACTTACCCCAGTTAGTGATGTTGGTAAAGCAATCAAACAGGTGGAAATAGCAGAACTAATTCAAAGAATCCCAGAATTACAGCCAGATTTGGAACTATTCGCCAAGTCACGCTCACACGAACTTTCCCAATCACATCGGCGCGTCAGAGCAATTACTAAAGAAGGGCAGATTCACGTTAAACCCCAGCTACCAATGGATATTTTGGGTGTTTATATCCTCAAACCAGGGTAGCCCAAGAATAAATAACCATTTTGACTTTGGTACAGACACGATTGCTTGTGTTTTAAATATTGAATTTTTAATTATAAGTTTTATGAAAACAGCAGCATCTACAATTACAGCCGTCCAAATTGAAGGTAACTTAATCGCACCAGATATGACCTCTCTGGTGCTGACGGGCAGTATCAAAGGACAAACACCGGAGGATTTTGGTTTTGCCAAAACGGACAAGCTAGCAGATGAGATTGCTACTGCTTGGGGAGATGCTAAAGCTTATTGGGCAGCGTTTCAAAGAGCATTAGTAAGGTTGGACGCGGACGAGCCAGCGACAACGATTACCCGCGAGTGGGCAGTTCCACTATTACGGAGTCTCGGCTACAGCCCCGTTTACGCTGCTAAAGCTGAAGTGGTGGAGGGACAAACCTATGCAATTTCCCATCGCGCCGAACCAGGGGAAAACAAGCCACCCATCCACATTATAGGTTGTCGGGTAAAGGTAGATCAACGTCCCCCTAGCGGTACACCCAGGTTATCAGCCCATGCGTTGGTGCAGGAATATCTCAACAAAACAGAACATTTGTGGGCGATCGCTACTAATGGTTTGCGCTGGCGGTTATTGCGCGACTCTTCCCTAATGACGCGCCTCACCTATATCGAATTTGACCTAGAGCAGATTCTCAACGGCGAGAACTTTGCCGAGTTTGGGCTATTTTATCGCCTATTTCACCGTTCCCGCTTGCCTCAAGGAATGGACGATGCGGATAAGTGCTTGCTGGAATACTACCACCAAGAGGCGCTGCAACAGGGAGGACGAGTACGCGATCGCCTGCGTGATGGTGTAGAAAAAGCTTTGATTCAGCTAGGCACTGGTTTTCTTCAACATCCACATAATGAACATTTGCGGCAAAAACTTACCGCTGGTAAAGAATTAACAGAGGTTGCCTATTATCGCCAACTGTTGCGTCTTATTTATCGTCTGCTGTTTCTCATGGTCGCAGAATCACGAAATTTATTATTGATAGGAGAAGACCTAGAAAGAGCTAAAATCTACCGTGAATATTACAGTATCGAGCGACTGCGAGAGCTAGCTGAACGTCCTAGTTGGCAGCGTGAAGGTTTTCAAGATTTATGGCAAGGATTACGCGTAACTTTCCTATTATTTGATGAAAACTGGCGGGGAGAATTATTAGGATTATCGCCTTTAAATGGTGATCTATTTGGTTCAGGTACGCTGCCAGATTTAGGTGATTATGCAATTGATAATTACGATTTATTGCTAGCAATTCGCTACCTGTCGTTGTACCAGGATAAAGGGCAATTGCGGCGCGTGAATTATGGAGCCTTGGACGTTGAAGAATTAGGGAGCGTATATGAAAGTTTATTAGATTTTCACCCCCAGGTTATTCAGCGTCATGGGATATATCAATTTGTTTTGGTGTTCGGAAGCGATCGCAAAACCACTGGTTCTTACTACACGCCGCCACAATTGGTACAACAACTAATCAAAACCGCCTTAGAACCTGTAATTACCGAAAAAATTCGCGATCTAAAATCTCATCAAGAATTAGAAAAAGCATTACTGAGCTTAAAAGTCGTCGATCCAGCTTGTGGTTCTGGTCATTTTCTCTTAGCCGCAGCCCGCCGCATCGGTAAGGAAATAGCAAAAATACGCACTGGGGAAGCAGAACCAGGTCAAGAACCATTACGTGCCGCAATTAGAGACGTTATTCAAAATTGCATTTATGGCGTAGATTTAAACCCCTTAGCCGTAGATTTGTGCAAAGTGGCGTTATGGATTGAAGGCTTTTCGCGTGGGTTGCCACTCAACTTTTTAGATCACAGAATTAAGTGTGGCAATTCTCTTGTCGGCGTGATGGACTTGAGTTGTTTGGATGAGGGGATTCCTGATGAAGCATTCAAGGCGGTAACAGGCGATGATAAGCAGTTATCCGCGCAGTTTAAGAAGCGTAATAAGCAAGAACGGAATAATCAAGGTCAATTGTCATTTGGAGATTTGGAAAGCGATCGCGCTCAGTATGGCGAAAGTTGGCGGGAGTTGGGCGAAATTGCAGAAACTACGCCCAAGCAAGTAAAGCATAAGGAGCAACAATACAAAGATACTCTGGAAAATGTAGGGTGGAGGCGAGACTATTGGGCTTGCAATTTATGGACGGCTGCATGTTTTATGCCGTTAACACAAGAGAATTTGCAACTATTACCAACAACTGCGGCTTTAAATCAGCTATTACGAGGTAATTTATCAACTCAAAATATAGTTAATGCAGCAAATAAGTTAGCTCAAGAAAAGCACTTTTTCCACTGGGCGTTAGAATTTCCTGAAGTGTTTGAAACTGATGGATTTGACTGCGTGTTGGGTAATCCACCTTGGGAACGAATCAAGTTACAAGAAAAAGAGTTTTTTGCTTCTCGTAGTGCGGAAATTGCTAATGCTAAAAATAAGGCAGCGCGGGAGAAATTGATTAAGAAATTGCCGCAGAAGAATACAGATTTGGTGCAGGCTTTTAAAGAAGCAAAACGGGATGCTGAAGCGCAGAGTAAATTCCTCAGGGAGTCAGGAAGATTTCCGCTAACTGCTATAGGGGATATCAATACTTATGCTGTATTTGCTGAAACTACAAAAAATTTAATTTCTCCTAATGGCAGGGTTGGCGTTATTGTGCCTACAGGCATTGCCACTAGCGATACAACAAAATTTTTTTTTGCATCTATAGCTACAAATGGAAAGCTTGATTCTTTATTTGACTTCTTTGAAATCCGTAATTTCTTTAGCGGTTCAGAAAGTAGAGAAGGATTCTGTATTTTAGTAATTCGTGGTAAAGAGACTAGTCTTCCGGCTAAATTTGTGTTTAAGGTTACCAAACTATCTGAGATTGAAAATTTAGATAGACAAGTAAAGATAATGTCTTCTGATTTAAGTCTTCTAAATCCCAACACCAAAAATTGTCCGATTTTCCGTACTCGCATTGATGCTGAACTTACAAAAAAAATCTATCAGCGCGTACCTGTTTTAGAAAATGAGCAAACAGGTAGCAACCCTTGGGGCATTTCATTTATGACAATGTTTCATATGTCAAATAATAGTGGGTTATTTAGGCATGAGGCTAGTAATGGTTTAGTTCCCCTCTACGAAGCCAAAATGTTTCATCAGTTTGATCACCGTTATTCAACCTATGAAGGTGCAACACAAGCTAACTTAAATGCTGGTATATTGCCTCAGCTTTCAGATGATATTAAGCAAAATCCTAATTTAACTGTGCAACCCCGTTACTGGGTTGAAGACATAGAGATAGATAATCAGTTAAGCAACAAGTGGAATAAAAATTGGTTATTGAGTTTTAGAGATGTTACTAATGCAATCAGTGAGCGTACTGCTATTTTTAGTTTATTACCTAAAGTTGCTATTGGTAACAATGCTCCGGTTATTTTCGCCAATATTAATCAACCAAATTTAATTAGTTGTTTACTGGCTAACTTCTGCTCTTTAGTGTTTGATTTTGTTACTCGCCATAAAGTTGGTGGTCTTCATATGAACTTTTTCATAGTCAAACAACTCCCTGTAATTCCTCCAGAAGCATACACCCAGGAAGATATCAAATTTATTAGTGATCGCGTTCTAGAATTAGTTTACACCGCTTGGGATATGCAACCCTTCGCTCAAGATATGGAATATGACGGCGAACCCTTTATTTGGAATCCCAATAGACGCGCATTATTAAGAGCAGAATTAGATGCTTACTATGCCAAACTTTACGGGCTTACCCGCGATGAACTGCGATATATTTTAGACCCTGCTGATGTCTACGGCGCAGATTTTCCCAGTGAAACATTCCGGGTATTGAAAAACAATGAAATCAGAGAATTTGGCGAATACCGCACTCAAAGATTAGTTCTAGAAGCATGGGATAACCTTTTTGGTTAATCAATGTCTTCCAATCATCTCAGCAAGCCAAAATATGCGAACTAACTTGTACTCATTATGATTAAGTCTAACTATTTAAATATATGAAAATTACTATTAAGCTTCAAGATTTATTGCAGCAAGATGAAAGCGCAATTACAGCCGCAAGCACCTTTATGGCACAAAATTTAGCTTTGCTAGACTGTACAGGCGTTACATCTATTACCCCAGAAAAGTTAGTGCTTTTATTTAATAGCATTCCTAAAAAATGGGATTTAAAACAACTCGAAGAAATCCTAGATTTTTCTACCCTTACTGTAACCTTCTCTCACCAACTTCAAGAGTGGATTAACCAACATTTAGAACTTGCCACAGAAGCGATACCTCAACCCTCTTTTCAAACTAACTTTCAATTCCCAGCATCCAGCCCTCAATCCCTAGATATTTTCAACTTTCGCAACGAAGTTATTGACGACTACAGGGACTATATTGAAAGTTTCTTAAGAATCCGCGATCCTAAAGTTAAAGAATTTGTTGACCAAGAGTTAGAGCGGGGACAGCTTTGGAGTGATCCCTTAATACAACTAAATCCTACCTATAAAAAAGGTGCGACTGTTACTCAATTAGTGCAACAAGAAGTCCTCCATCCAGAGTGTAATCGCTACTTTTCAAAAGAAGGCAAACCCTTTCACTTCCACTACCACCAACAACAAGCATTTCTTACAGCACAACGCGGGGAACCCTACGTCCTTACTACAGGAACAGGTTCTGGTAAAAGTATGACTTATGTTGTGCCTATCTTTGACGATCTCCTACGCCATCCCGAAATTAAAGGAGTAAGGGCAATTCTGGTTTATCCCAGGAATGCCTTAATTAACTCTCAAAAAGAAGAACTCGATAAGTTTCTGCGTCAGGTTCCCAATATTCATATTCGCGTTGAGCAATACACTGGGCAAGAAAGTTTGGCTAAGAAAACCGAAATTCAAGAAAATCCACCGCAAATCTTACTCACGAACTACGTGATGCTAGAGCTAATGCTCTCCCGCACCCACGAAGATAAACTGGTTGCTTCCCCCGATCTCAAATTTCTGGTACTAGATGAATTACATACTTACCGAGGAAGGCAAGGTGCAGATGTTGCGCTTTTAATCCGCAAACTGCGGCAACGCTGCGGTAAGAGTCTCCTGTGCATCGGCACGAGTGCCACTATGTCTACAGAAGGCTCCCGCGACCATCGCCGTGAAGTAGTAACAGGGGTTGCTAGCAAATTGTTTGGTGTAGAAATTAAGCCAAATAACGTCATTGATGAAACTTTAGAGCGTTCTATCCAGCGTCCTGCGCCCACGATTGATGAACTAAGAAACAGTATTTTGGCAGGTTTGTCACCAGAGTTAGCACAAACCTTAAATGCATTCAAAGCACATCCCCTTAGTCATTGGATCGAGATGAATTTCGGTTTAGCAGAACAAGAGGGGCATCTAGTACGCCGTACACCCATCACCTTAGAATCAGGAGCAACAAACCTTGCTCAACAAACCCAACTATCATCTGAAACTTGTTTAGCAGTTTTCAAACGAATGTTTCTTTGGGGAAGTAAAACTAAGGGACTTGCTTTTCGCTTGCATCAGTTTATTTCTCAGGGAGGTAGTGTTTACGCCACGATTGAAAGTCGAGACAAACGTATTCTCACTCTCGAAGGTCAATATACTACTACAGAAAACCGCATACTTTATCCCCTTGTCTTTTGCAGGGAATGTGGACAGGACTATTATGTTGTGCGCTACGATGCTGACAACCAAAGTGTTTTACCACAGTTGCCTACCGCTTTAGATATCAGTCCTGACGATGCGGATATCAGTGAAGGCTACCTGACGCTAGACGATCCAGAACTCTGGGACTCCAGTGATGAAGAGAGGCTTCCTGACTCTTGGTTTACAGAAACCAAAAAGAAAGGGCGCGTTGCCAAGAAGGACTATGCCAAGTTGATTCCTCAACAACTGCAAGTGCTACCTGACGGTAAAGCTACAACCTCTCTGGTACAAGGAGTTAGCTGTTGGTTTGTCCGCAAACCATTTTCCGTTTGTCTCAACTGTGGTGTAGTGCATGACGGGCGCAAAAATGAATTCACTAAACTGTCTCGTCTCAGCAGCGAAGGACGCAGTACCGCAACTACTTTGCTTTCTCTTTCTACTACCAGTCGGCTTAAAAAAGTCTTCACAGGTGAAAAAGCTCAAGCTGCTAAAATCCTCAGCTTTACCGATAACCGTCAAGATGCCTCATTGCAGGCAGGACATTTCAATGATTTCGTGCAAACCAGTTTCTTACGCGCAGCACTTTTGGGCGCACTTCAGGCAAAGGGTCAATTAACCTACAGCGAGCTAGCCAACGAAGTTGTCAATCAAATGGGAATATCTCAAACTGACTACGCCAAGCAACCAGCCGAGTTTGGTAGAGGTAAACAGCGCAACGAAGAAGCCTTCCGTAAGCTGATCGAATACCGCCTTTACGAAGACTTGCGGCGGGGATGGCGTATTGTCCAACCTAATCTGGAACAGTGTGGGCTACTGGCAATTGAATATGATGGTCTGCTGGAACAATGTGTTAATAACGCCCTTTGGCAAAAACACCGCCATCCCGTTTTGCTGCAAGCCAGTCCTCAAGAACGTTTTATTGCTTCTCTCGCCTTTCTTAACCAGTTACGCCGGGAATTGGCTATTGATGCCAAACTCATGCAGCCAGATCAACAAGACCAATTGAAAAGCGATGTTTTTCAGACGATTAAAGAACCTTGGGTATTTGATGAGAATGAACAGTTCTACAAAGCGACTTGGGCAACCACAACTAGCGGCACTAACGAAAAAGCCAAAGTCAAGCTTACACCTAAAAGCAAAATTGGTCGATTCTTGCGATCACCTAAAGCTTGGCCACTGCGAAGTCAACCCTTAACGGATGAAGAGTACAACAGCTTAATCGCCGCCTTAATTAACGCCCTTTGTGATGCTGGTTATTTAGTGCAACAGAAATCTGAGGTACAGCTACGCATCGATTCTTTATTGTGGAAAGCTAAACTCCTAAACGAAATTCCTCCTGACCTTTTAACATCTCGGCGCTTACAGGGCAATGAAGATAATAGAGTACCTGTTAACAGTTTCTTTCAAAAATTTTACCAAACCAATGCTTTCAATATTCAAACAATGGAAGGGCGAGAGCATACTGGACAAGTAAGGAGCAAAGACCGCCAAGAGCGGGAAGAGAAATTCCGCAATGGTGAATTAGCAGCTTTATTCTGCTCTCCCACAATGGAACTGGGAATTGATATTTCTGATCTGAGCGTCGTGCATCTGCGGAACGTTCCCCCCAGTCCTGCTAATTATGCCCAGCGTAGTGGTAGAGCAGGCAGAAGTGGACAAGAAGCCCTAGTAATTACTTATGCTGCTATTGGTAGCGGACACGACCAATACTTCTTCAAACGCCAAAATCAGATGGTTGCTGGAGTTGTTGCCCCTCCCAAGCTGGAACTAGCTAACCAAGATTTGGTTCAAGCCCATGTATATTCGATTTGGTTGGCACGTACTGGCTTATATTTGGGAGATTCAATGAATCAAATTCTAGATTTAGAGCTAGAAAATTATCCACTCAAAGATAATGTGCGGCAGCAACTTACTTTGAGTTCATACAGCCTAGCAGAATGTTTGCAAGCTACTCAATCAATCTTATCTGATCCCTTCTGCCAGCAAGACCTACAAAAAGCTTCTTGGTATTCTGTCAACTGGTTACAGCACACTTTAGAAAATGCCCTGAATGCCTTTGACCGGAAATGCGATCGCTGGCGCAAGCTATACGATGATGCGGTTAATCAGTTAGATGAAGCTAACCGGGTTATTCGCCGTTTTGCCATAGGCAATGTCACTCAAGAAGAACGAGATAACGCTAACAATCAACAAAAAGAAGCACAACGGCAAATTGATTTGTTGGTAGGACATACCCAAGGGAGGAGTAATAGTGAATTTGAATTTTACCCCTACCGTTACTTCGCTGCTGAGGGATTTTTACCAGGGTTTAACTTTCCTCGCTTGCCAGTCAGAGCATATATTCCATCGGGTCAAGGCGGTGAATTCATTTCCCGCGCCCGCAGCGTCGCTTTGCGGGAATTTGCGCCAAGTAATATCGTTTACTACGAAGGTAGTAAATTTATGGTGGCAAAGACAAAAGTACCCGTAGGGGGCATTGAAAGCGAATATAAACAGGTGAGTGTCTGCTTTAATTGTGGCTATTTCCACACAGATGATACCCGTAATACCTGCGAAAACTGCGGCGCAGACATTGCTGATCGCGGTAAAGATAGGTCTAAACTGACCCGCCTACTACCAATGGAAACAGCGATCGCTAGAAGACGAGAACGCATTACCTGCGATGAAGAAGAACGACTCAAGTACGGCTACAACATCACAACTCACTTTCGCTACACATCCCAAAAACAACAATCAGCGCTTGTCGAAACTGTTGAAGGTACGCCATTACTACGCTTAACTTATGGAGCAACAGCCAACATCTGGCGCATTAATCGCGGGTTAAGGAAGAATGTTGATGAGCGAGGATTTAAACTTGATCCTAAAACTGGGATTTGGGGCGATCCTAGAAACGAGCAAGCTACCGATAACTTGCACACCGAAGTTAATTTAATGGTGAGTGATACTTGCAATATCCTAGTTATAGAGCCTTTAAGCGTTCCGGCTGAGGATAAAGAAGCTTTTATTGTCACACTGCAATATATCTTAGAAACAGCTATTCAATCTGTGTACAAATTAGAAGCTAATGAACTCGACTCCGAACGGTTAGGCGAAGGTAAATATCTACTTTTTTGGGAAGCAGCAGAAGGGGGGGCAGGAGTGCTTTCGCAACTGTTGGAGAAGCCAGAAGCATTCCAGAAAATAGCTGATGCAGCCTTGGATATTTGCCATATTAAACAGCCCAAAGAGAGTTGCGTCCAAGCTTGCTACGAATGCTTGCTTTCTTACCAAAATCAGTTCGACCATGCATTAATTAATCGCCATCTGCTCAAACCTTTGCTTGACCAACTGTTAGTAAGTAAAGTTGTTCGCCATGTTGAGGGAATATCACGCGAAGAGCAGTATCACCAGCTTGTGCAACAAACAGATCCTAATTCTGAGTTTGAACGAGTGGTTCTAGGAGAGATTTATCAACGAGGATATAAACTACCAGATGCTGCACAAGAATTGATTCTTGAAGCTAACTGTAAGCCAGACTTCCTTTATAAATCCAATGATATTGCCATTTTTTGCGATGGTTCAGTTCATGACCATCCTGACAAACGCTTATCAGATCAAATTAAGCGAGACGATCTTAGGTACAACACCAGTTATACTGTCTTAACCTTCCGCTACGATGAAGACTGGAGGACTAAGTTGAAGGTTTTATCTTCTCTGAGTTAATGCTTAGATAGAATACGATCGCCCTCCCAACTATGACACATCCGCCTATCCAAGACCTCGGCATGACCGACACCGAGTATGCTGCCCTTGTCGCCAAAGGCTATGAACCAGTTTTAGAGCGACAGTTAATCACCCTTGGTGAAAACCCTGACCAAGCTAGGAAACTGACCCAATTTGTAGGACTGCTACAGGACAAGCTACCGGAAACCGGGTCGGAGTGGGAAGAGTTTATGGCAGCTTGGGAAGATGTTTGCGGTTACAAACCAAGTTTTAGCTAGATGGCTTTCCTCTTCTCATTTTCTAGCTTTAAGATGCGCTTGCCCTGCAAGCTAAAGGGGTCTATTTGATCAGCCTTGCAGTGCGCTAAGACGACATCAAACAGCGTAGTTTGCTGCACTATAAACCTTTCTCTTGTCCGTTGCTGGTGTGCAGTAATTTGTGTTTTCCACTGAACCAGGGCATTAGCATCCATACTTAGAGTGCTTGGTCTGCTGGCACAGGTAGAAATTGGCGTGTCTGCAAATAGATCGAGTTGATGCGATTCCAAAGGTGTTTTGCTATTTTCAACTAGCTAATCATAGTTCGTTCGCTTTATCCCAAATGTTAAGTCATTTTGATAGCAACACCAAACTTAGGAGAAACTAATAGTAGGGGATTGCCAAAATACAGGAGGGACAACCAATGGTACAACAACTAAGACCGGAGGAACCACATTACAGCTGCGTTATCCCAGTTGACAGTGTTACGGGAAACCAAGACGAAGAAATTGTGACGTTTGGTGTATCTGCTGGTGATGCCAGAGACAAAGCTGAACAGTTGTTGGCAGATAACTATAGATGTAATGACTCGGTGATTCGCCAACTGCTCCAGCAGGCAAGAATCGAACTACTATCGCAGTGGTGTTCCCCTGGCACTAGCCAGAGCTAGGGTGTAATGTTCAACCTGAAACTTAGCTAGATATCAACAATTGTAAGAGCTTTAACGCAGCAGTTGCCCACTACTGTTACTCAGTTGCCGCTCAAGGCTAATAGAGTCGCCAGCGCGTTGCCCAGCAGTGTAGCCGTCGCGGGTCACTCTTGCTTTTGACCCTGATTTACGCCGAGTTACATAAATGCCTTGTTCACGCCGCCAAAGTGAGATCGCCTCTTGTTCCCGTTCGTGAGCCATGCGCTTATATACACCCGAAAATTTCTTAATTTCCTCGCGCTCCCTGATCTCTACAAGGCGCGTTCGATCATGATTTCGTCCACATATCTCCCGTTAATCTTTGCGTGTCTTTGCGCCGTTCCAATGATCCGAAAACCTTGGCTGAGATAGGTTGCTAATGCTACTGGATTATCCGCACGGACATATGCAAATAGCTTCTCGTATCCCCGGCAACGGGCAGCTTCAAACGTATCCTTGAACAGACTTCTACCAATACCTTGTCGCCGACATAAGAGAGATACATAAGTTCCAATTACTCCTACATGGTCGAAGGCAGAAGTATAGGTAGCAAATGGTTCTATATTTTGAAATCCTACAATTTCTTGTTTATGGCGACAAACAGCTACATGAAATATGCCACGTTGAGGAAAATGTCGAATAAACTCTCGTTCAGCTTCTACGGAGAACGGGGTAGTTAATACTGTATATGCACCAACTTCAATGATCGGGTTTAGTATGGCTACAATCGCTTCCGCGTCATCGAGTTGAGCATCTCGAATTAGCAGTTCCACTCAATCACCTCCTTAATTAAGAAAGTTGTCTTCGTCAGGAAATATGCTAAACCAAAACAAAATCCTTGTGTATTAACCCTCTTCTGTCAAACTGGGGTGAAACCTTAATTTTTCGTGGGCTGTAACAACGTAAATTGGTTGAATTTTCCCAAAGTGACAGAAGAGGGTTAAGTACAACGACATAAATAAACAGCGAACCGTGTGTTGGTGGATCACACGCTGGGTATGGATAGTCGTAGTTGATGGTTCGCTATTTATTTAAGAGTTCCTCCTTATCAGTTTTAAGGTGATTTCCAATAAATAGATTACCAGGTCAGCTAAGATGTTGGTATCTAACAGAGAATTAAGGAGTAAGACTTTGGCTGTATCCAGCCTTGAGCAACCACTCAGTTCATCCCAAATTGAAGACTTACGACTAGCTGCTTCTAAACTACTTGGCGCAAGACGACGCAGTTTTCAGGCAGAAATGACCTTGAAATACTGTGAGAGCAGTGCGCGACTAGCCGAAACGGTCTTTGGTTGGGGGAGAAACAATGTGGAGTTAGGATTGGCAGAACATCGGACGGGTATCACTTGTATAGGAGCGCAAGCAGCCTGTGGTGGTGCGAAAAGATGGGAAGAACGATTTCCAGAAGTTGCCGTTACCTTGCAGCAGCTCGCCGAGATTCATGCCCAACAAGACCCTAGTTTTCTGACAACGATCGCTTACACTCGGTTAACAGCAGCGGCAGCGCTCAAGCAACTGCGTTCATTAGGATATCCTGACGAGCAAGTGCCTGCTCCCAGCACAATGGCACTGATTTTGAACCGGATGGGCTACCGTTTGAAACCAGTGGTTAAAGCCAAGCCTCAAAAAAAATCCCAGAAACGGATGCTATCTTCGACAACATCCAAGCCAACGACAAGCAAGCAGATAATATCAAACGCCTGAGCATGGATTGTAAAGCCAATACTCCGGACAGAATTCAGGCGGCAATCATGCCGTAAGACTTGAGCTTTTCATAGTTGGGATGGGATTTAATCACGCTGGGTGAGAGGTCTAAGTTGGAAATAAAGCGGTCAAGCAAATGCTCA
>JAHHHE010000029.1 GCA_019359535.1 Gloeocapsa sp. UFS-A4-WI-NPMV-4B04
ATGCAGCGAGAATTCGTTGTCGTAAATCAACAGACAAAGGGGCAGGCATGAACAGCTATTTCCTATCTTGCTAGGCTTGCTTAGGCTACCTAATTGTAGCTTACTCAATCAACAACCGCTGTAATTTGGGATTTAAGCAGGTACTTTAGGTAATCTTTACAAAAGACTTTAGTTCTTCTCAGCTCAAGAGTCGCCTAACGCTGCGTTAGGAGTTTGGCAATAAATTAACGATTGTAACTTCAACGGTCTTCTTGCATAAGAGGGCAACCCGATTAGGATTGCCCCAACTTGAACCGTGTCTAGACAACCTCGATATCAGCACGAGGTATAAATCCTGAATTCGGCTGGAGGCTTGCCAAAGCTGTTGTATCAAAGAATAAAGTATTACTGCTGAAAGAGAACCTATTAGTGTTACCTACAGCAACGCCGAACCCAGTAGCCGAAACTTGTATTTTATCCCCCTGCCCAACAGAGAAGTCTGTAATTGTATCAAGACCTTCTGATGGAGAGAAGAATATGAAAGTATCAGCACCTATGCCACCAGTAAGCGTGTCACTGCTAGCGTCACCTGTTAAAAGGTCATCACCAGCACCACCAGTCAGGGTATCGCTATTTAGCGCTCCAAACAGGGTATCGTTACCAGCCCCTCCCTGAAGGGAATTGTTGCCCGAAAAATCATCAAAGTTCGTCTCACCAGAAGCAGCGCTGAGAGAGTCATTGCCATCACCGCCAATTAGGGTATCGTTGCCAGCCCCTCCAATCAGGGTATCGTTGCCAGCTCCTCCATCCAGAGAATTGTTACCAGAGAAGAAAGAATTCCGACCGCCACTGCGATCCCACTCGAAACCAGCAATGAGAGAGTCATTACCATCACCGCCAATCAGGGTATCGTTGCCAGCCCCTCCCCGAAGGGTATCGTTACCAGCTCCTCCATCGAGGTAATTGTTACCAGAAAAGCTATCGAAATCGCCTCTAAAGCCGTAGTCACGACCAATACCAGCAACAAGAGAGTCAAATCCATCACCGCCAATCAGAATATCGCTACCAAATCCGCCATATAGAGTATCGTTGCCAGCCCCTCCATTGAGGTTATTGTTGCTGCTATCATCCCCACCAAACAAAATATCGTTGTCCAACCCACCAATAAGTATGTCTGTGCCGAGTCCACCATCTAACGTATCATTGCCATCTTCACCGACTAGCCTGTCATTCCCAGCATCACCAAATAAGCTGTCACTGTCCTATTGACCAAACAAAGAGTCGTTACCATCGCCACCTCTAAGCGTGTCACTACCACTATGACCAAATAGCGTGTCAATACCTGCGCCACCTAAAAGGCTATCTAAACCTGTACCACCTTCGAGTTAGTCGTTACCACCGCCACCATTCAGGGTATCGTTACCAGATGGGCTAGTCGCATTGCCACCTCTTGCCCAGCCAAATATCGTGTCACTTACCCCAGTTCCAGTTCTAGTGTCAGAACCTGTAGTGCCAAAGGTAACTGCCATATAAATTTACTTCTACTTTTGCTAATTGATGTAGTCCTGATTTACACCGCCGACTTGTCTATAGAGGCAAGCCTTGATTTATGACGCAAGCAAATTCAGGTAATCCTTACACGAAGTTAGGCTGTCCCACGTCAAGAGTCACCTAACGCAGCGTTAGGAGTTTTGCAAAAAGTTAAACGCTATTAAACTCCAACTCACTTCTTGCATAAAAGGCTAAGAAAACCATGATAAGTATTACAGTAACGTAGCCAAAATCAATTAGAAAAGCTTTATATGCTGGAAGATAAATTTGTTGAAGCGATCGCTTACTGGAATCTAGAAATGTTGTATGTAGCTCTCGAATCTGCAAAGCAACAAGTCTACCCTGGTAAGTGGAAGAAACTTACAGCTACTGAACAAGCTTGTCTACGTGGTTTACTTTGTCGTTACAGTCCTAGCAAAATTGCTCGTGAACTACATCGAGAACCGAAAGGACTGCGAGTCGATCTTTGTAAAGGTTTATATAGATATATTAAAATGCTGTCCGGTCAAGATTTCAAAGACTGGCGAGATATTTCGCGTGTTCTGGGGGCATCTGGATATCAGGTTCAGGTAGCTAATGTTGCTATAAATTTAGCACAAGCGGCATTATTACTGAGTACCTAAGCTCAAATCCGGTTGGACTAACATAAAAAAATGGAGATGGAAGAGTTCTTCACAGCTCCATTGCGATTAGAAATTAAAGTTATTCCACTGCAACGATCTGATTCCAAGCTTGAATGACTGTTTGTAAAGAGCTAGGTAAACGATCTTGATTGATATCAGTGTAGCGGGTTGTATCTTCATCACGGCTGGTGAGTGTGTAAGTAATGTAATCAGCAGCGCCACTAGGTGCTGGGTAGCTTAAATTGTTGAACTGCTCGAATTCTTGTTTCACCAACTTCTTAAACTGTTCTACCTGTTGCTCAGAAATTTGCTTTGTCTGAGATTCAGAAGTAGTACCATCTCGGTTAACTAAAACCCGAACCACGCGCCCATCCTCAAAGAGGTTTGTTTCATAAGTTTGACCAGCAAAGCCACCAAAGGCGATCGCCCGAAAAATCACATCTTCTTGTAAACGAGGTGGTAATTCACTTGTAGGAATTGGCACTGGTTTGATCGTGCTAGCCTCTGTATCTAGCGTAATCTGGGAACCATCTGCATTTGTGCGATAAACCAAGCGTTGTTGCCCAGCTTCTACCCTTACTAGCCAGCCATCTACAACAACTGCCGTGCAGAAAGTGTCAGGCGGAGTAAGACCAAGGCAGCCATCGGGCCAACTCCGCTGTTCTGCTCCAATGATGCGTAGCTCGGAAATGGGCAATTCTGACTGCTTTGAGGCTGCCTGTAAAACAGCATCACCAACGGCTGGCGGCAAGTTAGCAGCAATCTGATTTTCTGAGCGTAAAACTAGCCCTTGGAGATCAGTGCGATAAACCCAAGAAAATCGACCATTAGATAAGGTAACGCGCCAACCTTCAACTTGTACTTGGAGGCATTGTTCAACCAAAGTGCCAAGACCAAGGCAACCATCTGTCCAAGTTTCCCGACTATATTTAATAACTTTCAACTCGCCAGCAGGAATTCCTACCTTGCTAAACAAATCTTCAACAATAACGTTAGCGACAGAACTAGGTAGAACAACGCGATCGTCATCATGTCCACGAGCATCATCTTGAGCGTCATCATGCCCACGATCGCGATCTCGCCCCCGGTCATCATCACGACCGCGATCGCTAATTAACTTACCCTTACTTACCATTTCACCTTTTTCTGCCTCTCCTGAAGCTTTACTAGAGGCAGCAGTAGCAGTCTGCAAAAGCGTTAGACCACTGCTTAGAGATAAAATTCCCGTCAAAACTAAGGCATAAATTATTTGCTGCGGCTGTTTGATGCAGTAATTTATAAGTCTAGCTTTCATGGCTGATACTTCGATGTCAAATATTAAAGATTAGAACTATTAACCGAAAAGATGTTTGTCTGAATCCTAATATCAGGAAAAATAAACATTCACCTTCCTTTGGGTTAACTCTTAAAAACCTAGACGCTGCAATGCTTTTCATTAGTTCCCTTTCAGATTCAAAGCTTGAGCGCAAAAATAATGTGTTCTTCTATACTGAAATTTGGTTTACAATAGCCCCATAAAAGCTGCTGTAATCAATGATAATAGTGAAGGAATTGCGAACCTTTCCTTAATAGACAACTGTCGAGCAGCGAACAAGCGTAGAGAAAATTAAGTAATACCCTTCTTTTTGCTATCGTTAAATCAGATTGCATCACATAAAATGCTGGTACTTGCAGCAAAGCTACGAAAAACCGACCAGCACTATAGGAACCTAGATGATTATCAGGATCTAAATAATTACTTTTCATCTCGCTTGAGCCAAAGTTAGAAGTAAAGATTTAAAGTGCTTCTTAACTCAAAACTTAAAATTTACCTACTTCCCAATCCCAAACAGTGTTTTTAACTCAAACCACTTCTCGTCAGCGAGAAATAATTGAAGTCTTCCTCCGCAACGGTTGGGACTATATGCGACGGCTCCTTACTGGGGGCAAAGCAGACGAGCCGCAGTTGCCCACCCCGGCTGTTTTGCGTAATATTTTGATTGATTTGGGGCCTGTATATGTCAAGCTAGGGCAACTGATGAGTACCCGCCCTGATATATTGCCAGCAGCCTACATTGAGGAACTGTCAACCCTACAAGACGAAGTACCACCAGTTGCATGGGCAGAAGTTGAAGTCGCTATTAGACAACAACTAACACGCCCTTTAGAACAGACTTTTTCAGCTTTTAACTCTATTCCGGTTGCTGCTGGCTCGATCGCTCAAACTCATCGAGCTACATTAGCAGATGGGCGAGAAGTTGCTGTGAAAGTACAGCGTCCCGGCATTGATAATACTGTCGCTCAAGATATTGCCTTGATCCGAGGTGTGGCGGCTTTAGTCGCTCGTACTGAATTTGGACAAAGCTATGAGATTGATTCTTTAGCAGAGGAATTTGTCACAGCGCTCCAAGCTGAGTTAGATTTCACCAGAGAAGCTGGATATACTGACCAACTACGCCGCAATTTAGCAGATAGTCGCTGGTTTGACTCGAAGCAGCTAGTAGTGGCAGAAATTTATTGGGATTTAACCACACCAAAAATAATGGTGATGGAGTGGCTAGACGGTGTGCCACTTTTGGCAGCAAATTTAGATAGCGATCGCAATGGTAAAGATCCGAATGTTAAGCGTTCAGAAATTACCTCTCTGCTATTCCGTGCTTTCTTTCAGCAGGTGTACATTGATGGATTTTTTCATGCTGATCCTCATCCGGGCAACTTGTTTTATCTTAGGGATGGTCGTGTTGCCCTGCTAGACTGTGGCATGGTGGGACGGCTCGATCCGCGCACGCAGCAGATTTTGACAGAAATGCTCTTAGCGATCATAGACTTAGATGGTCAACGCTGCGCTCAGTTGACGCTACAACTCGCTGATTCTGCGCAGCCCGTGATTTTGTCTCGCTTAGAAAATGACTATGACCGAATGCTGCGTAAGTATTACAACCTGAATTTGTCTCAAATCAATTTCAGTCAGATATTTTATGAAGTGCTGCAAGTTGCCCGCAATAATAAAATCCGGCTACCTGGCAATCTAGGATTGTATGCTAAAACCCTAGCTAACTTGGAGGGGGTAACTCGTAAATTCAACCCAGAGGTTAACCTCTTAGATGAAATTAAGCCGTTAATTACAGAGTTGTTTCGACGGCAGTTATTTGGTAATAACCCCCTGCAATCGGTATTAAGAACTGCCCTTGATATCAAAAGCCTTTCCTTACAATCTCCCCGCCAAGTTGAGTTATTGTTAGACCGAGTTACGTCTGAAACTTTACAGTGGAATTTGTCGCTGCGAGGTTTAGACGGTGTACGTCGTACTTTAGATGATTCAGCAAACCGACTTTCATTTAGTATTTTAGTTGGTTCGCTAATTATGGGCGCGGCGCTAATTTCAACAAAGGCGCAAACTGCTGAATTATCTTTAGTAAGCAGTATTTTGTTTGCTGCTGCTAGTCTACTAGGGCTGTGGTTAATTGTTAGTATTATCCGCTCTGGGCATCTCAAGTAATCGGTTCTATATATTTTCTGTCTATTAAGGTCACGCACCAGGTAAAATAACCATTTTCCCCTCAGCACATTCAATCCCCGAATACAGCTTAAGATTCAAGAAACGTTAAGTTTCAAACTTTTAAACCTCAAAGAGAGACACAAACAAAATATGCCTGACCAAAAAGATAAAGCTCAAGAAAAGAACCGCCTCGAACGCCTCCAAGAAGAACACGGCGATACAGATCCTAAACACTCTGGCGGTGCTGGTGCTTCCGGTGGTAATTCCGGCGCAGGCAAATCGGGTGCATCAAAAATTTCTGCTAGTGGTACACCTGACGATGTTGAAAATCTCGATACGGATAAGTAACTAAGCCCCTTCGAGGCAGTGAGTAGTAAGATAAAAGTGAGTAGTGGAAAGAGAATATTTTATTTCACTACTCACTACTCACTACTCACTTTTAATAATATTTAGTGATCGTGCAATGGACTACATCATGCCCATGCCGCCCATACCGCCCATACCACCCATGCCACCCATACCACCCATGCCACCCATATCGGGAGCAGCAGCAGCTTTTGGTTCAGGCTTTTCAACTACCAATGCTTCGGTAGTTAAGACCATACCAGCAATTGAACCAGCATTTTGCAACGCCGATCGCACAACTTTGGCAGGATCAATAATTCCAGCAGCAATCAAGTCCTCAAATTCGCCAGTAGCTGCGTTGTAGCCGATGTTAAACTCAGTTTCCCGCACCTTCTCGACGATCACAGAACCTTCGACACCAGCATTATCCGCCATTTGGCGTAGAGGAGCATCAAGCGATCGCGCGACAATATCAGCCCCAATTTTTTCTTCGTCGTTCAAGCTATTTTTAATCTCAGTGATTTTTTTAGCCAGGTGAATCAACGTCGTACCACCACCAGGAACAATGCCTTCTTCTACGGCAGCTTTGGTAGCATTGAGAGCATCTTCAATCCGCAATTTGCGGTCTTTAAGTTCAGTTTCAGTTGCTGCACCAACTTTAATTACCGCCACACCACCAGCTAATTTAGCGATCCGTTCTTGCAGTTTTTCTTGGTCGTAATCAGAATCAGTTTCTTCTAACTGTCTGCGAATTTGACCAATCCGCTTCTGCACATCGTCTGTATTTCCACCTTCAGCAACAATTGTAGTCGAGTCTTTGTCAATTGTTACCTTACGGGCAACTCCCATCATTTCCAGGGAGACAGCATCTAAACTCAAGCCGACTTCTTCAGAGATCATCTGGCCTCCGGTAAGCACAGCGATGTCTTGCAACATAGCTTTACGGCGATCGCCAAATCCTGGCGCTTTGATGGCACACACATTTAGTACGCCACGCGCTTTGTTGACTACCAAAGTTGCCAATGCTTCACCATCAACATCTTCAGCAATAATTAGCAACGGTTGACCGGAACGAGCAACTTTCTCCAATACTGGAATTAAATCTTGGATAGTGCTAATTTTCTTGTCGGTGATCAAAATGCGGGGGTTTTCAAATTCCACTACCATCCGCTCGTTATCTGTGATGAAGTAGGGGGAAGTATAGCCGCGATCAATCTGCATTCCCTCAACGACATCCAACTCTGTTGTCAGAGATTTGGATTCTTCAACGGTGATTACACCATCTTTGGTGACTTTCTCCATCGCTTGGGCAATCATCGCCCCAACTTCTTCATCATTGCCAGCTGAAACAGTTGCGACTTGTGCGATCGCACTTCCTTCTACGGGCTTTGCTACTGCTGCGATTTCCTCAACCAGCATATCGATTGTTTTTTCTATTCCCCGCCGCACAGCTACTGGATTTGCCCCAGCTGCGACGTTCTTCAAGCCTTCCCGAATCATTGCCTGCGCCAAAACGGTAGCCGTTGTGGTTCCATCTCCTGCTACATCTTTTGTTTTGGAGGCAACTTCTTGAATTAGTCTCGCACCCGTATTTTCTAGCGGATCTTCTAATTCGATTTCCTTGGCAACTGTAATCCCATCGTTCACAATTTGGGGTGTGCCATATTTCTTCTCCAATAGCACATTCCGACCTTTTGGTCCCAAAGTAATGCGGACAGCATCAGCAAGGGCATTTACACCCCGTTCTAGTGCCCGTCGTGATTCCTCATTAAATGCAATGATTTTTGCCATTTTGTAGTTTCCTAGCGCTTCTAATACTCCAATTTAGCACTCTGTAGAGGTGAGTGCTAATTTTCGGGCTAGGGCGACTCGTTTTAGATTACAGAATTATGCTGCACATCAGGGGTAGGGGATGAACCAATTGCTTCAGAGTGAGTAGCCGCCGTTCTCTCGGATGGAACATCCGAGAGCTTGCGGCGAGCTTCGCTGAGTAGTGAGTAGTGAATCCATGTCTAAAAAATATGACACGATTGGTTATTTGGATGTTAAGAACTAACTTGAGCAGGATTTAAGCTAGAAGTTTTGGGTTTTACAACTTAACTAATGTCTATTTTTGCTTTTATCTGGCTTAGGAGATAGGTTTTAATCATTATCAGTAAACTACCTGCGAACAACATCTAAATATCCTGCAATTTATGTGTTTTAGCTTAAAAAAATATCAATGAGCAAACATTCTGTCTACCGTATTAATACAGAGAACGGGAGGAAATAGCTGAAAATTCTCGTAAATATACCATATGTTACCCACCTGATCTCGGTTTAAGCTCATTAAAAGAGAAATAATTAGAGGCTTCAATTATGTTGGTAACTCAGCCGCCCTTGATTACACAATGGGATGTCAAACTTGTCAATGGTGTGGACTGAGCAAAAAAGTTTGTCGCAAAACTGAAAGTAGCGGCTCTAAGTGTCAACTAATAGAAGCATTGGACGCACTAAGCTACCAATAGTATTAGACATTATTACGGGAATACTGCGTTTCATGGGCGATCGCGCGCTGGCATCACTTACGGATACACTTGGCTATTTAGCGTGGCGAATTGTGGCTTTTAGTTAACAAGCGATCGTAGTTAGACATTATTTTCGGTCTACCAGAACAGACGATAATTATTAAGTAAAATGGTGCAAAGCTAATAATTTATCATAGTCTTGTACTGGCTATAAAATAGTAAATTAAAAAACTAAGTATCGCTTTAATCAGTAAAGACATTACCAAAAAGCAATGAAGCTAAAAATAGTCGCCTATTGCTGACGCAGACCGTTAATTAAAATTATATTTTCCTACCTTTAAATTATGGAAGCTCAGCTGTCCAACAATGAAACGGCGAGGCTGAAAGCCTTATATAAATATCAGATTCTCGATACTGAACCTGAAGAAGAGTTTAATGATATTGCCCGTTTAGCAGCATATATTTGTAATACTCCAAGCGTCTTAATCAATCTTATTGATGAAAATCGTCAGTGGTTTAAAGCAAAGATAGGAATGGATGCAACCCACTTTCCACGTGATGTCGGATTGTGTCTTCTTTGTATTCAACAACGAGACACTGTTGTTATTTTTGATACATTAGCCGATCAGCGCTCAAAAGCAAACTCTCTAGTCACTTGTGATCCCTATATCCGCTTTTATGCTGGCGTACCTTTAATTACACTCGACGGACACATCATCGGTACGTTGTGTGTACTTGACTATGTACCACGCTCTTTTAGTCCAGAACAAGTAGAGGCACTTCAGGCTTTGAGCCGCCAAGTTGTCACCCAGCTAGAGTTAAGGCGTAATTTGAAGTTAGCGCCCTCCATAACTAAGTGCGAACAGGCAGAAGAGGAATTGCACTGTAATGAGCAGTACCTGTATCGGATACTCAAAAGTAGTACCGATTGTATCAAAGTGTTGGATTTGGAGGGACGCTTGTTGTCCATGAGCTATCAAGGGCAACTAGCGCTAGAAATTGACGACTTCACGCCCTACCTGAACTTATCATGGATGGAGTTTTGGAAAGAAGCTGATCAAGAAGCGGTTTGCTTTGCACTAGCGACGGCGAAAGCAGGAGGCGTAGGGAAATTTCAAGGCTATTGCCCGACAGCGAAAAGAAAGCCGAAGTGGTGGGATGTAGTTGTCACGCCACTTATGGATGCTAAGGGCAAGCCAGAACAATTGCTAGCGGTTTCCCGTGACATTACCGAATGGAAGCAAGCAGAGTCAGAGCGTGAGCGATTTTTTAGCCTCTCGCTGCATATGCTGTGTATAGGTGGCTTTGATGGCTATTTCAAGTTCTTGAATCCTGCCTGGGAAAAAACACTTGGCTTTACTAAAGAAGAACTCTTAGCAAAACCCTACATTGAGTTTATTCATCCTCAAGATCGCGCTGCTACGATCGCTGAATCCCAAAAACTCACAAGCGGTGTAGAAACTATCGCGTTTGAAAACCGCTACCTGTGCAAAGACGGTTCTTATAAGTGGCTGTTGTGGAATATTGCGCCATTTCTAGAACAGAAGTTAACTTACTGTGTTGTTCACGACATCACTCAACGCAAGCGGGTAGAGGAGGAATTATGTGAAATGAACCTTGTGCTTGAAAATGCCGTAGAGGGAATTTCACGGCTGGATACGCAGGGACGCTTCATCACTGTTAACAGAGCATATGCCGATAAAGTTGGCTACCAGCCGGAAGAGATGCTTGGTATGGAATGGCAAGCTACAGTATACCCAGAAGAACGTGAAAATACGTTTGCTGCCTATCAATATATGCTCACCAATGGCAAGGTAGAAGTTGAAACTAGAGGAGTGCGTAAAGACGGCTCTGTTTTTTACCAGCAATTGGTCATGATTAGTGCTTATGACAAGCAGCAGCAATTCACTGGGCATTACTGCTTTATGAAGGATGTGTCCGAGCGCAAGCAAACGGAGACCCAATTGTGGCATCAAGCCTGTCACGATGCACTCACAGGCTTACCAAATCGAATTTTGTTTATTGAGCGGCTAGATCGGGCAATTAAGCGTACCAAACGGCAGAAAGAATTTTTATTTGCCGTGCTATTTTTGGATCTTGACCGTTTTAAAGTCGTGAATGATAGCCTTGGTCATCTGATCGGAGATCAGTTACTGATCGCGATCGCGCATAGGCTAGAAGCGTGTCTACGTCCCACAGATACGGTTGCACGTTTTGGAGGAGATGAGTTCACAATTCTCTTAGAGAACATCAAAGATATTAATCATGCCGTCCAAATTGCTGAACGTATCCAACAAGAATTAACTTTGCCTTTTAATTTAAGTGGACACGAAGTTTTCACTACAGCTAGTATTGGCATTACTTTAAGTACAACAAATTCCCACCGACCAGAAGACATTTTAAGTGATGCCGATACTACAATGTATCGTGCCAAAGCTTCTGGCAAGGCGCGTTGTGAAATTTTCGATCCAACCATGCACAGCCAAGCAATAGCACGGTTGCAACTAGAAACTGATTTACAGAGGGCGCTACAACGACAAGAATTTGAACTATACTATCAGCCGATTGTGTCACTCAGAAACAACCAAACTACTGGATTTGAGGCACTTCTGCGCTGGCATCACCCTGTTCGCGGTATTGTTCCTGCGGCAGAGTTCATTCCTATAGCGGAAGAAACTGGCTTGATTGTCCCCATTGACTGGTGGGTACTGCGCGAAGCCTGCCAACAAATGCGGACTTGGCAAATGCAGTTTGACTTAAACTCATCTATAACAATGAGTGTCAATTTATCTGCAAAACAATTTTCTCAAACTGATTTCATTGGGCAAATAGAAAAAATTATCCACGATACTACTCTTGATTGCCGCTCTTTGAAGTTAGAAATTACCGAAAGTGTATTAATAAAAAATGCTCAATCTGTATCTGCAATATTGTTAAAATTGCAGGCTTTGGGCATTCGATTATCTATAGATGACTTTGGTACAGGTTATTCATCTCTAAGTTATTTACACCAGTTTCCAATTGACACAATAAAAATTGATGGTTCCTTTATTAATAATGTCGATATTGATGTTGAAAAAATCGAAATTGTCCGCACAATTGTAGGGCTTGCTTGGAATTTGGGCATGGATGTAGTTGCTGAAGGAGTGGAAACAAACAAACAAATGTACCAAGTTAAAGCCCTTAAATGCGACTTGGGGCAGGGTTATCTTTTCTCCAGACCATTGAATAGAGAAGCGGCAGAGGCGCTAATCGCTACAAAAATGCAAAGTTGATAAATTGTACAAGGAAGTATTCCAGTCATGAAAAGAGCCAGTAAGGCAACGGTTACTCACTCAGAACTTGCAGGATTTAATAAATTGCGATCGCCTGTTTGGATTTTTGACATTGAGCAAATGCAAATGTGGTGGGCTAATAATGCTGCTTTAAACCTGTGGGATGCCTTAAGTGTAGAAGAACTGACTAATCGTGACTGGAGCATTATTTCAGAAGCTACCCAAACTCGTCTGCAAAACTATTTCCAACAGCTTAAACAAGGTAAAACTATTGTTGAACAATGGACTTTTTATCCCCAGGGAAGTACAGTCTCCGTACGCTGTGTATGCTCTGGTATTCAAATTGAATCTGGACGTTTATTGATGTTAGTAGAGGGTGTTACTGACATTATGGAGTGCATTGAATCTGAAACCCTACGCTCAATAGAAGCTCTCCGCCATACAACGATGATGGTTTCTCTCTACAACCTTGACACTACCCCTGTAATGCAGAATCCAGCAGCTATTCGCTGCTACGGTGACGAAAAAAATGCTCTTGAAACTGGCAGTGTGTTTCGCAAACACTTTGGCGATTCCAGGGTATTTGAGCAAGTAAGAGCTTGTGTTGCGGCAGGAGTTGTCTTCAGCGCTGAAACGCAGGTAATTACCTTAAATGGTATCCGTTGGCATGAGCTTGATGTCAGGCGCATCAATGACCCCGCTACTGGTCAACCGATGATTTTGGTAAATGAAAAAGATATTACTGACCGCAAGCTTCTTGAGCAGAAATTACAAGAATACACAACCCAATTGCAACAAAGCTTAACTTTTGAAGCAATGCTCAAACGCATTACTGATAAAGTCCGCGACAGTCTCGATCAAAGTCAAATTTTGCAGACAGTTGTGCAGGAATTGTGTTTTGGGCTAGGAGTGACTTGTTGTAATACGGCGTTGTACGACCTAGAGCAAGGTACTTCTACTATCTGCTACGAATACGCTACGACAAATCCAGGCGCACAGATGCGGGTAGCACAGATAGCTTCGTTCCCTGAAGTTTATCAGCATCTGCTTGATGGTCAGCATTTACAGTTTTGTTCAATTACACCCAACCCAAGGCGCGGTCAGGTAGCAATGTTAGCCTGTCCAATTTTAGATGACAAAGGAGTGCTAGGAGACTTGTGGTTAATTAATCACAAAAATCATGCTTTTAATGAATTAGAGATTCGCCTAGTGCAGCAAGTGGCTAATCAATGTGCGATCGCAATTCGTCAAGCAAGGCTTTACCAATCATCTTTGGTGCAGGTAGAGGAACTCGAAAAGCTCAATCAACTCAAAGACGACTTTTTAAGCACAGTTTCTCACGAATTGCGAACTCCCATATCTAATATGAAAATGGCGATCCAAATGCTAAAAATTGCTCCTACTAATGAACGACGAGAGCGCTATCTAGAGATTTTACAAGCTGAGTGTACTCGTGAAAATGAGTTGATCAGTGACTTATTAGACTTGCAAAAGCTGGAAAGTGAGTCTTATGCGATTGTGCTTCATGAAGCTATCAACCTGCAAGATTGGCTACCCAAAATGATTGAGCCATTTGAATCGCGAATGCAAGAAAGCAAGCAAACTCTTCAAATAAATCTTTCTCCTGTGCCACCTCTAATTACAGACCGTGCTAGCCTGCAACGAATATTAGCAGAACTCCTCAACAATGCCTGCAAGTACACTCCTGCTAGTGGTGAGATTGTTCTGAGCATTTGTTACAAATTAGCTGAAGCAGCAACTATTTTTACTATTAGTAATCCTACAGAAATTCCAGCAGATCAGTTACCGCGTGTCTTTGAGAAGTTTTATCGTGTCCCTCAAGGCGATCGCTGGCAAAAAGGCGGAACTGGGTTAGGACTCGCTTTGGTACAAAAGCTAGTTGAACAACTGCAAGGAACTATTGTTGTTGAAAGTTCTCAGGGATGCACTACTTTTACTGTCACCTTACCAAATCAACCAAAAGAAGGGGCTAGGGATCAGAGATCAGAGGTCAGGGAATAGAAAAAACATAGTCCTGTGGGCTTTTAATGCTATCTCCTCTCCAGAGGACAAGAGAATACAGATTTTTGAGATATGCAGTACAAGAAATTCGTTGGTTTTAGTATTCTATTCCTAATTAAAAAGTAGCTTTTATGCTAGCTGATCCCTAATCCCTAATTCCTGACCCCTAACTACGCCATAACCATACCGCCGTCTACATTGAAAACTTGACCAGTAATGTAAGCAGCAGCAGCGTCAGCAGCGAGGAACCGAACTAAACCAGCGACTTCTTCTGGTTGACCATAGCGACCAAGGGGGATATATTTTAGAATCTCGTCCGAGTTGATATTGCTGGTCATATCTGTAGTGATAAAACCAGGAGCAACGGCATTAACAGTAATTCCACGCGGCGCAAGTTCTTTGGCAACTGTTTTAGTGAATCCAATCACGCCTGCTTTAGCGGCGCTGTAGTTGGCTTGACCAGGATTACCCATTTGACCAGCAACCGAGGAAATATTGATAATCCTACCAGCGCGTTGCTTCAGCATCACTTTACTAACAGCGCGGGTACACAAGAAAACACCAGTAAGGTTAGTGTCAATTACCGCTTGCCAATCTTCAGGCTTCATCCGTAATAATAGAGTGTCACGAGTAATTCCAGCGTTATTGACTAGAATGTCAACAGAGTTCCACTTTTCGAGCGTGGCATTTAGTAAAGACTCTACCTGATCCGCTTTAGAAACATCTGCTTGCAGCGCAATGGCACTACCTCCCCCCGCCGTAATCTGAGCTACGACTTGTTCTGCTGCGGCACTAGAACTCGCATAGTTAACAACTACATTGGCTCCCGCATCAGCTAAAGCTATGGCGATCGCTCTGCCAATTCCCCGCGAAGCACCCGTAACGATTGCCACTTTGTTGTGCAATGGTTGTAAATTCTCTGACAATTCCATAAAAATCCTTTCTGACTATTTGCGTAATTGCAATGTTATTGAGCCGCTAAATGATTTTAAGGGGATTTGTACCTGAGACTTAAGCGATTAAAATTTTTAAGAACTAGGATTGAGATAGAAAAGTAGAAAACCATTTCATCTTATGGCTACTAAACAGCAGTTCAACAATTTTGAAGAGTTACTCTCTGGCTCTGATTTACCGTTATTGGTAGACTTTTACGCTGATTGGTGCGGCCCGTGTCAAATGATGGCTCCCATAATAGAACAGGTAAATGCTCAGATGCAGCAACTACGGGTCGTGAAGATTGATACTGATAAATATCCAGAAATTGCAAGTAAGCATCACATTCATGCTTTACCGACACTTGTACTCTTTAAACAAGGTAAACCAGTGGATCGCATCGAAGGCGTTATGCCAGCTGAACAATTAATTAAACGGTTACAAACTTTAATTTAAGCTAACACTAATAAAATTTGGGGTATTAGCAGCAAAATATTTAACTGTGACCCAATTCTTTATGTTGGAAAGATTAGCTTAAAATCATCAATTAAGCTTAGTTGACCTGATGCTATAACCTTTCCAACACTTCCTAACCTATGCAGTTTAACTGATTTTAATTTATTACATTCTTCACTATCAAGAAACTGAGTTTTGACATTTCCATGAATCTTTAAATTATTAACTAAGCAAGATTATAAAAGTAAGCTAGGTAAAAATCCGAAAAGAAGAGTTTTTACTTTCATATTTTGCTCCATATCACCTTAATAACTAGGGGTTTCTGATATCACCGCGTTAACCATCTGACAACTTAGCAAACTCTTTGAATTCGACAGCATCGTGACTACAAAAAATCCGCACGTCCTTGCTACGATCAAGCGATAGCGCGTGGAGCCGCTCTTGATTCTGGAGTCGAGCGTGGCGATCCACCTCCATCATCCACTGGTAGGCACGCATACCCGGCGTACAGTGTCGCTTGGGCAAACCCATTTCTTGCCGATAGAAGTAGGCATCACCCGCGTTGAGGAGCCAGCCCTCCGGTGTGTCGATAGCGACACCAGCATGACCGCGCGTGTGACCAGCAAGCGGGATCAGCAGAATTTCTGGAGGCAGTCCGTCAAGGTCGCGTACTGCCTCGAAACCGAACCAAGGTTCACCCTCTGCTGCATAATACTTCCAGCGTTTGACTTCATCCCATTGACCTGGACGATAACGTTGACTAGCAATGAAGCCACGCCGCTCCTGAGCAGCTTCAACCTCAGTCTGCATTATATGAACGGTTGCTTCCGGGAAATCCTCTAGACCGCCAGCATGATCGAAATCAAGGTGGGTAAGTACAATGTGGCGTACATCACGCGCGGAAAACCCGATCTGCTCAATCTGAGCGAGTGCGGTGTATTTTCGCTCAAACTGGATGTTATTGAAATGAATAAAGAACGGACTAAGCCGCGAATAGGGCGCTTCGACATCGCGTAAGCCGAAGCCAGTATCAATAAGAACTAGCCCCTGGTTCGTCTCGATCAGCAGACAGTGGCAGACGAGGCGGGCTGTCAAACCGCTACTGAAGCCATCGAAGAGTCGCCCACCAATGGGACACATACAGCCGCAGTTAAGATGATGAATGTGCATAAATGCTCTAGCTACATTACGTTGTTTTTACGTACTGGTGTTGAATATCCTAATCGTTACTTGCCTTACTCTAGGAATTGATTGGGTACTTTCAAATTTTACTTCAAGGTTAAGTTATCGGAAAATGTGGGTCGAATCCCCGTGCTTGTAGCACGGCTTTATATTAAGGTTGAGGTGTGCTATAATACACAAAAAGGCGGTTTCGTTAACCAAGACTTCCTTCGCCATGTACCGCAGGGCTTGCGGGAGCCGAAAGGCAAAGTCTGTAGAGTGAACATAAGACCGTGAAGTGTTTTAATTAACATGGAGGCAGTTGCGAAACTCCGGTAACGGAAAGCAGCAGAAATTCAAGTCGCGAGGCTTGGGAATCCCTGTACGTTTACGTCAGGGAGGATGTCAAGGAGTCTAGGTTCTAAACATCCCATAATTAGGAACGCTGGATATTAAGGCAACACCAATCATTCTGTCGCTGGAGGGAAGCAACACTCCAGCCATTTTGTTTTAAGGTATCGGTAACAGAGTTAGCTTGGTTAACTAAAATGCCGCTAAGGATACCCCAAGTTGTGGATTTAGCAAGTTTACTCATCTGAGGAACTAAGCTAATAATCACCTCCGCCAAAATGTTACACACTATTCCATCGACTGGTTCTTTCAGTTCCAATAAGCGCTCCACACTACCTTCTTGAACCACCAAGCGCTGAGAACTAATATCGTTAAGCTCATAGTTGCTATAAGTAGATTGCACCGCCAAGGGGTCATTATCTACCGCATAAACCTTACTTGCTCCTAGTAGCAACGCTCCGATTGAAAGAATGCCAGAACCACAACCAATATCTGCTACTACCGCGCCTTCAACCACGTGCGTTTCTAGTGCCTCTAAACACAGTTGTGTTGTGGCATGGTTGCCAGTACCAAAGGCGACACCAGGATCAAGGCGGAGAATGAGCCGAGTTGATTTTTCCGGCGGTGGTAGCCATGCTGGATTAATTAAGAAGCGATCGCCAATTTCTTGAGGTTGCCAGTGTTCTTTCCAACTCTTTGCCCAGTCTTCCTCATCAATTACGATACTCTCAATAGTTGGCACTGGTAGCCCCATATTCTCTGCATCTTGACGTAGCAAAAGTAAAATTGCTGCCAAGTCTAGTTGCTGTTGGTTTTTAGGCAAGTAAGCGCGTACCAGGCATAAATCACCTTTATTCTCACTAGCTGTTCCCCGACAACCGAAATTTCCCAGCCGCCAGAAGATCGAATCTTCCAAATCTGGATCAGATAATATTTGTAATTCCCACCAACTATTTGCCATAAAGAGTCATCAGCTATCAGCTTTTATAAGTGTCGTTCTTAATCAAGTTTTGTGATTATCGAAGTTGTGATAAGTTAGCAGTCAACTTTTTGGCTGACTGCTGACTGCTGAACGCTGAACGCTACAAAGTTACCGTATACGCATCCCGAATTCCTGGCACTTTGATAATCTCTGCCAAAATCCCATCCGGTAGAGGATCATCAATGCTCAAAACCATCACTGCATCGCCACGCACAATTTTACGACCTACCTGCATACTGGCAATATTGACATTAAAACTCCCCAGCAGCGAACCGAGTTTGCCAATAATTCCTGGCATATCGCGGTGCAGGGTAAACAGCATATGCTGAGTAGGAGGTACGTTGACAGGGAAACCGTCAAGGTCTACAAGGTGGATTTCGCTATCACCTAACAACGCACCTGTTACGGAATGCTCACCCAACGAACCCTTTGCTTCTAGGTGCAGGGATCCCGCATAGTCTCGCACCGAGGCATCCCGTGTTTCAATCACACGAATTCCGCGCTCTTTGGCTTCAATGCTGGCATTTACATAATTTACCCGTTCCCGCAAAGCTTGAGAAAGTAACCCTTTGAGCGCTGCTACTACTAACGGCTGACTTTTATTAGTCGCTAGTTCTCCTTGCAATCTGACATTGAGCGACTCAACTCGTCCTCCAGCTAGTTGTCCTACTAAGTTACCAAGTGTCTCAGCTAGTTGCATATAAGGTCTGAGTTCTTCCAGCACGTCGGGTCCAAGTCCAGGTATATTTACTGCCGATCGCGCTGGTAATCCCAACAGTACATCCCGAATTTGTTCGGCAACGTCAATCGCCACATTAACTTGAGCTTCAGCCGTAGAAGCTCCCAAGTGGGGAGTAAGGATAACTTCTTTCCCTAATGCTCTTAATGGAGACTCTCCCAGGGGTTCCGTCTCGTACACATCCAACGCCGCACCAGCAATTTGACCGTTTTTCAACGCTTCTGCCAAAGCCGCTTCGTCAATAGTGCCGCCTCTAGAACAGTTAATAAGTCGGGCGGTAGGCTTCATTTTAGCTAGCGCTTCCGGATTAATCAAATTGGCTGTTTCTGGTGTTTTGGGAATGTGCAGCGTGATATAGTCTGCTTCCCTTAGTAATAAATCCATTTCTACCAAGCGACAGCCTAATTGGTCTGCTCGTTCTGTAGAGATAAATGGGTCGTAGGCTAGCAATTTCATTCCCATTGCTTTAGCAACAGTAGCAACATGAGAGCCGATTTTACCTAAACCGACAACACCAAGAGTTTTCTTGTAAACTTCGACTCCAATAAAGCTTTTGCGATCCCACTTACCGCTTTTAACAGAGGAGTTGGCATCGGGGATGTAACGAGATGAAGCTAGCATCATAGCGATCGCGTGTTCTGCTGCGGCGATCGTATTTCCTTCTGGGGAATTTACAACTACAACTCCTTGGCGCGTAGCAGCAGGTACGTCTACATTATCAACGCCCACACCCGCTCGACCAATAATTTTTAGCTGTGTTCCAGCTTCAATGATTTCTTTGGTAATCCGGCTACCAGAGCGAATCATCAGTGCATCGTACTCTGGAATAATCTGCACCAGTTCCTCTGGTGACAGACTCGTTTTCACGTCAACAGTAGCAACTTGAGAGAGGATATCAATTCCAGCTTGGTCAATTGGGTCAGATACAAGAACCTTAGACATGATTAGCAATTAGAATTAGGTGAGAAAAAATGCACTTCTACGCTTTCTTTTAAGCAGCTATTGTTATTGTCGACACAAGCGACCGAAACAGGCGTAGTGAATTTGGTTAACCTACCTGGAACTTTGAAAAATTGCTTGCTCCGCAGTAGGTCATTTTAACCGTAAAGGCGACACCGTAATATCCTTTTGAAGAATTGTTCATTATCTGGGCAGATTCGCATTCTCACAGATAAAAATTCTTTGAATTAAAATGAATCCCGATTAAGACAGACGAAGCACTACCTTAGTTACTGTAACTTTATTGGTTGAAGTGTAAATTCTCCTCTGGGTAAGCTAACACCAGTCTAGCTTGATAGAAAATACCCACTGAGGAAAATCTTGATTAGAGCAAAATTATTAAATTTATGAATTACGTTGTTGCCGTACTACCAGATCGCATCCAAGCAGAAGCCGCCTACCTAGCTTTAGAAAAAGATGGTATCCCAACGAGTAAGATTAGCATCCTGGGTAGAGGTTACAAAAGTGCTGATGAATTTGGCTTGATTGATCCCAATGAGCAAGCTAAAAAGCAATCACGGCTACTATCTTACTGGCTTGTGCCGTTCGGTTTTGTAGCTGGGTACGCTTTTAATATCCTGACTGGTTTGAATACATTTCCTTGGGCGGGTGAAGTTGGGAATCATGTAATTGGTGGACTACTAGGCGCTGGTGCTGCTGCTATGGGAGCTTTTTTCACTGGTGGTGGAGTTGGCTTAACGGTGGGTAGTGGTGACGCTTTACCCTACCGCAATCGGCTGAACGCAGGTAAATATTTAGTTGTAGTTCAAGGCGCAGAAACTGATACTCGGCAAGCAACTCGGATACTTCGCTCCTTTGAGCCAGAAAACATCCAAGGATACGCTGATACTGGGGGGTAAAGGAAGGGGACAAGGGGAGGAATAATTACAAGGGGCGCACCTAAAATTGGAGGCAGGACAATGAAGCAACTCTTGGAAAAAGATGAACGATGAACACTACTCAAGAACACTATGATCGCTTCCTGGGTGCAATTTATAGCTGGATGATTGGTGATGTAAATATTGCTTTAGAGCGTAATCGTCACTTTTTTCGCCAAATCGAGATTGATTCAGTACCCAAGGGATTAGCGGTTGATTTGGGTTGTGGTTCAGGATTGCAATCCATTCCATTGGTAGAGTTAGGATTTTCCGTTTTGGCAATAGATACCTGTGTTGGGTTATTGGCTGAACTGCGTTCTAATACTCACAACCTTCCTATTGAGATCATCCAAGATAATCTATTGAACTTTGCAAAGTATCTGAATCAGCCAGCACAATTGATTATTTGTATGGGGGACACTTTAACTCATCTTGAATCGTTGGCTGCGGTTCAAACGTTGATTAAGAGTGCGTCGCAAGCATTGGTTGAAGAAGGATTATTGGTTTTTACGTTCCGAGATTATCTTTCCGCCGAACTTGAAAAAGAGCAGAGGTTTATTCCAGTGCGGAGTGATGACAGCAAAATTTTGACCTGTTTTCTTGAGTATTATCAAGATTTTGTCGTGGTTTATGACCTAATTTATCACAAGGAAGGGACACAATGGAAGTTAAGCACAAGTTCCTACCGAAAGTTGCGCTTGGACAAAAACTGGTTAATTCAACAGATTAAAGATTCCAAGTTGACTGTTGTGCAAGAAACGGTTGAAAAAGGCTTGGTGAGTCTTGTCATCAAGAAGAGTAAAAGCCTCAGTTAATGTACTCCTCCAAGTTCTAGGTACACACAATTCCCTATTTCCTTTCTTTTCAAGAATGTATAATTTCAAAAAGTATTAAAATGCTGCCACGCGAAGAACTTTTAAAAGTAGTTGAAAATCGAGATAGTGTAGCTCGTGTGATTGACCAGGCAGATCAGGCAATCAGAACATGGGAAGTTGTTTTGACCGATTTTCTATCTCCGCCTGAATTAGCTGAAAGTCAGCAGGTGTTCAGTCGTTTAACGGAAGTGCAACTAATAGCTTGGGGTGGATATCCCCAGGCAGAACGACAACGCTTAGGTATAGCACGTTCAGAAATTCCCTTGGATCAATCTCAAGTTGAAGTTGTACCACTAGAAATTGCTGGTAACTTCCTTTTTGACACCGCTACTCACCGTGACTTTTTGGGCGCAATTCTGGGAACTGGAATTGTGCGGGACAAAGTGGGCGACATTATTGTACTAGGCGAACGCGGGGCGCAGGCAATTGTCGTGCCAGAGCTAGTTCAATTTTTAGAAATGAGTCTGAATCAGGTGCGATCAGTTCCAGTTAAGACGCAGCGAATTGATCTAAGTGAACTGCGAATTCGAGAACCGAAAAAGAAAGAATTGACGACGGTTGAGGCTTCTTTGCGGCTAGATGCTCTAGCATCTGCTGGCTTTGGAATGTCGCGCAGCAAAATGGCAGATTTAATCGACGGCGGTGATGTCCGCGTCAACTGGAAGGAAATAAGCCAAGCAAGTTATCAAGTTAAATCAGGTGACTTAATTGCGATTCGCGGTAAGGGACGTTTGGAGGTTGGGGAAATAATGGTTACTAAAAAAGAACGCTACCGAGTTCAGCTAACAAGATATATGTAGTTTCCGCAGTGTTAACATAATGGCATTTAGGAGATAACGTTCTGAGAATGGAACTTTTCAGTTGGACACTCTAACCTCAGTATCCTCCAAGCGTTTATTGAACTCCTGCAACATGGGATGACCGCTTTGGTCGATGTGCGCTCATATCCCTATAGTCGGTATCTGCCTCATTTTAATCAGGCAGCTCTCAAAATAGCTTTGGTGTGATGACTTTTAACTTACTTGCTAGTCCCTTCCTCATCCCGAACTTAAGTTATTTTTACTTGCAGGCCAACTAGGTGTAGTAGTTACGGCGATTGCAAAATTAACAGCGCGATCGCTCCTAAGTTGTGGATAGCAGCGCATCAGGGCCATTTTCAAAAATCTGCTGTCCAAAACGAGCTTGTCCCCTCCCAAAAATTAATCAATTTAAGCCGGGAATTCTTTAGATAGGCTTTGGTATACCCTTACAAGAACGTTGGACTTTAGACAATAGAGATCGAATTATAAAACTCGTGTGTTATTACCTCTAGGTGCTTGTCTTGATTTTTATGCGGGTGCTGTGGCAAGAGTTCCACGCCGGATGACTGTGATCGGGACCTGGAAGGGTTAAGGCGGTTGGTTACGGAGCTACAGTGACTAGGGGAACGCTATATTGTCGGTAATCTATTATTCCTCTATTGTGTTCTTAGACAGCAGATTATTGCAGCGTAAACAACTAAGCTGTAACCTAAACTTGGTTGAAGCTGACACAACACACATTTCCAAAGTTGGAAACTCCTCATTCTTAACTACGTCAAATTTGATATTCAATCGCATTAGCATCACAAAATTAGGAGTTAATCTTCATGGCTAAAAATCGCATTCGGATTAAACGGCGCTCCTTTTTATTGGGTTTGGGTGCTTTGGCAGGCGTAGGTGCATTTGCAATTTCAAGTAGAGCTAGGCAGGTGAATGACCAGCCTCAAACTACTCAAGCTCAAATTACTAATGTCAAAAACAAAAATTTTGCAGTAACTGGAGAGGCTCCTTTACGACTTAGAGCTAAAAACAAAGGATTGATTTACGGGGCATCGGGTCGGTACAGCGATTTATTCCAAAACTCATTGTATAAAGCCCGCTTCGCCCAAGAGTGCGGCATGCTTGTACCAGGACTCGAACTCAAGTGGCAGGTCCTACGCCCTACTTTAGATCGTTTCGACTTTACTAAAGGTGATCGGATGGCGGAGTTTGCCCGCAGTCACAATATGCTTTTTCGCGGAACTGCTCTAGCTTGGCATGAGGCTTTACCAGGATGGTTTAAAAATAAAGTTGATCGCAAAAATGCTGAACAAGTAATGGTTAAGCATATTAAAACAGTTGCAGGACATTATGCGGGAAAGATGCACTCATGGGATGTCGTTAATGAGGCAATTAGAGTTGCAGATAAAAGGTCTGACGGTTTGCGGAAATCGCCCTGGCTTAAGTTATTAGGTCCAGATTATATTGAAATTGCCTTTCGCACCGCAGCAGAAGCAGACCCCAAAGCGCTGCTAGTATATAACGATCATCAGTTGGAATATAGTAAATTTGAAAACGAAGTAAAAAGAACGAAAGTTCTTGAGTTACTAGAGCGATTGAAATCCAAAGGAGTTCCTTTACACGCTCTGGGTATGCAGGCCCACGTAGGAGTAGATGCGAACAAACACTTAAATCCTCAAAAGCTGAGAGATTTTTTGAAAGACGTTGCAAGTCTTGGTCTTAAGATCATGATTACTGAACTAGACGTTTCCGAACAACAGAATTTGGATGTCGATACTCGTGACCAGGTGATCGCTGGCGTTTATGAAGATTTTTTGTCAGTAATGCTGGATGAACCAGCAGTGACCACAGTCATCACATGGGGATTAAGCGATCGCTATACATGGCTCTCAAAAAGACCAAAAACGGCACATATTAAGGGGCTTCGTCCGCTACCACTTGATGCACAGATGGAGCGCAAGTTAGCATGGAACGCGATCGCTCAGGCTTTTGACAACGCTCCTATGCGTAAAGTTGAATATGAAGGTGATGGAGCTTTTACTTAAACAAATTGCCCTTAAAATTAGTAAGTAAAAAGACTTGACAAGAATAAATATTCGGTTAATTTAGATACATAAGGCATCGACTTTGCAACAAGCAGATCACCTAAGAAGCTTTAGCTAAGTGCCTACCGATTATTTAACGAGTGTAGTTATTAAAATGCTAATGGTTGCTTGCCTAAGTTAACCAGGAACTTAATAGGAGAAAAAAATGATCATCAGTCCTTTACATAAGTACGTATTTGTTGAACTCCCTCATACTGCTTCAACAAGTATTCACAGCGAACTATGTGCCCTTTATGATGGTCAAGAAATCCTCCGAAAACATTCCCCATACCATAAGTTTCTTGAAATTGCAAATACAGATCAAAAAAATTACTTTGCTTTTTCAAGTCTAAGAAATCCTTTAGATGTAGTAGTTACAAAGTATTTAAAACTGAAAACAAATCATAATGGAAGTTATACTAGACCAGAACGTTGGAAACGTAATGGAGGATGGATATTAGATTATGAGTTAAAACAATTCAAGTTTATTCAAGATAATGATGCAGATTTTCCTGCTTTTTTAAAAAAGTATTATAAAGTTCCGTATGATAACTGGAGTTGCCTAGCCCACAAGCAATTTGACTTTGTGATGCGCTATGAGAACGTGCAAGATGATTTTTCAAAAGCTCTTCAACTAATAGGAATAGAACAGAAACAACCTTTACCTGTAGTCAATAAGACACGAGAAAAAAAAGATTTTAGATTATATTATACACCTGATATTCAAGAATATGCTAAAAAGATATTCGGTCCTTTCCTGAAAAAATGGGGTTATGAAATACCTCGTGAGTGGGGTGATAGCTCTGATCTCGGAACAAGTGAACTACAATTAAACCTTGCTAATATTCCTAGAAAATTATATTGGATGTATTGGAAAAAATACTAATGCTAATGATAGGTTTAGTTAAATAAGTGCTATTAGCTAAGTCTTATCTGAAGCTATAAAAGTAAATTTTGATTTTTAAAAATCAAATGTATTATCTCAAAATCAAAATCTAGCCATGAGAGTTATTTGATAATTTTTAGTACGAAATTTCAACCCTTCTTCATTAAAGCAGAGGGTTGTTATATTCATTAACTTTTTTATATGCCTAAAATAACAGAAGAATTAGCATAATTAAATATAAAAGGGTGACGGGTGATAGTCTCGTGAACAGTTAAACTCGATAGTTTAAAATATTTGAAATTATTAGCATATAATAGTTGATTTTTATTAGCTGATAGAGATAATGCCATGTATTGGTTATGTACTTGGTTAGTGATTATTAAGACACCTGTTTTAATTTCTTTTGCGCCTGAAGTAATGAGAAAGGGTTAATTGTAGCTTCTGCCTTAGTATCCATAAACTACTAATGCGATTTATAACACAAGCCAAGCTGATAAACGCTGCACTACACTACCTGTTCAGACAAGCAAGCTACGCGGTGGGTTAAGTGACTATTAAAATACATTTGAAGGTATCAGCAACTAACTAGCCATGCAAGCAGAATATCGCCAACGCCGTGAGCAATTCATGGCAAAAATTGGCACGGGAACCGCCATTTTTCGCAGTGCACCAAGTGCGGTTATGCATAATGATGTCGAGTATGCTTTTCGCCAAGACAGTGATTTTTTCTATTTGACAGGATTTAATGAACCAGAGGCAGTGGCAGTTTTAGCACCGCATCACTCGGAACATCAATTTGTGCTATTTGTGCAACCGAAGGAACGAGAAAAGGAAGTTTGGACAGGCTATCGGTGTGGAGTAGAAGGAGCGAAAGAATTGTTTGGAGCCTCGGAAGCTTACCCGATCGCCGAACTGGATGAAAAGCTACCTCAGTATTTAGAAAAAGCAGATCGCATTTACTACCATTTGGGACGCGATCGCATTTTCAATGAAAATCTGCTCAAGCACTGGCAACGATTGATGGCGACTTATGCCAAGCGCGGTACTGGGCCAATTGCAATCGAAGACACAGGGCCAATTCTTCATGCAATGCGGCAGATCAAGAGTCCAGCTGAGTTGAAGTTAATGTACAAAGCATCTGCCATTTCAGTTGAGGCACATAACTATGCACGAGAAATTGCCCAGCCTGGACGCTACGAGTACGAAATCCAAGCGGAGATGGAGCGAATATTTCGCCTGCGGGGTGGACTGGGGCCAGCTTATCCGTCAATTGTTGCTTCTGGTTCTAATGCTTGCGTCTTGCACTACATAGAGAATAATCGTCTTCTTCAGGATAACGAACTACTGCTAATTGATGCTGGCTGTGCCTATGATTATTACAACGCTGATATTACGAGGACATTTCCAGTAAGTGGTAAGTTTACTGCTGAACAGAAGGCGCTGTATGAAATTGTCTTGGAAGCTCAACTGCAAGCGATCGCCCAAGTCAAACCCGGTAATGGCTACAATACTATTCATGATACAGCCGTTCGTGTCCTCACAGAGGGTCTAGTTGAACTTGGTATCCTTAAAGGTGAAGTTGACAAACTAATTGAGGAACAGAAATATAAACCCTTTTATATGCACCGCACGGGACATTGGTTAGGGCTAGATGTCCATGATGTAGGGGTATATCAGCATGGCGAGAGCGCGCAACTTTTACAGCCTGATCAAGTTTTGACCGTTGAGCCTGGTCTTTACATTGTCCCTGACACTAAGCCAGCTGAAGACCAACCAGAAATTGACCCTCGGTGGAGTGGCATCGGAATTCGGATTGAAGATGATGTCTTGGTTACAACTACAGGAAATGAAGTTTTAACTGCTGGAGTTCCTAAGTTAGTAGCAGAACTAGAAAAATAAAGTTAAAAAAACCTGGAAGTTTATATTAATCACTTCCAGGTTTTTTATTGGTTGTTAACTAAGCACTAATTGTTAAAACTTAACGAATATACTCTTTCAAAACACTATTACGATTGGGATGACGTAACTTACGGAGTGCTTTTGCTTCAATTTGGCGGATGCGTTCTCTCGTCACATTAAATATCTGCCCAATCTCCTCAAGAGTCTTCATACGACCATCATCTAGCCCATAGCGTAGTCTTAAAACATCACGTTCGCGGGGGCTGAGGCTGTCTAAAACTTTTTCAAGGTCTTCGCGCAACAAATTTTTTGAAACTTGATCTTCTGGTGTTTCGTTATCAGACTCAATAAAATCGCCCAATCGAGAGTCTTCCTCTTTGCCGATGGGCGTTTCTAGTGAAATTGGTAACTGGGCAGATTTAGCAATAAACCGCAGTTTCTCAATCGTCATTTCCATCCGGGTGGCGATTTCTTCTTCCGTTGGTTTGCGACCCATTTCTTGAGAAAGTAGCTTTGTTGTCTTTTTGATCCGGGAGATAGTTTCGTACAAGTGAACGGGTAAGCGAATAGTACGGGATTGATCGGCGATCGCTCTTGTAATTGCCTGACGAATCCACCACGTTGCGTATGTAGAAAATTTATACCCTTTTTCGTGGTCAAACTTTTCAGCAGCCCTAATCAAACCAAGACTTCCTTCTTGGATCAAATCTTGGAAAGACAGCCCTCTATTCATGTATTTTTTAGCAATCGAAACTACGAGGCGCAAGTTAGATTGCACCATTTTTTCTTTTGCCCGCCTACCAATATGCAAGCGATAACGGAATGTTGGCAAAGGTAGTTCGACGGCTTGGGCCCATTCACTATCATGCGGATCGCGCTCCAACTGTTCCGACAGTTCTTCGCGCACCCGCTCCATTTGCAATAATTCAGCAATTTTTCTTGCCAGTTCAATTTCTTCATCTGCCCGCAGCAGCCGAATTCTACCAATTTCTTGCAGATACAAGCGAATCGAGTCTTCGGTGTACTGCTTCTTTTTAGTTTGTGTCCGACGACGAGATTTAGCGACCTTCCCAGACTTAGCGTCGTCTTCATCAGGCTGAGTCTCTAAAAATTCATCGTTTTCTTCGGTATCTATGGTATGTAAATCAACTGCTTGGATTAAAAGTTCTAAATCACTATCAGGTTGATGAATGGTTTCGAGTTCAGGCTCATGATTAGTTTCGAGTACGTTGTTAGCCTGGTTCATGCCGCGTTCCTCATGCTCCTTGATTCAATAAATCTACTCAAGATTTTTTAAGCGCTCTTTTTACAAGTAAGCTATCAGCAAACTGCAATGAGCGTTTAGATCTTGAAAAGTCATTTGCACCGAAAATAAAGTAATAAGTTTTATCTGTTGCCAGATACTTATTAAATGGTCAAAAAGGGACTTTACTTGCTGATAAAAGCTAGGGATCAATAGTAGCGCTAATAGCTGCTATTAATCATTGGGTTGACAAAGACCCTTCCGATTGTAGCTTGTTTCACAAAAATTGCACGTATTTAGTGTTTTAATCATGAAATTATCAACTTTAGCAATGTCTAGTTATCCAGATAAGCAGTTATCAAGTTGAATTGTCATTAAAAGTTTAGAAGCAAGCATTGTCGTTGAGGTTAGAACAAAGTTAACCGTTGCCATCAAATTCTGGATTGTTTGTAAAATAAGTGATTATCCTGTTTTGCCTGGTTTATTTTTAGTAAGGCGAGAGGTATTAATGCACCCATCTTTATCTTTTCTCCATTAATTTGATTGCTGGCAATTTAGCATTTTCAAACTCAACCAGTTATTTAGCTTGTTGCAAGTGAGTCAGCGCATTTTGTAATGTTTCTTAACTAAAGATTGAGATTAGCAGTTTAGTGCTTTCTTCAAAACTTGCTTAGTTAAAAGTTAACCAAAACGACCTGACACTTGTTCTAGGTTAAGTCAATGAAAAGCTCCGGGAGCTTTTCTTTTCACCTTAACTCCGTTGCCCTAAAATTTCAACCGAATAGAGCTTGACAAATTCATTCTCTTCTCTCTGATATTTTAATGAATTTAGAAGTAACTGACAGCTAGGATAACGAGAAATAAATGGCTTATGAAGAAAGATTTAGCTACTAATATAAGGTCAAAAACCCTGTAATGAGCTAGCAGCAGGGAATTGAGCTTGTTGCCACAAAGTATTTATCGTTACAAAATGATAGCCTTGGTTCAGCAATTGAGGAATTAGGCGTTCTGTTGTTGAGGCAACGTCTTGACCACCGCAAGCGCCATCATGCAAGACAATTAATGATCCGTTTTTAACCTGCTGTAGCACGCGCTGAAATACAACATCAACGCCAGGGCGCACCCAGTCTTCTGGGACAACACTCCACATTACTGAGCGGTACTGCCACTGGTGTAACAAGCTTAATGTATAAGGGGTAAATAAACCATTAGGAGGACGCACATCACGGATAGCCGTTGGTTCTACACAACACGCTTGGGCGATCGCATCTTGGGTTTTTTGCAAACTTTCCTTTAGTTCAGCAGGCGGAAGTAGCGGAAAAGAGCGATGATCGTATCCATGTAGTCCAATCCAGTGTCCGCGCTCATAAACTGCTTTGGCGATCTCAGGTGAATTATTTACACAAGCACCTAGCCAAAAAAAACTTGCTGGAATCGAATATTTGTCTAAAACTTTCAGTAATTTCGGTGTGTAATGGGGATGGGGGCCATCATCAAAGGTGAGCGCGATCGCTTTGGAATTAGGATTACCAGCCCACAGGCAACTTGGAAAAGTAGGTTCAAGAATTCGGTACAGAATAGGTAAAAATGGGGCCAGCTGCATCTTTTGGTTGAAGTGAGTAGTTCTGGAATTGATTTTAAGTAACCGATGAATTTCAACTTTAGCAATTACCAAATCAATTCGGTTATCAGGGTTGTGGGGAGGATAGCAATCGCGACTCCGCTCTTGGCTAACGCTCTTACCAGCTGCTCTCAAGTAGCCACTAATCAGTATGAAGCAACAGCGCGAACCACTTACACTTGGCAAGTTAAATATGCCATTAACCCAAGTAGCGATAAATTACCGCGCTTTGAAACTTTTGCCTCAACTTCTTTACTCAACTTTAATGGCTTAAAACCAGAACAAGCGGTTACTGGCCCAGATGATCGGGGACTGTGGTGGCCAGATGTGCCTCCGCGTCCTAGTATTGATGAAGTAGAACAACTACAGCGTTACGAAAAGGCAAGCACTCCTGAGTTACTGAAATCTGTGGAGTACCAAATTAGCTTTGGACTAGGCGATGAAAGAAGGACGCTACCAACTAATTACCAGGTATACAGACAGGTAGTCAAAGCATATCCGCAAAAGCTACCTTTGCAGCTAACTTTAGGAGTCAATAATAATTCAGTTGAAAAAGCAGAGTTTAATCCCTAACAAAGATTTGAAAGTGTTGTTAGCTTAAAATTAAGTAACAAAAATTAAAATAAAAGTTATATTTGCTTAATCTACTCTAAAGTTTGAGTAACTTATAAATACTTTGTAGGAAGCTAGCTAAACGCTAATTAGCCGCAAAAATTGAAAACATTGATTGTGAAAAAATATTTTATTGAGCAAAAACCTGGCAATTTCCTTGCTTGAGGCGTTGAAACATAGACGTTATGACAAGTCATGATCTGGAAGACTTTTTGATCGACCGCAACCTGAGCGAAGATGAGATAAGAGCTACTATATCTCCAGTATTCTCGGTCTCTCCAATAGATGTTTTAGTAATTAATGACATCGCTGAGGCAAAAGTAGACAAGAATATCCGCATAATATGTGAGCGGCTGCCAGTAAAAGGAGACTTCTTAACAAGGGTCTGTGTTTATTTACATGACTCCAAGTTGACAAAGCCTACTCCTACGTTAACGATCAGTCAATTTTGCTGCATACTACATTGCAAGTGCTTGATATCAGATGATTCTGTTAATCCTTATTCGATGTTGTTGGTACAAGAATCAGAAAATATACAGCTTATTTCGCTAGAGCCAAAACGGCTTAATAAGGATGAAGAATATATCATGATTGAATAGAATATCCCTTATGGTACAAATAGCTGAATGATGACAGTACATTAGGCAATCGTCTTACTTACTTCTGTCTTTGAAAAATTGAAAAATGAACTGATATTGCTGAACTACTCGCAGATAACGACAAAAAACAGCTGTCTTAGTCGAGATAATCAGGCTATCTTGAAAAAAGTTGCTTTATGACTAAACAATGAAAGGCGATCAAGCACAGGTAAGAGGCGAGAGACATATTCACCAGAAGCGATGGGGGAACTTGGGATTTTCTCGGCGGCGATCGCACTTATTCTATGTATTAACAACAATTTGTTTTTTGGGGGTGCCTGCTGGCTCACTAGCCGCTACAAAGCGCCCAGATGTGGAACTCAAAATCGGGATTGTGCAGCGATTTGGCGATCAACCGACAGAAAAGCTCAACTTGCAAGCAACACCAGGCGATCGCCTCACGTTCAAATTCAAAACTGGCGTACAACAGCAAATACTTCAAGCAAGTTCCGCCAAGCTAGAAATAGTGATGCAACCTTTACCTTCACCAGTAGTAGAGGAGCGAGTTGTTTTAAGCACTCACCGCAGTTTTGAAACTGCTGAACATAGTGCCGAACAGTGGCGCAAAAAAGGGCTAGAAGTCGAGGTAGCACAGCCGGAACGCTGGCAAGTTTGGGCAAAACGGGAAGTTTACAATACTCCCTTACTGCGACGCTTGCTATTAGGCAGTATCCAAGCTAAAGGTAATGAGACTGCTTACGTAGATACCCAAATTCTGCAACAAGTACCACAAGCTAGCTTGGTAGTAAATGGCTATCGCTACAGCCGCAACGAGCTAGATATTAGTGCTGATAAAAACTTAATTCGGGTGAATCAAGGGAATGAGCGAGACGCTACTCTCTACGGCGGAAACTTGCGGCTACAGCCAAATTCTTATGGTGATTACACTTTAGTTAACAATGTACCGCTAGAGACTTACTTGCGGGGCGTTGTGCCACACGAAATTGGCTCTGGTGCGCCGTATGCAGCAGTTGAAGCGCAAACGATTATTGCCCGAACATATGCGCTGCGGAATTTACGCCGCTTTGCCCTCGATGGATATGAACTTTGTGCCGACACCCATTGTCAAGTTTATCGAGGTTTGAGTGGTACAGGCAAAAATGCCGATCAAGCGATCGCGGCGACGCGAGGACGAGTGCTTACCTACCAAAATCAGCTAGTGGATGCTCTATATTCCTCTACTACCGGAGGTATCACTGCTGCCTTTAGCGATGTCTGGAACGGTACAGATCGCACGTATCTACAACCCGTTGTTGATGCTGCTGGTAATATTTGGAATTTGGATCGCCAGACTTTGGCTGATGAAAAGAACTTTCAGCGTTTTATCAGTCTGCGTCAAGGATTTAATGAAACTGGCTGGGGTATGTTTCGCTGGCGCAAAGAAAGCAGTATGGCACAAATCACTAAGGATTTGCAGCGTTATCTTCAGGTAAATAAAAATCCACTAGGGAATTTCAAAACAATTCAGCAGATTCAAGTGGTTGAGCGATCGCCTAGTGGACGCATTCTCAAGCTTGCTGTCCAAACTGATCAAGGCAGTTTTGTTCTTGAAAAAGATGAAGTTCGCAACGCTTTTTCAGCCCCTAGAAGCACCCTTTTTTATCTAGAACCCCTTAACAAAGGTAACAAGGCACTCTGGGGTTATGCTTTTGTTGGGGGAGGACTGGGACATGGAGTTGGTTTAAGTCAAACAGGCTCTCAGCGATTAGCAAAGTTAGGTTGGTCAAGTTCACGCATTCTCAACTTCTACTATCCCAATACTCAAATTCAACCCCTTAACGACCAAATTACCTTTTGGTCAAAGCCACCGCTCAACACTAGCCAAAAATGAAATAAGGCAGGAACATAAAGCGACCTGTCCCTGCCTAAATTTATAAGACTTTTAATCGCTTTAGTTGATTAATAAAGTTCTTCCTCTTTGTGAGTTTCGATCGTGCAGTCAGAACTGGGGTAAGCGACGCACGTTAGCACATATCCAGCTTGAATCTGGTCGTCATCTAAGAAAGACTGATCAGACTGGTCAACCGAACCTGCGGTTATCTTACCTGCACAGGTGGAGCAAGCACCAGCGCGACAAGAATACGGTAGGTCAAGCCCAGCTTCTTCCGCTGCGTCTAGAATATATGTATCGTCCTCAACCTCAATCGTTTGGTTCAGCCCTTCAGCTTCGCTGATTAAGGTGACCTGGTAAGTTGCCATTCGGCAGTCCTCTCTGTATGAAACGGCTCTATAAATTTGTGTAAAGCAAACCTCACGGCTTCGTTGATTCGATAGTCCGCTTTGTTAAGTTCACTTCACCTTTAGATACTAGGGGAAAAATTAAAGGTTTTAACGCTAAATTGACTCGATCTTCACTACCATTAGTAATGAAATTTAGTAATTTAAACATAATTAGTTTTGCTTATGAATAACTGGTAAAATCTGGAACAGATATAAGTAAATACTATAATAAAGTTGAAAAAGTATTATTAACTTCAACCCCACCAAGCAACTAGAACACAGGGACGCGATCGCAAATTTCCTATATTCTTGGAGACATCGTAGTAACACGATGTAAATTAAATGGATATGGTGAATGGATGTTGATATCAGCCAGTAACAATGACAAATACTTCTGCGCTCTCTGCTACTCGCCCAGTCAGAGTAGGTTTAGTTGGTACTGGGTACGCCGCGAAGCTAAGAGCAGAGACATTCCAGCAAGATGAGCGATCGCATTTAGTAGCGGTTGTTGGGCATAATCAAGAAAAAACAGCAGCTTTTAGTCAGACGTATCAAGCCGAGTCGCTCAGTTCTTGGGAACAACTCGTTAGATCAGATGTAGATTTAATAATTGTCTCTACTATTAATCGAGATCATGGACCGATCGCCCGTGCTGCGCTAGAAAACAATAAGCACGTCATTGTTGAATATCCCTTGTGTTTAGATGTTGCTGAAGCAGAAGAACTAATCGCACTGGCTCAAACGCAGAATAAACTACTTCATGTAGAGCATATTGAATTACTTGGCGGCTTACATCAGGCATTGAAGCAAAATTTAGCTGCGATCGGCACGTTATTTTACGCTCGTTACAGCACTGTTAATCCGCAACGCCCTACACCCCGCAAGTGGACTTATCACCAAGAATTATTCGGCTTTCCATTCAGTGGCGCACTTTCCCGGATTCACCGCCTCACAGACTTGTTTGGCACAGTAGCCACAGTTAGTTGTCAAAATAGGTATTGGGGTACAGATCCAGAATTTTATACTGCTTGTCTTTGCACTGCTCAATTACGCTTTATCAGTGGACTTGTAGCTGATGTTACCTACTGTAAAGGAGAAAATCTGTGGCAAGATGAACGCAAATTTGAAGTTCACGGCGAAAAAGGCGGCTTAATTTTCGACAAAGAAGCAGGAATTTTAGTTCAAGCAGAGGAAACTACACCAATTGAAGTTGGCGCTCGGCGGGGTTTATTTGCCAAAGATACAGCTATGGTGTTAGACCATTTATTTGAAGGTAGTCCGTTGTACGTCACCCCTGCTGCTAGCTTGTATGCGCTTAAAGTTGCAGATGCAGCAAGGCGATCGGTTGAAACAGGAGAAACTATAGTTATAAGTAATTAATTATTACCTTCCTATTGGTTAAGGAAATCAAGAAAGTAAATATTTCATGGCAAGCGAAACAATCGTTTTATTATCAAGCAGAGAACTAGACAAGATGCGTAAGGCTGGCCGCTTGGCAGCTAAACTTTTACACCATCTCGGCTCGATGGTGAAGCCAGGAGTCAGCACCCTGGAGATTAATGACGAAGCCGAGCGTTGGACACAGGCTCATGGAGCTAAAAGCGCTCCTCTTGGCTACAATGGCTTTCCCAAGTCAATTTGTACGAGTGTTAATGAGGTAGTTTGTCACGGCATTCCTAATAGTAAGCAGATACTCAAAGAAGGCGACATTATCAATATTGATGTGACGCTAATTGTTGATAGCTATCACGGCGATACATCCAAAACATTTTTTGTCGGTACTCCTTCCCCAACGGCTAAAAAGTTGGTTGAGGTGACAGAAGAGTGCCTGAGAAAAGGTATTGCCTGTGTTAAGCCTGAGGCGCGGATTGGAGACATTGGTGCAACTATTCAGGAGTACGCTGAGGCGCAAGGCTTTTCTGTAGTACGAGACTTTGTGGGACACGGGATTAGTAATATTTTTCACACTACACCCCAAATTCCCCACTACGGTACGCCAGGTAAGGGAAAGCGTCTGAGAGCAGGCATGGTTTTTACAATTGAGCCGATGATTAATGAAGGAACTTGGGAAGTTGAGGTTCAAAGCGATCGCTGGACTGCGCTAACACGCGATCGCAAGCTCTCCGCTCAATGTGAGCATACGGTGGCTGTAACTGATGACGGCGTTGAGATTCTTACTTTGGATGAAGGGCAATGAATATAGTTAATACGGCACACAGTCGCACGTCACTGGCTATCTAAATCAGAGGGTATCTAGCTTTTCGTATTTTTAATACCATCTTTACTAAGATTTATGGTCAAGGCGAATAGCTTGCTCCAAAGCTAATTTTTCCCTAGCTCTACGCGCATAAGGTTGTAATTTAGTTAAACTCCAGCCTGTAAGAATGCTCAAATTTTCTAGTTCCATTCCCTTGCTCAACATTTCTACACACCAGGTTTGTTGTGCTTGTTGAGTTGTTGGTGGTTGCCCTTGAGGAGTTAATAATTCTTCAGTTAATACCTGCCAGCGCAAATGTATTTCTTCTTCTAAAATTGGCATTCCAGCATCGTTAAGAAATAATGCAGGTTGATCATCTTTACGGCTTTTTAGCCATTGAGTTAATGGATTCCGAGTATAGGAACCATACTGCTTACCCATAATCCATTGATTAACTGGAACTTGGCGCACAGTACCTTTTATTTGTAATAAGTGCTGGTGTGGCTCACTTATTTGGTGTATTCGTTCTAAATTAACAATTTCCTCTACAGACAAACCCGCGCCAAATAAAACGTACATTAGCGCATAATCTCGTAGTCCTTGTTTTTTTGCTCGTTGCAAAATCAAATGAACTAAATTTGCTGGTAAATCAGCCACCTTATTCGTGGAAATAAACTCAGGTTCTGTCAAACTCGACTCATTTGTTGATTCTCGTTGAATAGATAAATTGCGGGAATCTCCTGATATTGCTTTACCTAAAAATAGCTCTAATAAGTTCTCCAAAAATTCATCTCTGTCATGCCAAAGTTGGTGAAACTCGCTTGTAAATTGAACCACGGCATATCCCAACAACAGACTATTGAGCAAACTTGCTAGCTTTTCTGCTGATAAATTACTGTGTAATTGTTCACGCTCCATTACTGTTGCTAAATATTCAGCAACATAAGAGTTAGCTTGAGTTAAGCCTTGTCCTAGTGCAATTCGATTTTCTATTGGATACTGTCTAGCCTCGCCTACTACAGATAGCACTAACTCTGGGACTTGTTCTAAAGCCTGTAAGCGATCGCCTGCATACTCTTTTAAAGCCTGGTAGATACTCTCTGTCTCATTTGCTTGCTTTAATAATGATTCTCCCAAATCTTTAAATACTGCTGAGTCTGAAATCACGGCTAAAAGTAATCCATGCTTATTCCCAAAATGCCGGAATAATGTTACTTCATTGACTTGTGCCAATTCTGCAATCTGTTTAGTTGTAGTCTCACCGACTCCCTGCGTAGCAAACAACTCCAAAGCTGCATTCATCAATCGCTGTCGAGTTGAATTTTTTTGAGAAGGCATAAATTAGTGCAAGCGTCACTTGCATTTATAAATTATCTTTGCTAAACTTAAAAAATGTAAGTAGCACTTGCATTCTCTACTGTAGCTGGCGATCGCGAGTTCCAGTGTTGATCAGATAAAGAGTTTTGCAGTTTTTAGCACTGGTTTATTTACGCGCCCGTAAAAGGAAAGATTTATGACTATGCACTCAATATCTGTTGACGGTAAGCAACCGCTTACTCTTAGCTGGGTAAATGTGGGTTTTTTCGGTACAATTCATGCCTTGGCTTTATTATCTCCCTGGTTTTTTTCTCCTTCTGCTTTGGGAGTTACAATATTTCTGCACTGGTTATTTGGTAGCATTGGTATTTGTTTAGGATATCACCGCCTTTTAAGTCACCGGAGTTTTCAAGTTTCTCCAAAGTGGCTAGAATATGCGATCGCTATTTTAGGTGCGCTTGCTATTCAAGGAGGCCCAATTTTTTGGGTAGCTGGACATAGAATACATCACGCTTATACAGAAGACGAAGACAAAGATCCTTATTCTGCCAAGCGTGGTTTTTGGTGGAGTCATATGCAATGGATTTTGTATCCACGTCCAGAGTTTTTTGAAGCTGAAACTTACAAAAGATTTGCACCTGAATTAGCCCGCGATCCGTTTTATATTTGGCTAGATCGCTATCATTTACTGCTCCAAATTCCTCTTAGTATCCTATTATATGTTTTAGGCGGATGGTCTTTTGTTATTTATGGTATCTTTTTAAGATCGGTATTACTTTGGCATAGCACTTGGCTGATTAACTCGGCAACTCACTTGTACGGTTATCGTAATTTCAAGTTAGATGACAACTCCCGCAATCTTTGGTGGGCAGCAATTTTAACTTATGGTGAAGGTTGGCATAATAATCACCATGCTCACCCAAAAGTGGCAAAAGCTGGGTTAAATTGGTGGGAAATTGATATGACTTGGTGGGCAATTAAAGTTTTGCAGACTCTTGGTTTAGCTAAAAAAGTTGTCATGCCTACATAAGTTTCAGTTAAGATGTGAAATATAAATAAGGTTCCTAGCTTGATATTTAAAGTTAAGTCTAGGATTCTTTTTTCTCGTATCAAAGTGGAATTTATAAAAAAGATTGCCTCTAAGTTTGCGATACTAAATCATAAGTTTATAAAGCCATATACCGTGCTAATTAAAATAGCTAGGCTGTGCATCATTTTTATACTATGCCTCACTACTATCCAAGGTTGTGGCGCAACGAGAGCTATTGAGCAATCTCGTGTTGATCGCCTAGAATTTGAACTTTACAAGATTACCTCACGCTTAGAAAGGCTAGATACTAAAATAGATATGATCAGTTGGTCAATGCCTCAGCCGACGGGATTAAATAGAATAGCAGTGGAAAATACAAGGCAAGATCAACTAGAGAAATTGGTAGTTGATCTTAAAGCAGAAGTTTATCGCTTAAATGAGCAACTTTCTAACTCCAAATCTAAGTAGCCTTTAGAAGCGATCGCCTTCTATTAAAGGGCGATCGCTTTCAATTTCGGTACTACGCTTTTTTGTGTTTTGTAGGATCAATTAGCTTGTAGAACTGGTTAGGTTCGCTTGTTGGGGGTAGGGGATGGCCCTGTATTGAAGTCACCTCTACCCCTGTGCTTTCTCCATTTGAGTCAGTCAATTCGTACTGTCCACTTTCTGGAGTTCGCTCACCTGGGCTGTACAATTTGGTGTTTGGTTTGGAGTGGGCTGTGGATGTTTTTACCCCTGTGCTATCGCTACTGTATACAAGAGCGAATTTGAGGGTAAGTGAAAAACCCGGAAGATAGCCGCCATGATAGCGCACTTGTTCCAAGCTATCGAACGAACCGCTAATTTCTGAAATCGGCGAACGTAATAGTGGACTTCTCTGACTCCATTCAACCGGGTGTGGCTTTAACTTAATGTAGAATTTAAGAGGAGTAACCAAGTCAAAAAAACACCACCCTCTGAGAAACTTAAAATATGGCCGCCACGATTACCCACGATCTGGCAGATAGTTTGACCATCCAA
>JAHHHE010000030.1 GCA_019359535.1 Gloeocapsa sp. UFS-A4-WI-NPMV-4B04
CCGCTCTTCCAACTTATTGCTTGGATTTAATCATCTAATCAGTGCAATGAATCAATTCAAACCCTTTTATTCTTCTGGATGAAAGGCTTGATTTACTACTTTTTAACTTCGGAAACTGACAAAAGGGAGATAGATACTAGCCTGCGGCAAAACCTGTGTTCGGCAGAGCATAATTAGTAAAAACCACTATGTCGGTTAAATCGTGTCACTAAATCCTGCTAATTCCTCACCTTCTATATTTCGCCTCTCGCCTTTAATTCGGATCACGCTTTTGAGTTTATACGTAGCTTTGACAGTGCCGTTACCTTTCTTGACTCAGGTAACAGCTGCGCCTATTCCGCCAGCATGGTTGTGGGTAGGAATTACTTTAGGGGCAGTGGCGTTATATGCTGCACTTAGCGAACGAGTGATTCTGGATGATCAAGGAATTCAGGTGACATATCCTAGATGGGTTCCTGGCTTTTTCCGTAAGGGTTGGTCGTTGGCTTGGTCAGATGTGAAAGAATTAAAAGATCGCACTACTGGACAAGGTGGGCTAGTTTACTATTTTGTCAGTACCGAGGGTAACGGTTATTTGCTACCGATGCGTGTAGTGGGTTTTGCGAGGTTAGTTAGAGAAGTGCAAGTGAAGACAGGGATAGATACAACAAATGTTCGCCCGTTGGCGCAACCTTGGATGTATTTGATTTTGCTAGGATTTACACTGTTGCTGCTATTGGTAGATGCTTGGACAATTCAAACCGCGATCGCACTTGGTTTAACCTAGTCATATTAAGTTTTAGGTATAACGAGTGCAAACGGCACAACTGCGACTGAATCAAGTAAGTTTATCTGCATCGGTTGGTTCTCAATATGCGCTTGAGGATATTTCTTTTGAAGTGTTCAAAGGCGAACGCATTGCAATTGTTGGCCCGTCGGGTGCTGGTAAAACTTCGTTGTTGCGGCTGTTGAATCGCTTGAGTGAACCTACTGCTGGCGCAATTTATTTAGAAAATCAAGACTATCGCCAAATTCCAGTTATCCAGCTACGTCAACAAGTGACACTTGTACAGCAAGAGTCTAAGCTATTGGGTATGACTGTGAAAGCAGCGTTGGAGTATGGGCTAATTTTACGTAATTTAGCGCGATCGCAGATTCAACAACGCATCTCCTACTGGATGGAACAGCTAAACATCCCAATTGAATGGCTAGAACGCACAGAGATACAGCTTTCTGTGGGACAACGACAGTTAGTGGCGATCGCGCGTGCTTTAGTAATTCAACCAAAAATTCTATTATTAGATGAGCCAACATCTGCTCTTGATGCTGGTAAAGCGTCCCACTTGCTGCAAGTCTTAACTGAGCTAGCGATCAATAGTCAGACTACAATTTTTATGGTTAATCATCAACTAGAACTAGCACAGCAATTTTGTACACGAGTTTTATATCTACAGCAAGGTCAACTAATTCAAAATGCAGCTAATGATAACTTGGATTGGACTAAGTTACGCCAAGAATTGATTAAAGCTGAAGTTCAGGCGGCTGAAGAATGGAGTTAGTTACCTGTAATTGTATGCCACAGCGTTTGCGGTAGCTGAGTAATTTGTTGCCAAAGGTCTTGAGGATTAACGCCAAATGCTAGTTGTAGCACAAGTACAATTGCGGCAATTGCGATCGCGGTGCTAACAGTTGTCTTGACTACCTTAATTAACGCTGTAAATATTAGCCAGGATACAATCAAGGCAGCAATCAGAATCAGTAAATCTATTGGCATGGGCATTGCCTCCAATAAAGTGTTACTCCAATAAATGTAGCTTAGTATAAATATTGAGTAATAACTTAATTTTTGTAAACTCAATTAAGCATTAACTATGTCTTCATCAATGAACTGGAGTAAACTTTTATCCAATAGTCGATTACTAGGAGATATAGGAAATGCTTTAGATAGTGGTCGAACTCCTTTTGAAAAAGACTTTGATAAAATTATATTTTCTGCTTATTTTAGAAAGCTTAAAGATAAAACACAAGTTTTTTCGCTTGTTGATAATGACTATATTCGCAGTAGATTAAATCATAGTCTTGAAGCTTCTTGTGTCGGACGAACGCTAGGCACTCTTGTAGGAAAGGAAATAGTTAATAGGCATCGACAAGAATTAAAGCAATTTGAAGCAAGAGATTTTGGGGATATTGTAGCTGCTGCTTGCCTTGCCCATGATATAGGTAATCCGCCTTTTGGTCATGCTGGAGAAGATGCTATTCAAGAGTGGTTTAAATCACCAAAAGCAGCTACGGTTTTGTCATATTTATCATTTAAAGAACAAGAAGATTTTAGAACCTTTGAAGGCAATGCTCAAGGGTTTAGGATATTAACACAGTTAGATAAACGGCCTAATTTGTGTGGACTTCAGTTTACTTGTGCTACTCTTGCTACTTTTACCAAGTACCCTAGAGAAGCTGGTATTAGCAGTAATTACTTTAATGAATACAATGCTATTCCAAACAATAAAAGCACTAAAAAACATGGTTTTTTTCAGAATGAAAAAGACTTATTTGCTCAAATTGCTAATGAAGTAGGACTGATACGTCGTGAAGAGAATTCAGCTTGGTGGTGTAGACATCCTTTAAGCTTTTTAGTAGAAGCGGCGGATGATATTTGCTATCATATTGTCGATTTAGAAGATGGTTTTTGGATGAACTACATTGAGTATGAAGACGCAAAAATGTTACTAAATGATATTTTGATAGGAGAAAAGCTAGATAATATAGGCTCTGACAAAAAAGAAAATATAAAGTATTTACGAGCAAAGGCAATTCATAAATTAATTACAGAAGTTAAACAAGTATTTCTTGAATATGAAACTGAATTACTATCAGGGAAATTTGATATTCCGCTAACTTCAGAAATTCAATCTGGAAATAAATTAAAAGAAATTATTGATATAACACGCAAAAATGTCTATGAAGCCTGTGAAGTTATTGAAGTAAAAGTGGCAGGATACGAAGTGCTTGGCGGGTTACTAGAAGAATTTGTTACTGGTATGAGTAACAAAAAATTATCAAAAAGTTATTTAATAAAAAAGCTTATTCCTAATTTTCAAGAAAATGAAAATATTTATAAAAGTATATTGCAAATTACAGATTATATTGCTGGCATGACTGATTCTTACGCAGTCTCGCTTTTTAAGAAAATAAAAGGAATTTCGCTGCCTCGTGGTGGTAGGTAGTAATCCTTTTTTACTAATTCTACATCAGTACCAAACCAAGCAACACCTAAGAACACCCGACTTAGAAAGTTAAATTTGCAGGTTGTATAAATAAGAGTCCGCCTACACAGACTAATACTGTTTCTCCATAAACTTGCACTTTTTACAATCCCCCAACCCCCTTAATTTCCCTCCCGTCCCCCTTAAAAAGGGGGAAGCCAGAGGAGGCTACGCCATTAAGATCAACGGGGGCTAGGGGGATTTAATTTGTGGCATCATCTAGAAGAATTGGTATAAGATCAAATTGAATAATTTTTTAACAATGATTTAGTAGATTGCATCTGGTAGCTGTGGTTGTTAACTACCAGATGCAGGCTGTGAGAGAAAGTTACTTTCTCTCAATTCAAATTAGCGACTCTTTGTAGGAGCTTCTAGAGGAAGTAGTACAGTGTCAATGATGTGGATAACGCCGTTATCAGCAGCAATATCAGGTGTCACAACTTTGGAGTCATTTATTTTAACGCCATTAGAAGCGTCGATGGTTACAGTTGAACCTTCAACTGTGGTAGCTGATTTTAGCTTTACTACGTCAGCAGCCATTACTTTTCCTGAGACGACGTGATACGTCAGAATCTTTGTAAGTTTTGGAATGTCCTTAAGTAGTGCATCTACTGTACCTGCTGGCAATTTTGCAAATGCCTCATCAGTTGGTGCGAAAACAGTAAACGGGCCAGCACCTTTTAATGTGTCTACCAAATTGGCCGCTTTGACTGCTGCAACTAAGGTATTAAAAGAACCGGCGTTAACGGCAGTATCAACAATATCAGCCATGTGTTTCACATTTTTAAGAACTGTTAACAACTATAAACTTATTTTTAATAAATAGTTTCTGCTGTGCGGCACTTGTATAAATACATTAAATGTGTATAACGTTAGGTTAGTAATTTTATATATAAAGTAATCTGTTTTGACAACGGTTAAGAAAGAGGAACACAAAGAAATCTCAGCATTATAGGCAGCTTACTTAGTTCTTAAGTTCATAGATATGAATATTTCTACAAACAAATAGCTACGGCAAAGTTTCTCAAATTTATAATATATCGTCATATATATCTAAGCTGTACCAATAGCAAGCTATTGGAACTTTAAAATTATCTTCCGCCTAAACACAGCCTGACTTTATGCTGCTAATGGTTGGTTATTTCAGAGAGATAAGACGATCGCCTTTTTCAATCGCGTTACTAGCGGCAATAACTTCTTGTCTTGCCCATTGATCTGCTGTCACAATGTCATCTAAGGAAGGGTTGGAATTATTGGCATGGCGATCGCATACCCATTCAATACAGCGTGGAATATCTAAAAACTCAATTCTTTCATCCAAAAATAGCGCCACTGCTTGCTCATTTGCGGCGTTGAGGACAGCTGGCATTGATCCACCCGCTCTACCTGCGGCATAAGCTAGTTGCATACAGGGATATTTTTGGTGATCGGGTGCTTTAAAAGTTAAATCGCCTGCTTTAACTAAATCTAGCTGTTGCCAATCTGTATAAATGCGATTGGGCCAAGATAAAGCATATAGCAACGGTAAACGCATATCAGGCCAACCTAACTGAGCTAAAACTGAGGTATCTTGTAGCTCAATCAGCGAGTGGATAATACTTTGAGGATGAATAACAATGTCAATGCGATCGTAGTCTAGACCGAACAGATAATGAGCTTCAATGACTTCCAGCCCTTTATTCATCAACGTGGCCGAGTCTACTGTAATTTTGCGCCCCATCGACCAGTTAGGATGCTTTAAAGCATCAGCAACTTTTACCTCTTTTAACTTTTCAACAGGCCAATCTCGAAAAGCGCCTCCAGAAGCAGTAAGCAAAATCCGCCGTAAGCCACCAGAGGGTACACCTTGAAGACACTGAAATATCGCCGAATGCTCCGAGTCAGCTGGTAATAGTTTTACGCCATATTTCTCAACTAAGGGCAAAACCACTGGCCCTCCGGCGATGAGAGTTTCTTTATTTGCTAGGGCGATGTCTTTACCAGCTTCAATAGCAGCAACGGTAGGTAGCAAGCCAGCACAGCCAACGATGCCTGTAACAACGCTTTCGGCATCACCGTAACGAGCAACTTCAATTACTCCGGCAACTCCAGCTAACAGAATCGGTTGAGGATCAATGTCTGCGATCGCGGCTTGTAGTTCAGGTAATTTATCTTCCTCGCTAATAGCGACGATCTCCGGCTTAAAGGAGCGAATCTGGGCAATCAGCATCTCAATATTTCGCCCAGCCGCCAACCCGACAACCCGAAACTGATCGGGGTACTGAGCCACAATATCAAGTGTTTGAGTTCCAATAGAGCCAGTAGAGCCAAGGATAGTAATCGCTTTCACAATATTTCCAACAATCAGCAGCACCTCCACTATAAAATTCTTCTGGCACATTGTTCACAGTTGTCAGTAATCTAGGTGCTGGGTTTTTGAAGCGTTAATTTAACTTAGAGTGATCGCCTCTCGCTCTTGTCACTTTAGGCAAGATCTGGTTTAGGAAACGCTAGACGCTGCGCGTAATGAACCAAGGTTGTAGAAACAGAGAACAGCATAAATCCAGTAAGTGGGTGCAGCACTTTCAAAGGAAGCATTAGGTGAATTGTCAGGAATTGTAGCCCTAGAAACACTGGCATACTTGCTGTCAGGCTCCGCACTCGCCGAGGAAAAGGACTCAAATAGACCAATATAAGCAAGATTAGTGCTAATCCGCCGTACCCACGCACCAGCCAAACATGAATATTCCACCAGTCAGAACTGTAAAAAATCGCTAGTCCAACCGTCAACACTTGGGCAACTAAGCAGAGGTTAAAGAATACCGCTACTGTGAGAAAACTAAGTGCAATCCAGCCTGTAGGTGGTTGGATGCTGTCAGCACCAAAACTTGTTGTCATACTTTAAATTATTTCTGTAGAGTGAATCTGCGGATGCTGTTATTTTTCAATAGGCATATCGGGGATCTGACTCCACTCATGCCACGATCCATCGTAATTTCGGACATTCGGATAGCCTAGCAAATACTTCAAGACAAACCAGGTATGCCCCGATCGCGCTCCGACAGCACAGTAAGAAATTATCTCTTTATCTGGGGTAATGCCTTTGTCTCCATAAATCGCCTGCAATTCCTCAACAGATTTGAAAGTTCCATCATCATTTAGAACTAAGTCATAATTAACGTGCGCTGCACCAGTGATGTGTCCTGTACGTTGGCTTCCTTGCGGCGGTTCCATCATAAATAATTCGCCACTATACTCTTGAGGTGTGCGGACATCTACTAAAACGCGATCTGTTCGCTTAATGGATTCCAAAACCTCCTCGCGCAGCACCCGCAAACTAACATCGGCAGTTTTGGCACGATAAGAGGTTTGTGTGATGATTAGCGGCTCTGTCGTTATTGGACGACCTTCCATTTGCCATTTCTTACAGCCGCCGTTGAGAACGCGCACATCACGATGTCCAAAGGCTTTTAAAAGCCAGAATATCAAGCCTGCTGTAGCGGGGAAATCGTTAAAGGAAGCGATCGCAGTAGTATCGTTGGTAATGCCAGAACGCGCTAACAGTTTTTCTAGGGATACTGGATCAAAATTGATGTGGAAATTTGGCAGTAGCAGTTCGCTAGGGTTCCAGAAGACTGTGCCAGGAATATGACCGTCATTATATGCTTGGGGATTTAGATTTGATTCAACTACACGGACATTGGGATCGTGCAAATGTTCTGCCAGCCATTGAGTATCAACGAGTACATCAGGATGCGCGTATTGAGACATAATTTTCCTCGGTCTGAGATGAGACTAAAGCTAAGATAAGGTTGTTTAGGAGCTGCGCCTAGTCCTCGATCGGGTACTCTTTGCGAAATGCTGATAGCGGATTCTTTACAGTCTTTATTTCAAGAAATTAACCAAGCACGAGATGAACAAGACTTGCGATCGCGCGTCATAATTTCATTGGGTAAACATTTTGCTGCCAAACGTTGTGGGCTTTTTTTCTTCGATCAATTTCCCCAAGCTGCTCCAAATTCTAATCTTGCCAAGTTGGCATTATCAATAGAACATAATCCAGTTTTGCGCTACGTTGTTGAGCGTCATGCTGTTATTCATGAAGCATCCTTGTTGCCTCCTGAAGTCTGGGAAAAACTTTGTTCTCGTACTGATCATGCTCATGTAATGGCTGGGCCGATTGTTAGTAATGGTCAGCTTGTTGGTGGACTTGGTTTTACTCGCACTCGCCATCAGCCTACTTTTAACGATCAGAATCTAGCTGATTTGAGTGCGCTTTGCCTTCATGTGTCAACCTGGCTTGCAATGATGCGATCGCCGGCTATAAAATTTAATCCTCTCAATATTGATCGTTTAACCCCGCGTGAAATTCAAATCGCTCAACTGGTGGCGCAGGGGTTAACAAATGCTCAAATTGGTTCAACTCTTTGGATTACAGAAAATTCTGTCAAGCAGGCTCTCAAAAGGATATTTCGGAAGATCGAAGTTTCATCTCGTGCAGAAATGGTAGCACGGCTTTCTCTAACTACAGCTTTTTAACTTGATGTTGAATACTAACACTGCAAGCATCCGCACAGATATTTCAGCAGTTAGTTAAACTACTGAGCCAACGCTAATAACTTTAATCAATTACCAAGGTATAGTTAACCGTTTGGCAACTGACCTTTATCATAAATTTAGTTATTTACAGGTTAAGTAATATACCCTTAGCTTTAATTTATGTCAAGATTTCGTAAAATTTGCTGTTTAAGGATCTATGATCACAAATAGATAGTTCAACTGAAATAACATCAGGGTGCGAGGTTTTATCTAATTCAGTGGTAATGCAGACTTTGATCGCTATTCGATTAAAGTTACTGAATTTCAATTACACCTTAAATAAGGAAATGTACTGTTATGGCACAGGAACACGCTGCCCGATTTTTTAAAGCGGTACAACATGATGAAGCATTAAAACAAAAACTCAAAGCAACAACTGACCCCGAAAGCTTCATTAAGATTGCGGAAGGACGTGGCTATCAATTTACAGTCGCAGAATTAGAAAATGCGATCGCCAAATTATCCCCAGAGGAGTTAGCGGCTGTAATCAATCCTGGTATAGCACCTCGGCGACACATTGTACCCAGGTAACTTGTACTTCTAGAAAGTAAATCATTCATTGACTCCCACCTTAAAATAGTGGGATTTTTAGTCTAAAAAATTCCCTCACAAGTCCCGTTAGGAGTATGTCACAGTAGATAGCAGTCTTCTATGGAGTTCACTACTTACTACTCACTCCTGAAGCTATGGAGTTCACTACTCACTACTCACTCCTCACTCCTGAAGCTATGGATTTAGACGCACAAATTCAATCACTAATTGACAATGCCCCACAAGATGGCGTTTCCCCGCGAATAGTAGCAGCGATCGCACCTGTACTCAAGCTACTTGCTCAAAAGTTACGTCATTCTCAGTACCATATCCTGCAAAGCTTAAATAATCAGTGGGTTTTAACAACGTTAAGCGATCGCGCTAACCCAAATGTAGAAAAGCGTGTTATTTACGCTTGGGCAAAGTTACAAGATATCCCCGTTAATTCGGCTTTAGGACTTGGCGCTGATGTAGTTGCTATTCCAATTTTTGTTACTCAAATTTTGTTTCAACTAACTGCCTTAGAAACAGTTGATAGTATCATCTTCTTTGAAAAACCTAGCGATTCAACTAACGGTATCGAAGTCCGGCGCGAGGATGTCCAAAATTTAATTCAACTTCAGCTAAAACAAAATCCGCCCACACAAAGTTTCTCTCCCAATCAGTTACCCCCTGATATCGCTTGAGTGGGGAAACTCTCGCCTCTAATACAGCCGACTTAGTACGTAGTCAGTCATGTTAACCAAGGCTTGGCGGGAATCTGAAGGTGGTAAATCAGCCAAATGTTCAACAGCTAGATTGGCATGATAAGCGGCTAATTCACGCGATCGCTGAATACCTTGACTATCATGAATAAGCGCGATCGCTTGTTCTAAATCTCCTTCTTGTGCAAACTGTCTTTCAATCAGCACTTCTAAGTAAGGTTTTTCTTCTAGAGCATATAATACTGGTGCAGTCAAATTACCACTTTTAAGGTCTGAGCCTGCTGGTTTACCCAAAATGTCCATCGAACCAGTAAAGTCTAGAATATCATCCATAATCTGGAACGCCAGACCCCAATGCCGTCCATAGCTATACAAATTTTCAGCCGTTTCTCTTGATACTTCGCTGAGTAAACCTGCCGCTTTGGAACTGTTGGCAATTAAAGAAGCTGCCTTGTAATAACTCTTTTGCAGGTAATCTTCAATCGTAGTCTTGGTATCAAACCGAGTTACTCCTTGCTGAATTTCGCCAGTAGCAAAATTCATAATTACCTCTGACAGCAGTTTGACTACTTCTAGGTTATCTAGATTAGCCAAGTACCAAGAAGATTGGGCAAACAAAAAATCTCCCGCCAACACCGCTACACCGTTACCAAACAAACTATGCACAGTGGGAACGCCACGCCGCATTTCTGATTCGTCTACTACGTCATCATGCACCAAACTAGCTGTGTGGATCATTTCTGTAATCTCAGCTAATCTGCGGTGACGTGGTGTAATATCTTCCTCAAACATTGTTGCCCGTGAAACTAGCAACACAATTGCAGGTCGCAACCGCTTTCCCCCAGCGCCGAATAAATGTTCTGCCGCTAACGACAGGATGGGGTGTTGCGTACCTACTAACTGCACTAAGTTCTCTGTAAGCATTCGCAGGTCTGCTTCAACTGGGGAAAAGAGGGAGGTCGCTAATGTCATGGATAACCCAACTCAAGCTTTATTAAGAAATCTAACATAATCTATACTCATTTTAAGCTAACCGATAGCCAAGCGGGAAGGTTGATTGTGACCTGTGGCGAAGTTCGAGTACCTTTTCTGCTCAGTGCAGCAGTGCATCGGTGCATGAAAATTATTTGATAATAGCGCTTTACTTGCTAATTTAAATACCTTCAAGGCTCTAATTAAGTCAATTTGGATAAAAAATGGTCAGCATTAAAGATATGCCAGATAGAATTATTTGGGCAAAATTAGAAAATGGGAGCTTTGAAACGGCTGAGTAAACCAAAAATTTATAACACCTAAACAAGATTCTCTAGTTCAAGAAACCTATAAAAAATGAGTAAATGTAGATGCAATTAACAAGAAAACAGGCATTTGAGGCAATGGTGCTATTTCTTGAAGAGTTTTATAATCGTACACAGTCTGATGATGTTGGAGCATTACTTGGACAATTGATATTGTTTGAAGATAGCAGTACAGCAGATCCAGCTGCTTGGTATGATTGGGTAGAGTGTGTAGAAAAGGTATTGAACAATAGTGATATTCGTAATAATTAACTAGGGACGTTAAAAGAATAAATATTTGAGCGTAATATATAAAGTATTTAAAAATTATGTATTTTTAAAATTATCATATTAGCTCATAATAAAATTCCCATAGTATTTATACTTCTATTTTTTTTATAAACTAAATTAAATTATTAATTTAGTAAGCTAAATAATAATGTTGTAAAATTTTATTTGATATTTCGCTAATTAATTGTAAGAACATAACATTATTTATTTTGGTTGTTTTATTACTCGGCTTAAGCCAAGATTAGATCGTTAGCCTAGCAATTTATTTTTAACTAGATGAGTGGGTAAGTGCTTCTAATCCGCCTGGAACTAAAGTTCAATGCTAATAGCTTAAGTCCGTTAAAACGGACTAAATGAGAATATTGTACAGCTTTGAGTAATTAATATTATCTGATTTGACCAAAAAAATGTAGAATATATGGTTTAAAATTTACAAATCAAATACACTTTATAAAAATTTATCAATGGAAAAAATATTGCTATTAGTTGAATAAATATCCAAATCATGCTTATTAATTAGTGATTTTAATGACTAAATTTGTGTTGTGTATTTAAATGCGTATTCTTTAATCGAGAAATTCTAGTGGTAGTTCGGGATTTATCACTTTGGTTAAATCCACTGACTTAACGACTGGAGTGTAGCCTAGCCAGCGCACAGAGGATTGAGCAAACTGAATAGGACAGCCACTGACATAAAAGCGAGTTTGTAGTGGAGTGTGAGTATTTTTTAATCCGAGTAAATCGAGTTCTTGGGCGGCTGCTGTTACAACATGAATAGCTGGATCAACAAGCTTAACATTACGGGGTAGAAGCGATCGCATTACTGGTGCGAGATGGGGATAATGAGTACAGCCATAGATTAATGTATCAATCTGCTGCTTCAGTAGAGGAGCTAGATAACGCTGCGCTACTTGGGTAGTATAAGGATCGTGAATTCGGTTCTGTTCAATGAGTGGCACAAACTCTGGACACCCAACTTGCCACACCCCGACAGTCGGATCAATTTCGGCAATGGCGCGTTGATAAGCATTACTAGCGGCAGTTGCTGGCGTAGCAATTACGCCAATCCGTTCACCTTGCTGCACCGCCGCCCTTGCTCCTGGTAGGATGATGCCTAGAATAGGCACAGGAAATTTGGCTTGTACCTCCTCTAGAGCTAAAGCAGAACTGGTATTGCAAGCCATAATTACCATTTTGACTTGCTGTTTTAGCATCCAAGCAAGGATTTCGCGCACGAACTGTAAAATTTCTGTTTTAGAACGAGTACCGTAAGGAAGGCGCGCTGTATCCCCAAAATAAACAATTGATTCATTGGGGAGTTGTTCCTTCAGTTGTTGCAAAACGGTGAGTCCACCCACGCCACTATCGAAAATTCCAATAGGAGCATTTTGAGCTTCAACAGGAAGATAAAAAGAAGAAAGCTGGGAGATGGAGGGATTAGACACAGGCAAGATGATTTTCGAGTTTTATGTTTGGTTAGCCTCTACCTAGCTGATAGCTGAACGCTAAAAACAAGGGTCAAAAATTTTGCTTAATGTACTGAAGAATACCATTTGCGATCGCAGCAGCCATTTGATTTTGGTAAGCTTGAGTTCCGAGTCGGGGTGAATCCTCATTCCCAGTTACAAAACCAACTTCTACTAATACCGACGGCATTGAACTTTTCCTAAGTACATAAAATCTAGCTTTTCGCACACCTCGGTCACGGACATTAACATTTTGTAAAATACTGCTGTGAATTACTCGTGCTAGACGTTCACCACTAGAGAAATAATACGTCTCTAAACCACTAATATCATTGCGGTTAGCAGGCATAGCATTAGCGTGGATGCTAACAAATAAATCGGCATTTGCGCGTTCAGCGATCGCGACTCGTGGAGCTAAGTCTACGAAATAATCGCTGTCGCGTGTCATTATTACTTGCACGCCTTGTTTTTCTAAAAGCGCTGTTATTTGTTTCGAGATTGGCAGGATCACGTTTTTTTCTTGCAATCCTCCTAGTCCAATTGCTCCAGGATCTTTACCGCCGTGTCCTGGGTCAATAATCACGACGATTTTTCCCTTCGGTACACGCGGCACTTGGGGTGGTGGCGCTGGCTGGGTAGCTGGTGGAGGAACCTCTATCGAACGAATTGGAGTAGAGGACGGCGGAAATAAGGCAGTAGAAGAACGTTGTAATTGGAGAGATAATAGCTCACGCCCAGGCTGATTAAGTTCTCCAATCCGCACTCCAGATGCTGGTTGCAGCAAAATCACAACAGTAGTAGGGTCAGACTGCCGCAAGCGCACCCGCAGTAAAGGACTATTGTTATCTAAGGCCGGCCCTTTAACTGAATTAGCTAGTTGAGCGTTGGGAAGAGTGATACTGTACAAGCCAGTTGAGCGATCCCAACCACTGGTATAAGTTAAAGTTTGATCTGCCTTGATTAGCAGTTGCGATCCATTTCCATTGAGTTCTACAGCCTGAATCGTTGCTACAGAGGATGGAAATGTGACAGATAATGCTTCTCTGCGTGCGATTGGGGGTTGAGTATTAACAACAGTGGCAGTGGCAGTGGCGATGCCGCGTGTGGGTAGCATGACTATACCCCCAAAACGGCTAACTGTTGCCTGCCAATCGGGGCTATTTTTATTCACCCGCATCGTTAGGCGGACAAAAGGCTGTGAGGCTTGAAGTTGAGTTAGTTGGATGCGGTTAACACCATAACGATTAACAGGCAAAACAGACTGTTTTTGGAGACGCGGCGACAAAGTTGCCCCCGTGATATCGATGTTAATCAGGGAGCGATCGCTGCTACGAGCAACCCTAATCGCAGGAGAGCCGCCGCCACGAGTGCGGATGAAAAAACCATCGCCTGTAACTTGCACATTCTCTACTTGCACAACCGCCCTAGAGCTATTTATAGCTCTTGCCAACGGCAATTTGGCAGTTGTCCCGCCGCTGCGCACAGGCACTGTCACAACTGGTCTTGAAACACTACTTGACCTTTGTTCCACCCGTTGGGAAGGCGCTGAAGAGGGACTAGGCGAGCTAGGAACTTTTTGAGGGCGCGGTAACTGTACCGTCCACTGGCTGGCGGTCGTCCCCTGGAACTTCACTTGTTGGGGGTCTAGCCTATAACCTGGGGTTAATTCAATGACCATTCGCGTTGTTTGGTCGTCAAATTGCCCAATGCGGATAGAGCGAATTGCGCCACCAACTTGCTGCTTCACAGTTGGACTTTGAAAAGTTGTACCTGGTAAATCAATTACCAAGCGAGTCGGATTGAAAATTAGCTGTGCCTTGGGTTGAACTGCTCCATCCGTTTTCAACTCCAGCCGATTTGCAGCGGCATCAAAACGCCAAAATTTAAGTCTCGCCGCATCAGCAGGAGACGATAGCAACAAAAAGCTTAATGTACTCGGTAATAGCCAGTGGAATTTCACAGTGCTTTCTCCTAGATTCGCATTCATCCCAGCAGCAAACCGAAGGATGAATTATCAAGGATTAAGAAAGAAAATTTACGGTTTATACTTTCTCTTACCTTGCTATTTTCAATTACAGGCTTGCCTCTGTAAGACGTTGCCTGAACTAACACATATTCATCTTTCATCCTTTTTTTCCAAGTCTCCTTGATTAAATCTTTTCGACTCCACTACAAGCTCAAATCTAAGGTTCAATGCCGATTTTGAGTATACCTGAGCATAACTACACGGTTGGAAATCCAGCTTCAAAACTTACCCTAACGAGCAACGAGTGATCAAGCAAAATTAACGGTGTGAATCTTCGTTTGTGTCAATCGCACTTTCACGTTAAACAGACTTGATAGCCTAAGTTCAGCCTTAAAGCCGTCAGCTTACATCAATCAGGAACCATAATCAACCGGGCTATTAACTCCAAGCATTCGATTACTAACATGAGCCAGCTATTTTAGTGCTAAAACCTTAACCTATTTCAGCCACTCTTGCGAGTTCCACTTGCCCTTCAAGTTATCGGGTGCTGGGGGATTTATGGCGTATAGATTAAACGATATTCCTATTTTTTGGCACGAGCTAGTCCCAGCGTTGCTCATCAAAATGTACAAGGGAACCCGACGCAAATCTAGTCCTTGGAGTTTCCATTATGGCGATCGCTACACAGAATTTGTTAAAAACATTGCCTAGCAGAATCGCACCGAGCAAAAAGCTACCCGCACATAAAAATTAGATAAACAACATTGCCGATATCCACAACGCCTGTTTTGGCAAGGCTAGCGACTACTGCCAAGACAATAATACCCAGAATGTCGTCTATAACGGTAGCACCAGGAATGAGTTGCCAGTAAAGTATTTTCCAAGCAGTAAACAAAGTTAAGCTCGACAATTGTTGTTTAACTCCAAAAACTTATTAACTAGAGGCGCTTAGGCTAGGGGTTAGGGGTTAGGGAATAAATTTCCTCTGCTCCCCTGCTAAGAATGCTAAGAATGCTAAGAATGCTAAGAATGCTAAGAATGCTCTAGTTTCCAAAAACGTAACAACAGAAACATTATTGCTGCTTCAATGTCAAATTAGGAAAAAGTATTCAACGGCGCGATGCTCCATAAAGCGGCAAGTCGCTTGAGAATTTGCTTGGGAAAGCGCTTATTTTAGTGTGAAAATCAATATGAATTACTCTGTTATACCTAGTCGGTTCAATTCTTGGCATCGGTTTGGGATTTTGTCTTTAGCTTTGGGGTTACTGACTTTGACTTTTAGCAATCCTGTTTTGGCTCAAGAGAAATTGCTTAGAACCCTTACTGTTAGCGGTAGAGGCGTTGAGCGGATTCCGACAACTTTAAGTGAAGTACGTTTGGGTGTTGAGGTTCAAGGCAAAACAGCCCAGGAGGTACAGCAAGAAGCCGCCCGACGCTCATCAGCTGTTGTGGCACTGTTGCGATCGCGCAATGTTGAAAGACTAGAAACAACTGGCATCAGCCTAAATCCTGTTTATAGCTATAACAACAACGTGCAGCGCCTGACGGGGTACTCTGCCACCAATACCGTTAGTTTTCGTCTAAATACTGAGCAAACTGGCACTTTATTAGACGATGCTGTCAAAGCAGGGGCAACGCGAATTGATGGTATTAGCTTTGTAGCTGCTGATGCGGCGATCGCAACTGCTCAACAACAAGCTTTACGCGAAGCCACCCAAGACGCGCAACAGCAAGCCAGGACAGTATTAAGCAGTTTGGAGCTTACCCCCAAGGAAGTAGTGAGTATTCAAGTAAACGCTGCTAATCCACCGCAGCCACCGATGCCCTTGTATGATCGTGCGGCACAACAATCTTTAGAATCTAGAGCTACTCCTACCCCAGTTATAGGCGGTGAACAGCAGGTACAAGCATCAGTAACGCTACAAATTAGCTATTAATATTGCTAAATCTTGAGTAGAGGGTAGATATCTACTCTCTACTAGCTGATCAACTAGAAATTTTCGTCTTGTGAGTTGCCGAAACTAGCATCGGTGTCTTTTTTAGAACCTAAAAGTTCCATTCTGTCAACTTGAATAACAGGCGTGGAACGGTTTGCGCCAGTATTGCGATCGCTCCAACTATCAAACTTCAGCGAACCTTTGACGGCGATTTGCTTACCCTTAGTTACGTAGTTAGCCGCAACTTCCGCCGTCTTACCCCATAGTTCCAAGTTGAACCAGTCCGTTTGTTCGCTATCGCGACTACGACGGTTCACCGCCAGCGTCAATTTACACTTGACGCTACCGGACTCAAAATACTTTACATCAGGGTCAGTACCTACACGACCTATTAAAGTGACAACGTTGAGACTCATATGTATTAATTTCCAGTACAGATGTACTTCTTAATCGTGACTTATAATCATAGCGAATTACAAATCTAGTCGCGTAGTGAGTAGTGAAAAACTCTAAGCTATTCCTTAAAAAGCGCAATTGTAGTTTAAATAACAATAAATTTTTACTTTTTACTGTTCTAGCAATAGCTCGAATTAGGCTTAAGTAATGAAACTAGAATTTTTTAACACATAAACCTCTTCTTATTTATTCAGTAAATTAACTTATTTGTTTGGGAGAAAGCTAAATTTATACAAAGTTTGCTATGTAATCAAGACTGTATTTTTAGAAGAGTAGCGTTAATTTTATTTCGAGGATAAGGCAAGTGTAAAAGCAACATATAGGAAACTTTAAATCTATTTTTTAAATTGAAAAGGTATAAAATTTAACTTAATCAACTTTATTTGTTGCCTAATTCAAGAATAGAAGATTCCTAATTAAAGCAAAAGATTTAAACAGAGTTAATAAATAATTCGTCCGCTCTACTAGACTCATGGTAAAAGACGTATTAGAATCCAGCACGGTTATTATTACCGTCGGACAAAAACCTATTGCAGTGTGGGGAGTCAAAGCGTGGGTCTTTTTGATCGGTTTTCTTTATCTAAAGACATGGGTATCGACCTCGGTACAGCCAACACCTTAGTTTATGTATCGGGTAAAGGCATTGTTCTCCAAGAGCCTTCAGTGATCGCCGTCGATCAAACAGGTAAAATGCCCCCAGTAGTAGGGGAAGACGCAAAAAAAATGCTAGGTCGCACACCAGGAAACGTGATTGTGACTCGCCCTTTGCGTGATGGTGTAATTGCCGACTTCGATACCGCCGAACTAATGCTCAAGCACTTTATCCAGCGTGTACACGAAGGTAGAACCCTTGTTTCCCCCCGAATGATAATTGGTATTCCTAGCGGTGTCACTGGCGTAGAACGACGTGCTTTGATGGACGCAGCTTCTCAAGCGGGAGCTAGAGACGTTTATTTGATCGATGAGCCAGTGGCGGCGGCAATTGGCGCGGGACTTCCTGTAGCAGAACCTATCGGTAACATGATCATTGATATTGGTGGTGGGACAACTGAAGTTGCCGTTTTGAGTCTCCAGGGTACGGTTGTAAGTGAATCGGTACGAGTCGCGGGTGATGAACTAAATGAATGCATCATCCACTACATGAAAAAAGTTCATAACCTGGTGATTGGTGAACGAACTGCCGAAGATATTAAAATTCGGATTGGTTCAGCATATCCAACTCGTAACGATGATGAAAACACGATGGAGGTACGGGGATTACATATGCTGTCGGGTTTGCCGCGAACAGTTACGATCAAAGCGCCAGAGATTCGTGAAAGTATGTCAGAACCCTTGTCTGTGATTATAGATGCAGTCAAGCGCACTCTTGAGCGGACTCCTCCAGAACTAGCATCAGATATTGTTGACCGAGGAATTATGCTAGCTGGAGGAGGCGCTTTGTTAAAAGGGTTGGATACGCTAGTTAGTCATGAGACTGGAATTGTCACTCATATAGCAGCTGAACCGCTTAATTGTGTAGTTTTAGGAACAGGTCGTGTACTGGAAAGTCCTAAACAATTAGGACTTGTATTCAGTGGACGTTCTCGTAACGGCTAGCTATTAAGAGCAGCGTTTTAATTACTTGCTCGATCAAATTGTAGTATTTTATGCTTCAAAGACAGGGGCTAGGAATGGGGGTTAAAGCTTCAATTCCCACGCCCTCACAGAATAAGTCATCGAAAACCATTTAGTTAGCTACTTGAACGCTGACCAATTGAAATTATGTACATAATACGTCGCTGGTGGGAGCGCCATGCGTTGCCATTGGTGCTGCTAAGTCTAGCCTTGGGGACTGCTTGGACAATTCGGCAAACTCAGGGAGGGGCAATTTTTGAAATTTATCAAGTCATTACCAGTCCCCTAGAATTAAGTTCAACTAAGGCAGAGCGTCTGAGTGATGCCAAAACTCTGGAACTGCAAGCAAGGTTAGTAGAACTCGAAAGCCAAAATCAAAAGCTAAAGCAGTTACTCGGGTATGTAAAATCAGCACCACAAGCGTCTGTGCAAGGTCGAGCGATCGCATCTCCTGTTGTGGGACGCAGTGCCGATCATTGGTGGCAACAAGTAACTTTAGGGCGCGGCAGTAATGCTGGGATTCAGGTCGGCTTTATTGTCAGCGCTCCTGGCGGTTTGGTAGGTCGGATTATCAGTGTAACTCCCAATACCAGCCGTGTATTGCTAATCAGCGATCGCACAAGCTCTGTAGGTGTGACAATCAGCCGCAGCCGCCACATGGGTTTTCTCCGAGGACAGTCTGCAAGCCTAGCCGTAATGCAGTTTTTTGATAAAGTCCCAGATGTCCGACACGGAGATGTCGTTGCCACTTCCCCTTATAGTCAAATATTTCCCTCTGGTTTGCCTATAGGTCGTGTCGAGTCTATAAACTTAAGTAAAAGCCCTGCACCCGAAGCCGTAATCTCACTTTCAGCACCAATGCCTTATTTAGAATGGGTTGTTGTTTATCCTAGAGGCGAGAGGCAAGAGGCGAGAGGCGAGAGGTAATAAATTATTAGAGGCAAGAGGTAAGAGGCAATAAATTTATCTCCCCTGCTCCCCTGCTAAGAATGCTCCTCTGCTAAGAATGCTAAGAATGCTCCTCTGCTCCTCCGCTAAGAATGCTCCCCCGATCCCTTCTTTATGAATCGCATTCCTCGCTGGTATCCGCATCAACGTCAGATAGTCAATTGGATGGTGACAGTTGGCTCTGTATTGTTATGTCTAATAGTCTTGCCAATGCGTTTACCAGGAATGGAATTACTGGGAATTGCCCCTAACTGGCTATTGATTTGGGTGGTGGCTTGGAGTGTTAAGCGCACAATTGTACAAGGAGCGATCGCAGGTTTTGTGCTGGGACTGCTTCAAGATGGTATGACATCACCATATCCCACCCACACTCTAAGTCTGGTCTTGGTGGGAATTTTGACTGCTCGCTTGCACAAGCAGCGCTATATTCAAGAAGACTTTATTTCTGTTGCGATCATTGTCTTCGGCATGGCAATGTTGGCTGAAGCTATGACTACGCTTCAATTCAGTTTTTTAAGCAATTCTGAAGCAGGCATAAACAAATTCGCTGTCAGTAACTTTGTTCAACTTTGGAAAGAGCATCAGCGCATCGCCCTTGCTTCTGCAATTCTTAGTAGCCTTTGGGCTCCTGTAGTTTATTACCCTTTGAATCGGTGGTGGCAAAAAATGAATGTTTTTGAGCCTTCTTAGACCGAATCAGTAGCTCGTAAGACCTAAGATAATAGTGCCAGCCTGATAGATAATTTTACGGTGGAAGCTCAACCAGAATCTTCAGACAGGACTTATATTCAGCAAAACGCCCCGCTACTTGTGGGAACTGCTTTTGACCGCGAGATGATGCAGCGATGTTTGGCACTTGCCCGCCGCGCTTTGGGACGCACTGCGCCAAATCCCTTGGTAGGGTCTGTAATTGTCCAAAATGGGCAAATTGTTGGGCAAGGCTTTCATCCTCAAGCAGGTCAGCCACACGCCGAAGTTTTTGCTCTTAAAGCAGCAGGCGATCGCGCTCATGGTGCAACTATTTATGTCAATCTAGAACCTTGTAGTCATTACGGACGCACTGGGCCTTGTGCGGAAGCTTTGGTAGCCGCTGGCGTGGCAAAAGTCGTGGTGGGAATGGTTGACCCTAACCCAAAAGTAGCAGGAGGTGGTATTGCGCGATTAAAAGCAGCCGGAATTGAAGTTTTAGTAGGGGTGGAAGAGAACGATTGCCGCCAATTGAATGAAGCCTTTATTCATCGCATTCTTTACCATAAACCGTTTGGCATTTTAAAATATGCTATGACTCTAGATGGCAAAATTGCTACCAGTAGTGGTCATAGTGCCTGGATTACTGGCATAGAAGCCCGCACAGAAGTACATCAATTGCGCTCTACTTGTGATGCCGTGATTGTCGGCGGTAACACAATGCGGCGCGATAATCCTCATTTAACCAGTCATCACCCAGAGGCTCCTAATCCTCTGCGCGTGGTAATGAGTCGTACTCTTGACTTGCCAACCGAGGCTTACCTGTGGCAAACGAATGAAGTTCCTACTTTGGTGTTTACAGAAGAGAAAGCTAATCCAGCTTTTCAACAATTGCTGCGGCAAAAGGGAGTAGAGGTGGTAGAGTTAATTTCGCTCACCCCAACTAATGCAATGGCGTACTTATATGAACGCGGATGCTTGTCTGTGTTATGGGAATGTGGCGGAACATTAGCCTCTCGTGCGATCGCCGAAGGAGCAGTGCAAAAAATCTTGGTCTTTATTGCCCCTAAAATTATCGGTGGGAGTACCGCGCCAACACCTGTTGGTGAACTCGGTTTTACAGCTATGACTCAGGCACTGGCTTTAGAACGAGTCCACTGGCGCAGTATAGGCTCAGACTGTGTATTAGAGGGTTATTTACCCTCACAAGAGCTAAAACAAGTAGAACTGCCACCGTCCCCTTGATTTTAATAATCAACACCTAGTATGCTCGAAGTCGTTGTTTGCAGCTTGTTTGTCAGTAGTCTAGGTTTACAGGCTGTAGTGCTTGGTAACTGGATGTATTGGCAACAGAGTGTGAATACTAATCAAGACGAAGAGGAGGAGGAAATTTTGACTCAATATGAATCTAAAGAAAATGCCCTCGTAGTACAGCAGCAATTAAACGGTTCGAGTAAACAGCAGTCTTCTAGAGATCCACGCTTAGTTGGTTGGGAATTTAAAATTATCCGCGCTAACCGTAACTTGTTTCGCAATCCAGCCGTTTTGCAATGCTTGTGTGAAGAAGAAGCAGAAGCAGGCTGGATTATGTTAGAAAAACTCGACGATCGCCGTGTGCGGTTTAAGCGCCCAATCGCCTTACGAGAAATTATCAAAGCTGAATTTTTAAATTACGATCCTTACCGTTCCCATTATGGTTCTTCTTGGCAACCGATTAACTGGTTAGGTGCGATCGCAGCTCTTGTCGCATTGACTCTACCCGCTTACCTGGGATATGTTTTAGTGTCGCAAACCCTCGCATCTTCAAGTCAGAACCAAATACCTACTATTTTTCCCCCAGTAGATCAACAATCCGTTCCTTAAAGCTCAAATGTAGGAGTTGCAATTTCTCCACAGCACTCCCAAGAAATATATACAACTCTTGGTTGTACACTTGCTGCTACTTAAAGCTTTCATATTTAATGCATGCTACAACACTAGCGCTCTTCAGCCAAATCTCGAATTAAGTTTAGCCGCGAGTAAATATAATCACTCAGGCTATGAACTTCATTTTGATCGAGTGACGCTTGGCTTTTGGTTTGCTTTAGTAGCCACTGTACCAAGCTAGCATCGTCAAGCTTTAACAAAGTATTCGCTTGAGTTGTTTCAACTACAGACCACAGCTGACGCAGGATTGTAGGAGTCATAGAACCTCATTCTTAATTATTTCTTTATCTTTTATCAAAGATACCCACTCAGCTAGCTTATATCGACTGTAATACACAAGATGATACAAGAGTTACGAAATACTTAATAAAGCGACGCATTACTTGACAAAAATGAGAGTAAGAGACTTAAATCCCATGTTATCTTCCGTCTCTAACCTCAGTTTCTCGTTCACCGAACAGAAACAATTTCTCATAAACGCTTGTGTCTTAAATTGTTCCTGTTGTTCGTTACGTTCTATCATCCCATTGGTGGTATACATAATCAAGCTGTATTACCTATCAAAGTGAAGAGTGAAGAAAAAAGTACAAGCTTCTTCCCTTTGTGGACGAAAAAGAAAAGACGAGTAGGGAGTGGGGATAAGTGTCTCTACTTACCAATTAATTATTAGAAACCATTGTTTATTGATTTTGGCTACTTTTACAATTGCGATCGCGCTTTTATTTAGCGCAACGCAAAACCGCCCTCAGACACAAGTTTCATTGTCCAAGGGAGGTTTAAGAAAAATTACAGATTTTTGGAGAATTACGCAGTCGCCTGCGCTTTTATTTGCAGCAAGTTAAGAATCGCAGCTTTTTCTAAAATTCCTACTAGCACTCCGTTATCACGAATTACAGGTAGTGTTGATCGCTGTTGTTGTTCTAGTAGCATTACCGCTTCTAGCAGTGATTGATTTGATTGGACAACAGCAGTTTCAATAGGCTGCATCAAGTCTTTAACGTGCATTTCTAGCCAGCGTGTACTGGGGACAACTTTTATGTCATCAAGTGCGATCGCGCCAATCAGTTGACCTTGATGGTCTGTAACCAGAAACCGTTGCCAGTTAACATTACTAAGAATAGACTGATCTGCAAACTCTCTTAGGGAAATATCACCAGACACAACTGGACTATTAGGCGTTACAGCATCTGCTACTGTCAGACCTTTTAGTTTTTCTTGCACTGTAGCAGACACAGCCGCTTTACCAGCATTTTGCAGCAAGAACCAACCGATTAATAAATTCCAGAAGCTACCAAAGCTACCAAATAAAACAAGCGGAATTAGTCCAGTTGCGATCGCAATCCAACCAATAAATTGACCTACTCGGCTGGCAAATACAACACCTTTATAGGGATTGCCTGTAATCTTCCAAATGATCGCCTTGAGGATATTACCACCATCTAAAGGCAAGCCAGGAATCAAGTTAAACAGCGCCAGCCCTAAATTAACATAAGCCAGCACTTCTAGAATCGCTCCTAGTGGCCCTGATACTGCCAGACCAACCTTAACTCCTGTGACTATACCGAACAGCAATATACTAACTAGGGGACCTGCGATCGCTACCCAAAATGCTTCTGCTGGAGTGTTTGACTCTTTTTCTAACTTAGCAAGACCACCAAACAAGAATAGAGTAATTGATTTAACATCAATTCCTTGCCGGATAGCGACAAAACTGTGTCCTAGTTCGTGTGCTAACACAGAAGCGAATAACAACAATGCTGTCACAAGTCCTAACAGCAGAGGTAGTGACCCACCCAAGCCAGGAAATTGACCCGCTAGTCCACTGGTATAGTTCCAGGTTACTAAACCTAGAACCAAAAACCACGACTGAGCTACAAAAAAGGGAATCCCGAACAGATTACCAACTCGAATAGTGCCATTCATCTAAAGCACCTCTAATTTAAGCTTTGAAAAACTTGATGAGAGTCTTTCTTTTCTTATCGTAACGAAATGTAAACAAAGTTTTAATTTTAGAATTACCGTAATAGCCGTGCGTTGAGGTGCAGTTAGTACGAATAGTGAATAACTTAGGTGTGGAGCGTGTAGGCGATCGCACAGCAACAGCTTTCGTTTACCTTATAATAAGCCTCTCGATTTGGTTAACTCATAATTGAGACAACCAAGCCGTTACAACTAAACTAAGTTCTTTTATATCAAAATGCCTGACTACACTTTCGCTCAAAGTCCAGAAATCATCCTGACTGTTCCAGGTAATAAAGACACAGCCAAAGCGCGTGAAAAAGCGATGGATCAGCTAATGGAACTGATGGATGCAGGTAAGTTACCCACCGAGCTTGAAGAAGGCTTTAGTCCGCAACAACTGATTGTAGTCAAAGAACCAGCATCCGATACTGCTAGCGATGAGGATGCCATTACTCAGGCTGTACAAATTCTCAGCAACCTCGCTACACTTAAGCTTAAAGTGCAGGAGTCACGCGCCGAGGCGCTTACTGTACGTGCGGCTGTTGATATCTTGTTTACAGATGAAGTAGTCAGCGAAGATGAAATCGCCCGTCTTAAAGAAGGGTTTAAGGTTCTCAAAACATTTGCTCAGGCTAATATCCGCTACCAGGAAGCTCGCTCTAGAGCAGAACAAGCTCGTGCTGTACTCGATCAAGCTTTAAAATCTCCTGAATAAATAGTAACTAACTCTTTCAACGTAGAATAATATTGCTTTGTTCTGCGTTCAAAAGTATTTACTGCCGATACTAGGTCTTTAGTCACGCCAGCTAACACGAATCGTCGTCATTGGTAGCGGACTTTCTACTAAGCTAAGTAAGGCAGCACAACCATCAGCCGAAAAGCCAAATACACCAATTCCTGCCTTGTCATTGATCCCAAATTGCACTTGCAACGCCTTGACAATATTCGGTAGCTCCTACATAGCTTGTTCAACAACTGGAAGCAGTAGCTATAACACATAGTCTTCCACCTGTCGCCGCATCACCTCTTCCATACCATCTGCTGCTAGGCGTTTGCCAAATAGTGGCAGTCCGAAATATGCAGTCCTCGCTTGCACCTCTTCAAGTCTCAATGTTTCGGCAAGCATCTCCTCGCTATTAGGTACACCCAATCCGTGCCACAGGACGATAAGCAGAGCAGGTAAGCTAGGATTTGCAGGTGGACGAACCACAACAGGTACGCCAGCCACCTCTAAGAATTCTATGTCGGACATTCATCACTTCCTCTATCGATTCTTACAGAGCGATCGCTCTGCGCCCGTTTCCTGCTCGTTTGTAAGTACAGCACTTACAGCTATTAATGATTAAAAGCTAGTACCTAATAATTTAGTTAATTCAGTTTAAAAAATTGAAATAATTTAGTTGATTTTTACTTTACTTTTTGCAGCTATTGACCTATTATTTAATAATTGAATGTTTGCAATAAAATTTCATTGCTTAAATGTTCCATTATAAAACTAATAAAATATTAGCAAAAACCGCAATTTATCTCAAGAGTTTTTAAAATTTTTATTACAATACTTTACTTTTTGCAGCTATTGACCTATTATTTAATAATGGAAATCTGTGCTGTCATATTTACCCAGTCATATTCCTATTATTAGTCTAATAAGATATTAGCAAAGACCGCAATTCTTTCCAAGCCCTTTTTATAATTAACTGGGTGATCGCCCTTGGTGTTGAAGAGAGCGCCGTCTCATCCAAAAGGCGATACACCCTAAAAACAGCAGCCCCATAATTCCAGCCAGAGGATTGCGGTCAACGCCTGTAATCCAGTCAGGAACGGAACCAGAATATTTTACTAAATTTCCTACATTGATAATGTAGTAGCCCCACACTAAGCCAGCGTGCAAACCAATAGGCAGTCCAAGACGATTATGGTGCGATCGCTTTGCCCAAACTAAAATTAACCCTAGTAGTAACAACGCTGGAAATTGCGGCCATATCTGTAAGATTGCTGCCAAAGGCTTAATAAAATGCGCTAGGGCAAATAGAAAGGTATTTACCCAAAGTGCTGTAGGGAGACGATAATCACGCTGTAATTCATCTAGTAGCCAGCCTCTAAATAGCAACTCTTCGGCAAAACCAATAGCTAAAGCAACTACTAACCCTTCTAGAATTATTTGAGGCAAGAAAACACTTGGTTGCTGCCAGATCAACCAACCAAGTCCTCCCTCTATGCCAAATAAACTTAGAACGGTAGTTATGCCAATACCTAAGCCTGTTAATAATTCCAGTCCAAATCGCTGCGTCCTTACTAAGCCATACTGCCGCAGCAGATGACGTTGATGATATACGTGCTTACCCCAAAACCGAAGCAAGAGGATAAATTCGCCGTACAGCAATACCATTGTTAGAAGACTTACCGAGTTCGGATCGCGTCCTAACAAGTAAATGGGCGCAGCTAGTGGTAGCCAGATAAGCAGCAAAGCTAGCAGAAATATTACCAACCGCATAGGAGTTGGATAGCGGGCAATGCTGCGCGGATTAAACTTCAATTGCGCTTAGTTATATTATTCGTCAGGCTCAATCGTACTGCTTAAACCATGATTGTTCAAAGTTTCGCTGTAAAACTCGGCGTGTTCCTGAGCGCAGGTAATCACTAAAGCCATACCATTTGTATGAGCTTCCATCATAATGCTGACAGCTTGAGGCTGAGTGATGCTCGATACTGTTTGCATTAGAACTTGCACCACGTATTCCATGCTGTTGTAGTCGTCATTATGAAGCAAAACGCGATACCGAGGTGCGAGTTTGCGGGCCGTTGAACGCTTCTCAAGGGTTTCGACAGACACTGTCCACTCTTTTCTTGATTAACTACAATTGAAATTCCTGTTCAGCAATTGCTTAACAGTTATTAATCTATTCTATAACACCGAAATTGATTTTTCGAGCGATCGCGCTCTAACTGGAACTCAAATGCAAGCTACTGAATCTTTCGCCCAGTTCTGTTCTCAATTCTAAAATAAAGAAGCAGCAACAACTATACGTTGCTGGTGTGGAGCCAACATTGATGGACTTTATTTGTGACTTTCACCCAAGACAAATTGTATGTCTACAGCATGAAAGCAGCAACCTGTATGCTGAAGTGATCCAAGTTGTCCACTCACGCCCTGTGTGCTGGGTGCGTCCTTTGCTGCTAGCAGAATTTCCTCCTGGGGATTCTTGTCAGCCGTTGATATACGATTTACGCTCAACAGCTGACTTAGTGTGGCCGTTGACCTTATTCCGTTCTGCTCTTGATACCGAAGTAATCCCCCTTTTGGTAGATATATCAGGATCACAACCACAATTAGACCGCGATCCAGTTGCTTTAAATCAACTTAATCAGTTTATCTACAAAGTTTGGCAAGCGTGGCAAGAAAAGGGTTAGGGACTAGGGAAGAAACTGAAGAATATAATTATTTCTTCCTCTTGCCTCTCGCCTCTAATAGTTAAAACTAGGACCTAGGGAAGAAACTGAATATAATTATTTCCGCCTCTTGCCTCTTGCCTCTCGCCTCTCGCCTCTCGCCTCTCGCCTCTAATAGTGAATACCAGCATCCTTCATCCGTTGGATTGCTTCGTGCATCCGTTCATCAGCTACCGTTAGGGCAATTCGGAAAAAGCCTTCCCCTGCTGCACCATAGCCATTACCAGGAGGAACAATAATGCCGCACTTATCTAATAACAACGTCACAAATTCAGCCGACGTATAACCTTGAGGAACACGCGCCCAAACATAGAGGGTGGCTTTGGGTGGTTCAATCGGCCAACCGAGAGATTGCAGTCCTTTAACAATAATATCTCGGCGATTTTGGTAAACAGACATTACGGCTTGGAGTTCTTCTTCTCCTGTCGAATAAGCAGCGATCGCAGCTCGTTGAATTGCCTTAAATACGCCAGAATCTAAGTTTGTTTTTACCTGGCTTAATCCCTTAATTCCGTGAGCAGATCCCACCACAAAACCAACCCGCCAGCCAGTCATATTATAGGACTTAGACAGACTGTGAAACTCAATTGCTACATCTTTCGCGCCAGCAACTTGCAATACACTCGGTGGCTTATAACCGTCATAAGCCATTTCCGAATAAGCATGGTCATGACAAAGTAAAATGTCGTACTGCTGGCAATAAGCTACCAATTCCTCAAAAAACTCCAGTGTCGCTAAAGCCCCTGTAGGATTATTGGGATAATTAATCCACAACAACTTTGCTTGACGCGCCACTTCTTCAGGAATAGCATCTAAATCGGGCAAAAAACCGCGTTCTGGTAATAGCGGCATGGTGTGAAACTCACCACCAGCAAAAATTGTGGAAGTGCGATATACCGGATACCCTGGATCGGGAATTAAAGTGTAATCCCCTGGTTCCACAAAAGCTAGAAAGGTATTGTGAATTGCTTCTTTTGAGCCAATCGAGGAAATTACTTCGGTATTCGGATTTAATCCTGTCACACCAAAGCGGCGTTCCATCCACCTAGCCGCAGCTTCTCGAAAATCTTTCGTCCCCTGGTAAGGTGGATAGTTGTGCGTACCAGGATCGTCAATCGCCTCATGCATTGCTTGGACGATATGACCAGGCGTAGGTCGATCTGGATCACCTACGCCCATATTAATAATGTCAACTCCCTTAGCAACCATTTCATCTCGTTTGCGGTCAATCTCGGCAAACAGATAGGGAGGAATTTTCTCTAGGCGTTTGGCAAACTGCATGGCAATTTATAACACACTCGTGTAAAAGTGGAAGCACAATAGCATAGTTTACCGCCAAAAAGAGAGGCTAGGGGCTAGGAAAATACATATACGTATATATTGGGCGAGATATAAACCAATAAGACTTGAAACGCCCAGGATGTACGAACTCATTTATATCTATTTTTCTTTTCTAGTCCTTATCCCCTAGCTTTTTCAAATGCTAGATACTAACTGAATTCGCCCAGCATCCATTTCTGTCATTAATAATTCCAACGCCTCGTAATCAACATCGGAAACGTAACCCATCTGAGTTAGTTCTGAGTTAATTGCATTTTCAATATCAGGAGTTAGCTGTTTAATAGATAAAGCTTTTTCTACAAGTTGGCGAATAGCGTAATTAGTTTTCATATTACATAGGGAAGCTATATAGAAATATTCTATGTTGAAACTACAACTCCAAATGTGAGATAAATCTAAAATTTTAAGTGATACCAATCACACTGTATATTTAATCAATAATTTGTTTATATCTAATGATAGATGCTAGCAGTAATAAAACCTATGCTATTTTTCACAGTATTAACAAAATGAAAGTCTGCTCAAAAGCTAAGTGTATTAGTGTTGTTTACCTAAAATCACTATTAGCACAAGCCACCCTTGGGTAAAAAAGTTAATAATTAAACCTTTTGTACTTAATTTAGATATAAATAAATTAGCTGAACTTTCTTCTATTATTAAATATTTTACCATTAAAAAAGTACTTTTGTATAATAAAATACTTTTAATTTGAAAAAATTACTGGTAAGGTAACGAAGCAGGTAAAAAATACATATTCAGCACTTTACTGAAGTCTAAGTGGTCAATAATAACTTTGACTGCAAGAAAAGTATAATATATCTGATTTGAATGATTAGTAACCTCAAGAGAATAGAATAATGACAACTCTTATTGCCTCTCCAGACACTACGGTAATTCGGCTTCACGGTCCTTGCAATGCCTCAAATGCAGTTGACTTTCAGCGTCAAATAAGAATAGCCGTTACTCAAGAACATAATACAAATGTTTTAGTAGACCTTGAGCAAGTAGAGTCCCTAGACAGTGCAGGGCTAATGGCATTAGTTTATGGTTTAAGGTTGACTCAAGGATTAGGTCGACGGTTTAGTCTTTGCTCGGTTTCTCCCTCAATTCGGATTATTTTTGAACTCACTCAGCTTGATCAAGTGTTTGAAATCTTTGAAAGCCTTGCCAGTTTTGAAACTGCAATTGCTTAGTTAAAGGCAGGGTTTATGTGTATAAAAGCGGCGTTATGAGCTTTAAGTTATTGTTACTCAGATTAATACTGCACACTTTGATAATCAAAAATGTCATCAAGATAACATTTAATTAGTGTTAAAGTTAAATCTGAATAGCAGGAACATAAAGTGGCAGTTGCTGTTGAAGACTTATTAAAAAATGATATTCTCCGGCCCGCTCGTTATCTAGGAAACGAGCTAGGAGCCGTCCACAAAGCTTGGGACACGGCAAAAATCCGTTGGGTATTAACTTACCCGGAAGTGTATGAAGTTGGTGCGTCTAATTTAGGGCATATTATTCTCTACAACATTTTGAATGCCCAACCGCGTCAGTTGTGCGATCGCGCTTACTTACCAGCAACAGACTTAGCGGAGAAACTGCGAACTACTCAAACTGCTTTATTTGCTGTAGAATCGCGGCGATCACTAACAGAATTTGATATTTTGGGCTTCAGCCTCAGCTACGAACTGGGAGCAACCAATATTCTCGAAATGTTGGATTTGGCTGGTATTCCCCTAACGTGGAAAGAGAGGCGAGAGGAAGAATCTTCCTTAACTTACCCGTTAATTTTTGCGGGGGGACAGACAGCGACATCGAATCCTGAACCTTATGCGGAATTTTTTGATTTTATTGCTCTGGGGGATGGTGAAGAACTGTTACCAGAGATTGGCTTAGTATTAGAAGAAGGTAAACTAGCGCAGCTTAACCAAGAAGAGCTATTACTAGATTTGGCACAGATACCAGGCGTTTATGTGCCTCAGTTTTATGACATGGCAGACGATGGTTCTGTGCATCCAAACCGCCCAGATGTGCCAGAGCGGATTTTGCGGCGGGTTGCTACTCCGATGCCAGCTTACTCTATCGGGTTAGTTCCCTACGTAGAAACGGTACATGACCGACTAACGGTTGAAATTCGACGTGGTTGCACTAGAGGATGTCGCTTTTGTCAACCAGGAATGTTAACCAGGCCAGCGCGAGATGTGGAACCGTCCAAGGTTGTGGAAGCGATTGAACACTCAATGCGGGCAACTGGATACAATGAATTTTCCCTACTATCTCTGAGTTGTTCTGATTATCTATCTCTGCCAGCTGTAGGGATGGAAATCAAAAATCGGCTTAAGGATGAAAATATCTCCCTTTCTTTGCCTAGTCAAAGGGTAGATCGATTTGATGAAAACATTGCCAACATTCTTGGAGGTACACGACAGGCAGGACTTACCTTCGCTCCCGAAGCTGGAACTCAGCGAATGCGGGACATTGTAAATAAAGGGTTAACGAATGAAGAACTGCTGCGAGGCGTGAAAACAGCGTTTGAGCAAGGGTGGGATAAAGTCAAACTTTACTTCATGATTGGCTTACCGGGGGAGACAGACGCAGATGTAGTAGGCATTGCTGAAACAGTTGGCTGGCTACAGCGAGAATGCCGTGCAGATAGCAGAAAGCGTCTTAACTTTAATCTGACAATCTCTAATTTTACGCCGAAGCCTCACACGCCGTTTCAGTGGCATTCAGTTTCAAAAGCTGAGTTTGAGCGCAAGCAAGCACTACTAAAGCAAGAATTCCGCCGGATAAAGGGTGTAAAGGTTAATTATACCGATGTGCGGATTTCGGCAATGGAGGATTTTGTCGGACGAGGCGATCGCCGAATCGCTACTGTAATTCGTCGCGCTTGGGAGTTAGGCGCGGGAATGGATGCTTGGTTCGATAGTTTAGATAAAGCTTATACAGCTTGGGAAAGCGCGATCGCTGAATCTAAACTTACCTGGAAATACCGTCAAGTCGAAAACGGTGAGTGGAATTTAATTAAGGCTCTTGAGCAGGGGAGCAGAGTAGCAGGGGAGCAGGTGAGCAGGGGAGCAGGTGAGCAAGAGACGTCAGATCACCATTCACTTGATATGCCGTTGCCTTGGGATCATGTAGATACCGGAATTGACAAAAACTGGCTGAAAACTGATTTGCAAAGAGCCTTAGATGCGGCAACAGTGCCAGATTGTTCTTTTGAAGGCTGTTCCCACTGCGGCGTTTGCGGCACTGATTTTGGTCATAATGTCGTTATTGAGCCGCTACCTATTCCTGCGTTTACTGGGCATTTTGTCCCCGACACCACTAAGTCTCAAAGGTTGCGAATTGAGTTTGGTAAGCTTGGCGATATGGCTTTGATTAGCCACCTAGATTTGCTGCGTTTATTTGACCGAGCCTTACGTAGAGCAGCACTGCCGATTTCATTTACCGGGGGATTTCATCCTGGTCCTCGGATTGCGATCGCGCTTGCCTTACCTTTGGGAGTGACTAGCAGTGGTGAAATAATGGATTTTGAATTGACCAAGCAAGTTGATATTGAGACTTTCCGACAACAGTTAATAAGTCAGTTACCTGAAGATATCCCAATTTACAGTGTGACTACGGTTGACTTGAAAACACCTGCGGCTACACAGTTATTAGCAAAAGCTGAATATTTGATCACGGTAGCAACAGATAACGAAACTTCTACAGTGCAATGGCAGATCTGGGTAGACGCGATTCAAGCCTTAGATACTATTTGGTGGGAGCAGACAACTAAATCTGGGAAAACTCAGATGGTAAATTTGCGCGATCGCTTGTTTGAGTTGGATCTAGTAGAAGTTGCACCACCAGAGTGCCAACAAGAAAAATCCTCTGTTGTTTTACGCTATGTAGGTAGCTGTAAGAATGATGGTACTCAACTGCGACCAGAACAGGTAGTTCTGATGCTAGAGCAAGTGGCCAAGGTCGAAATTCAGCTACTACACATCCACCGTAATCAACTGCTACTCCATTAAGAGTTAGGGCGAGTGACAAGTGATTATTATTCCTAACCCCTGAACTCTTGTCTCTTAATTGATTTTTCTAAAGCTTGCGCTAAACTTGAACTAATAGAAATTTTTTGCAGCGCCGCATTGAGTGTTTTAGTTTACTCTCCTGGTTCACAGGGCTGAAGCGAAGATAATTGAGGAGTGCGCTTTCTATAGTTCTTGTGCATACAAGTCCGGCGGATTGAGAATTCTATTTCTTTAATTCCCCTGAGTGGCTCAGTTGCCAATATTAGGCGCAATCGGCTTTTTTTGAGTATCTGTTTTTAAACATTTGCGCCTGCCCAATTCAAAAAGCAGGGTACGCATTAAAGCTTAATCACAGATAATCGCTTGAGTTGCTTACTACAGTATGCAGTTATTCTGGAATAATCACCAAATTCAAGGCTATGAGCATGAATAGCTGATTGTTCTTAAGCTTGCAGGAGCGCAATTTCTATTACTAGCAGCCCGTTACCAGGCTTGTAGGAGCAAAAGAATCATGCTCAAAGTCTTTAGTGCTGCCAATTTTTGAGGAAATTGAATGCCAAAACAAATTATTATTGCCGAGCAGCATCACATAGCTGCGGTTTTTTCTGAAGATCAAATTCAAGAACTTGTTGTTGCCACTGGCCGTCACCAGATAGGTGATATTTATCTTGGTATTGTTGAAAACGTACTTCCTGGGATAGATGCGGCTTTTGTTAACATTGGCGACGCGGAGCGCAATGGTTTTATTCATGTGACTGACTTGGGTCCTTTGAAGTTAAAGCGCACAGCAGGGGCAATTACAGAACTGTTAGCTCCACAGCAGAAAGTCCTTGTCCAAGTAATGAAAGAGCCAACGGGCAATAAAGGGCCTAGGCTTACAGGTAATATCACCATGCCTGGTCGCTATGTAGTGTTAATGCCGTTTGGACGGGGCGTGAATTTATCACGAAGAATCAAGAGCGAAAGCGAACGCAATCGCTTAAGAGCTTTGGCTATTTTGGTTAAACCAGCAGGAATGGGTTTGCTGGTGCGCACAGAAGCGGAGGGAAAACCAGAAGAAGCGATTATAGAAGATTTGGAGACATTGCAGAAACAATGGGAAGCGATTCAGCTAGAAGCTCAATCTACGCGACCCCCAGCACTGCTCAACCGCGACGATGATTTTATTCAGCGTGTATTGCGCGATATGTACGGTTCGGATGTGAATCGAATTGTTGTTGATTCAAACACTGGGCTGAGGCGGGTGAAGCAATACCTAGTAAATTGGAGTGGAGGTCAAGCACCGCAGGGACTACTGATTGATCATCATCGCGATCGCAGCTCAATTTTGGAATACTTCCGCATTAATGCCGCAATTCGAGAAGCCCTAAAGCCACGAGTTGAGCTACCTTCGGGGGGCTATGTCATTATTGAACCAACCGAAGCTTTGACTGTAGTTGATGTTAACTCCGGCTCATTTACCCGCTCTGCCACCGCTAGAGAAACTGTCTTGTGGACGAACTGCGAAGCAGCAACAGAAATTGCGCGTCAACTGCGGCTGCGAAATCTAGCGGGTGTGATTATTGTAGATTTCATTGATATGGAATCGCGCAAAGATCAGCTGCAAGTGATAGAACATTTCAATAAAGCGCTGAAAGCGGACAAGGCAAGACCCCAAATTGCTCAATTGTCTGAACTCGGTTTGGTAGAACTAACGCGCAAGCGCCAAGGTCAAAACATTTACGAATTGTTTGGTCGCCCCTGTACTACTTGTGGAGGACTGGGACATCTCGTACATCTACCAGAAGAAACCGAAAGTCGCGATCGCGAAGTTGTGGGAACCCCCAGAGAACGGGTAATACCCACGAACGGAGAGCCAGAACGGACTATAATTCTACCTTCTAGGGAGTCTCGAACACCAGAGAAAATCAGGCTGCCAGAACCCCGCGAAACTTATGAGACTCAAGGGGAAGCGTTTGAGTCTGACTTTGATACTGAAGTGCAAGCCTACAATCTCCTCAATCATCCCAGTTATCAAGAGCTTGGAGATGCAAATAAAAATCGACGTACCCGCCGCCGTCGAATTGGGATAGGTGAAGGTGGTGTGAATGACGCTCGACCTTCTAACCCGCCACTTGCTTTAGTAAGTGAACGAGAGCCAGAAATGGATCTGGAAGTTGAGCAGGAGGAGGATTCACCCAGGAATACTTCTGTACAACCCGAAAGCTCGGTAAAAGAGGTTTCTTTACCAGTTACTGGCAAAGCTAGCTGGGTTGAGCGCTCGGAGCGGACTAAGCCTAGCAAGCCAGAGCCAGTGAAACCCATTACAGAACCACCTGAGCTTGTTTCTATAGAAATGACACCGGAAGAACAAGATGTTTACGCCTTTATGGGAGTTTCTCCTCTTGTGCGCTTAAATCGTGGGGTCAAAAATTCCAGGTCTGTAATTATTAACGTCATATTACCAGGGCAACTTCCAGATGCCGCTAATGTGAGTGAAAACGAAACGCTTGAGTTTGAACCGACGACTAATTCAATCCCAGCGCAACTTCCAGATGCCGCTAATGTGAGTGAAAACGAAACGCCTGACTTGGTGGAATCAGTTGTTGATGCAACGATTGAACCTGAGGCAGTAATACTGCCGATTAAGGCAGAGGAAGAATCGTTGCTGGAGCCTGTGTCCCCTCCGTTGTCGGTTTCTGTAATGACAGCAACTGAACCGGAGCCTGTGTCCCCTCCATCGTCGGTTTCTGTAATGACAGCAACTGAAACTGAAGCTCCTAACGAAGGGTTGGTACGTCGCCGTCGCCGTCGCTCTTCTGCGGCTGAAAATAGAACTGAGGACTGAGAACAGAAGTGAGGTTAAAGTTATGGCAACTGAGTATATAACTCTAGACCTAGACTCAGCACTCATGACTCAGTACCTAGGATTAGTTGCTGGCATAGATGAAGTGGGACGAGGGGCGTTGTTTGGTCCTGTAGTAGCAGCAGCAGTAATTTTACCGCCGTTTGCTCTAGAGGAACTTACGACGGCTCAAATTAGAGATAGTAAACAGCTATCCGGTTATCGAAGGCTAAAGCTGGCTGATAAAATTTGTACTGTGGCGCAGGATTGGAAAATTGGCTTTGCTTCTACTGCCGAGATTGATCGCTATAACATCTTGCAAGCATCACTTTTGGCAATGAAGCGGGCTGTTTTTAAGCTCAAGGTACAACCCCAATTGTGCTTAGTTGATGGAAATCAGCGTATTAAAGATTTACTAATGCCACAATACACATTAGTTAAGGGAGATGAACGATCGCTTGTAATTGCTTCTGCTAGTATTGTTGCCAAAGTATGGCGTGATGCTCTAATTATTCGCCTTGCTAACAAGTACCCAATGTATGATTTAGTAGCTAACAAGGGTTATGGCACGAAGCGCCATCTCCAAGCACTACAACAGTACGGCCCCTCACGCTTACATCGAATGTCTTTTCGTCCTTGTCAAATACGATATTAGAAGTTAGGGTTGGGGAAGTTTTCACCCCAACCTCTACTCTATACTTAGATAATTGGATTATTTGAGTGTAATCCTGAGCTTGGCTCAGAACCAATTTCTGTTTGATCGCTAACCCAGCGCTGATAGTCTGCTAAAAGGTGATGCTGTAGTCGTTGTTTAATTGTTAATAGCACACTCTTGAGTAAACTATTGCCAGCTGCTTCCAAAATTGGCGTAGGTGTCAGTGAAAAGGGAAGTGGCAGTTCAACTTGTACTTCTAAATCTGCTTGACCTGTTAAGCTTTCATTATTAATTTGGCAAGGAGATAAATGACCTTTTAGATTCAAATCAAAGCGTTGGTTTATATATTCAATTCCGCGAATTTCACACCCTGTCGACTGCAAATGAATAGTTCCGTTAGCTTCCGCCCATACTTTGAGGTCTACAGTTGGTTGAATACTTAGTGTCAAAAAGGCAAGCGGACGCATTTTTAAGCGAAAACACTCTTCACTGAGTTGCTCAATTCGGCTAGGGTCAACAAGAGCATTTACCAAACGTTGAGGCTGACGCAAGTAATGTTGAATAAAGGTAATTTGCTGTGGAACAGCAATTTCAACCGATTGTGAGGCAGTAAACCGAGTATGCATTAGCGGCTAAAAATACGAGTGTGATAATTTTATAAGTTTTTAATCAATTTGTTTCAATTATTGGCAATTTTGTTGCTTAAAATTTAACAATAATAACAAATTATATATAAGTGTAAAAGTATATCTTGATCAGGCCCATCCGTCATCGGAAAGGGATTTGGTGATTAGAACAAAATAGATAGTCGGTACTGCTTTTAGCAGTAAATAGTTTTTAGCGATCGCACTTAATGAATAGGAAACTAAAGTCCTGGTTCGTTTATTTAATATACTTGGGACTAATAATTGCCGTTGGAATAGCTCCACTACAGGCAGTTTCAATGCGTACCCCTCAAAGTGTTACAAATCCTCATACTATCTCCGCCTCAACTGAAATAAGAGGCGTTTGGCTAACTAACGTAAGTAGTGCGGTAATGTATGTTCCTTGGGGGCTTAACCGAGCGCTGCATCAGCTAGCAGAACTAAATTTCAACACTATCTACCCCGTAGTTTGGAATCGGGGTCACACTTTCTACCCTAGCGAGATAGCAAAGCGAGAGACTGGGCGATCGCAAGAGCCATTGCTAGGAGTTTTTAGGTTAGGACAAGATGTCTTAGCTACGTTCGTCAGTCAGGGGCATAAACAAGGACTGAGAGTCATACCCTGGTTTGAGTATGGCTTTATGGCTCCTGCTAATTCTTTCCTGGTACAGCGTCACCCTGACTGGCTGACATCTCGGCGAGATAGTACCAAGATGCTTACTGAAGACCCGAAGCAGCAGGATTTAGAGAATTTTAGTTCCAAAGTGCCGCAGTTGATCCGCCAGCCGATTCCTAGTGAAGCAGTGTGGCTCAACCCTCTCCACCCCAAAGTGCAACAGTTTATCCTCGACTTGATTGTTGAAGTTGTTACTAAATATGACGTAGATGGGATTCAGCTAGACGATCATTTTGGGATGCCTGTTGATTTGGGCTATGATTCCTTTACAATTCGTCTTTACCAACAAGAACACGCAGGCAAAAATCCCCCTGATAATCCAATAGATTCTGAATGGATGCGCTGGCGAGCCGACAAAATTACTGACTTTATGCGGCGCGTCTTTCAAGCTGTCAAAGCTGTTAAAGGCGATCGCCTGATTACCTTATCTCCCAATCCCCAATATTTTGCTTACACAGCTTATTTGCAAGACTGGCAAACTTGGGTAAAGCTTGGTTTAGTTGAGGAGGTAGTCTGCCAGGTATATCGAGATGACTTGAAAACTTTTGTAGCTGAATTGAAACAGCCAGCGCTCCAAATCGCTCGTCGTCAAATTCCAGTAGCTATAGGAATATTAACCGGAGGATTAAATCGTCCTATTACCGTTAAGCAAATTCAGCAACAGGTTCAGGCAGTTCGAGCATCCGGGTTTAATGGGATATCCTTTTTTTATTGGGAAAGCTTATGGGGTTATATCTCGCCAGAGTCACCACGAGAGCGCCGAGCGGCATTTCAGGAACTTTTCTCCGCAAAAGCTACTAAAACTAAACAAGCAATAAAATAAGCCTGGATAATTGGTTCTACTTGCTGTAATTCAAAACTTTTTAAACAAATAATCTAAGTACAGGACAAAAATTGTAGGGCATCCACGAATTCATCTATTTTCTGTTCCAAGTTGAGCATCATATTTCGGAGATAGTCGAGGCCATAACGAAAGAGGCTCTTGGCTCTGCGACCATGTTTT
>JAHHHE010000031.1 GCA_019359535.1 Gloeocapsa sp. UFS-A4-WI-NPMV-4B04
AAATGTTCTTGCCAAACGTTGTTGTATCCTTACCGAAATGACTAAGCAAATTCATCATTTAACTGCTTATCATTGGCTTCCTAATGCCTAATTTATTTCCAGTTCTTCCTAAACGGATTTAGTATCAATGACCCAGGGGAGTTGCTCAATTTTGTGTTGACCCCAGGGAACCAGGACGACCGCACCCCCGTTCCCAAACTCTTGCAACAGCTATTCGGCAAGGTCTTTGCTGGCAAAAGATTTGTTAAAAAGCAGTGGGGTACAGATCATTACCCGTCTACGGCGAAACATGAAGAATCGGCTGATACCTTTGGGCGATCGCCTGTTGCTGCAAAAGCGCGCCATCATTGAAAGTGTCTTTGACCCGTTGAAGAACATTTCGCAGCCAGTCGCATTCCCGCCATCGCAGCCCGGTCAATTGCTTGGTCAACATTGTTTGTGGACTAATTGCTTATTGCCACCAGCCTCAGAAGCCTTCGATGCCCTGGAGCACAACTTACTGCCTTCTCCTTAACCCGAACTCACGTTAAAATAAAAAAGATTTGGAGTTTCAAGGCTCCAAATCTTAAATCAACTTACTTATTAATCGGTAATAGTTATAACGTCAAAGATTGAGAGTTAGTTTCAATTAACTTCGCCAAATCTTGCAAGAAAGCAGCAGCAGTAGCACCATAGATAATTCGGTGATCGCAAGTAATATTAACCTGCATTTGTTGGCGCACACCGAGCAACCCATCGGATGTTGCTACTACTTGAGGTCGGGAAGCACCGATCGCTAGGATAGATCCTTGTCCGGGCGGCAAAATAGCATCAAATGTATTTACGCCAAACATCCCTAAATTTGATAGCGTAAACGTGCCACTATTGTATTCCTCTGGCTGTAACTGTTTAGCTCTAGCGCGCTCTACCAAAGCCTTCCAGTTACGTGATAGAGAATAAATATCTAGTTGGTCTGCATTCTGCAATACAGGCGTAATCAGTCCTCCATCCTCCATCGCTACCGCCACGGCAATATTAATTCCAGTACGATAAACAATTCCTTGCTCTGAATAACTAGCATTCACCAGGGGATGTTTCTGCAACGCCATTGCTACAGCTTTTGCCAATAGCGCCGTCATCGTCACGCCCTTCGACTTAATCTGCTTGTAAAGCTTGTCCAGTTCGTCAGTAGTAATTGTGTAACCCACATGGAAAATTGGCACTTGGAGGCTAGCTACCATATTTCGCACTACTGCATTTTGCAGCGTGTTCATCGGCACTACTTGACCAGGAGTGACGGCAACAGGGGCTGGAACAGGTGCGGGAGCGCTCTTTACAATCGGTGCAGGGGGTACGGCGGGAGTTGTTGTGACTGGTGTCGTGCTGCTAGTACCTCCTTTAGCTGCTGCTTCCACATCTTCTGCCACAATACGACCGTGTGGACCGCTACCTTTCAAGGTAGTTAATTCAACTTTCAGTTCTTTGGCCAACTTGCGGGCGCGGGGTGAAACCATAATTCGGTCATTGCTGTCCGCGCCGTTTTGCGAAGTTACAGGAGTAGTTGGATCAGCAGTTGCAACTGTAGTTGCAATATCCGCAATTTGTCCTGGCGAGGTGGTAGCATCTTCTGTACCGCTTTGGGCAGCGCCACTATTTGCTTGTTGTTGGGCGGTTTCTATTTCCGCTTCTGTTTCTGCTACTAAGGCGATCGCAGATCCTACAGAAGCGGAGTCACCAGCTGGGACAAGGATAGTGGCAATATAGCCCTCGTAAAATGACTCCACATCCATATCTGCTTTATCAGATTCGACAACCACCACTGTTTCGCCTTTTTCCACTTTTTCACCAGGCGATTTGACCCAAGAGACTATTTTGCCTTCGGTCATGGTGGAACTAAGAGCAGGCATGAAAACTTCGTGAATCATTGGGTGGAGTCCTGAATCAATAATCTATAACAACAAAAATTAAGCTGATCGAATTGTATCTTGAGGCACGGCTCTAGATAAGAGAAGGTAATGAAGAGATGGGGCGCAGGCAGAACTTCATCAATAGCGAAGGCATCAGGAGGTTATATTTATTATCTTGTCCCTAGCCTCTAGCACGCCAGTTGCTACAACGGGATGAGAGATTTTGGGAGGAATAATTCCCCCCAAAACTCTCTCGGGAAAATACGCAACGCACTGGCTCCTCTGGTTCCTCTAGCCCCTAGCCTAAGCGCCTTTGACCTCTAGCTAAATATCGCCGCGAATTTCTTCTACTACACCATCACGCAATAAAATTTCGACTTGCATTTTGTTAACTAGGTTATCGCCTAATCCAACGCTGAAAAAGCCTTCAACTTGGAATTGATTAACTTCTTGGTCAAATTCTAGTAGCTGTACTTGCTGGAGATTTTGCAGGCTCTGATTTTTCTGGTCCAGCAGTTCACTTTTCTTTTCATTGACCTGTAGCTGGATACTTTCAATTTGCTGCATGGTTTGGGGGCCTGGGGGCTGAAGACTCTGCTTTTGAATTTCGGCGATCGCTCTTTGTCCTTGACTATCTAGTTGTTGCAATTGACCGTCAATTTGATTGATTTGAGTCTGAAGTTGCTGTTGAACTTCATCCTTCCATCGGGGCGTGACAACCGCCTTAATATTAATAGCTCGCTTCAGTACCAGTTGGGATTTAGAGGAATCCATAAATTGTTGCACTTTGATAAGGGTTAAATCAGGCAAACATCCCGTTAATAATATCGTGATAGCGTTCCATCACAACGTTACGCCGAATCTTCAATGTTTGGGTCATCAAGCCATTCTCAATCGAAAACGGCTCCAAAATTAATTTAAACGGTCCAATGCGGTCATCAGCGCGGTAGCCTGGACGATTTCGCACTTCCCGATTCAATTCTTGCCGAAATAAGTCTTGAATCACCTTACTCTCTAGGTTAATTTCTTGGATGGATGAGGCAGTGAAAGAAGAATTACTTTCCCCTGCTCCTCCGCTCCCCTCTTCTGGTAGAGCTAATTGGAGATTCTGAGCAGCTGCCCATTGTTGTAGGGCTTCTAAATTCGGAACTATTAAAGCTCCAAGCGATCGCTGATCTTGCCCCACCAACATAATTTGATCAATGTATGGCGACCTGAGACAAGCATCCTCAATCGGAGTAGGTTCAATATTTTCCCCATTTGTGAGAACAATTGTATCCTTCGCTCGTCCCGTTATCACTAAATCACTTTGCGGCGTAACCCAACCAATATCGCCTGTATCAAACCAGCCTTGGGGATCAATCGCCTTGGCAGTTGCTTCGGGATTTTGCCAGTAACCCCGCATAATTTGTGGTCCCCTCGCCATAACTAAGCCACGTTGTTCTATCGGCAAGGGTTGACGGGTTTCAAGATCAACAATGCGAATTTCTGTACCAGGAATTGGCTGTCCTGATGAGCCGCGTAAGTTATGCCAAGGACGGCGAACGTTTGTCACAGGAGAAGTTTCAGTTAAGCCATAGCCTACTAATACCTCAATCCCCACAATCTCGAAGAAGTTATCTAAGTGCTTCGCTAGGGAACCACCGCCACTAATTACCCGCTTCAATTCACCGCCTGTCGCCTCACGCACTTTTTTGTAAACTAGCTTTTCGCCTAAAGCGTGGAAAGGCAAGAAAATTACTGTTTGGATGCCACTAATTAACTTTTGGGTAATTGACGGATGTAGATTTTCTAGGTTCAACCCCTGGTAAGTCCGCCGCGCTTTGATATAGCGGTGACTGCAACTTAAAAGAAAGTTAACTAGCTTTTGCTTACTAGCTGGTTGTTCGCGGAACTGCCTTTGTACTCCTTCGTAAATTGATTCCCACAGCCGAGGTACTCCAATCATTAGCTGGGGTTTAAATTCCTTCAAGTCTTGTTTGAAATAGCGGATATTCGTGTAAATCTGCGTGCAACCTTGGGAGAGGATGAAATACTCGCAAGTGCGTTCGTAGACGTGCCAACTAGGAAGGACGCTCAGGACGCGATCGCCTGGTTTTGGCGGTAAAATTGTCCCAAAAGTTGTAACTTGATGCAGCAAGTTTCCATGCGTCAACATCACACCTTTGGGTTTGCCAGAGGTTCCCGAAGTGTAAATTAAAGTAGCCAGTGTTTCTCGATTTTGATTTACTGGCTGTAAAGGATGTTTTGAACCCAGTGCCATTAATGCCGAGAAGTTCAGCACCTTTAATGTTTCTGCTGGTGGTTCTTCATCTGACAGTAAAATTACCAGATTAATTGATAAGGATTCGCGCAGTTTTTTCAGCGTCTTAATATCTTCTACGACTAATGCTGTACTACCGCTATCTGCAAGAATAAATACTAATTCCTCTCGCTCTGCTTGGGCGCTCCGCACTACATCAACTGCGCCAGATGCCATAATTCCTTGATCTGCAATCATCCACCGAGGGCTATTATCAGCAATCAAAGCTACTCTTTCACCTGGTTGAACTCCCAACGCCTGCAACCCAGCTGCAAACTGCTGAATTTGCTCATACATCTGAGCGTAGGTAATAACTACCTCTGGCTTGGCGTGAGGATCTCTAAGTGCCGGAATTTGAGCAAATCTTTTTGCCGCTAAAGACCATACTTCTGGTAGTGACTCTGAGGAGTAATCCGCCATACACTCACTATTAAGGCGCTCTTGCTCACTCAGGGTAAAGGAATTGGATGTAGGGCGGTTCAACATAACTCAATCTTTGAAAAAGTCAATTAGTTGTGTTTATACATTACTCTGCTATTAGAGCGATATAAAGACCCAGCATGGACAGAATTGTTTTTGTCTGTTAATTAGCATAAAAGCTTACCGCTTCCACTTGAATTTCTTGAATAATTGTCGAAATTTCTGCTTGCGATTGAATATATTGAGCTAAAACTTGAGCAGTTGTTTCAAGTACGCGATCACACGAATATTTTAGCTAAGTCTTGCCGTAATTCCTGCCCAATATACAACTTAAGCAGAGCTTCAACAGACATATCTCGACTGGCTGCAACTTTTTTGAGTGATTCGACTGTATCTTTTGGGATTTCAATCGTTACTACTTCCTTTGTTCGCGGATGCAAATTTAGTTTTAATTCTTCAGGCTTGTTCATATAAGTTCCTTTCAGCGCGAGTTGTAGTACGCGCAGAGATTATGCGTGTTCGTTTACCACGCTCTGTATAAACCACTAATAAAAGCCGTTGTGAGACTGAATAACCGATGATAAATTCGCGTTGCTCATCCTCAATAGAAGTGTCCCCGCTCTGATAAAAGGGATCGAGGAAAACTTCTGCGGCTTCTTCAAAAGTAACTCCATGCTTTTCAAAATTGTTTCTTGCCTTGTTTTCATCCCATTCAAACTCAAAGCCTTGTAATCGGTAAACGATATCCATTAGCTGATTTTATCTGGATGGAGATAAGAATTATACATTATACTAAGTATAATTTATGGAATTTAAAACAAATTCAAAACTACGAATAGGCTCAGGTTCGGTGATTTTGCATCACAATAAATATACAAATAATTTATGCGATCGCAACCTCAAATAAAGGCAATTAGGGATATGAGTTTTGTTGATTGTCTACTGTTAACGCTGTTTAATGCTTTGATTTGTATTAGTTTACCGAAAGTGCTATCTTTGATTTCAACTTCAAAGCCATTTACTACAGAATTACAACCTGTGTTAGCTCCAAAAACACCAGCTAAATCTAGGGCGTATCTGCAAAGTCTGGATATAGTGTAATCAGCTATTTTAACCAGATAAGAATTGCCGCAATCATCAGCATTGCTAGGTAGTTCTCGGCTCGTTTTTCATAACGAGTAGCTACGCGGTGAAACTGCTTTAGCCGATTGATTAAGCGTTCAATGCGGTTGCGCTCAAGGTATTGTCCACGGATAGTGCATCAAATAACTGTGGGGTAGGTGACTAAATTGTCCCAAGTCCACTTATTCTCGGTCAATCCTGCCCTTTGCGCCGCCGTCGTTCCTAGCCGACTATGAACCCAAATCCATTTGTGCTTTTTGACTCGCATCTCTCACCAGACAGACGACTGTCCCGTAAGCTCTGCCACTGATGCGGCTAATTCCCCGCAGATTGCTTCCTGCTGCGTGAGCTTGCAGGATAGTGTGCACTCCATCTTGGTTGAGGTGACGACCATAGTAGAGGCTGTCCAAATGCTCGGGAAAGGTTTTGCCACAGCAAGGACACTTAGATCTTTGTTGTCCTTTTTCGGTTTTCCCGTGCTTGTGGACTTGGTCATGACCGCATAATAAGCAATGCATCAGATTTTTCGGAAACACTACTGCTTCTCTTATCCTATCCCACAGCTTTTTGTAGCACCACCAAGCTGCTAACGCCGCCAGCAGATGTAAAAACTCTTACTTTGCAGTTGTGTATCAACGTCTGAAAGCACGACGTGGTAGGAAAAGAGCTATTGTCGCTGTGGCTCATCGAATTTTGACTGCTGTCTTTCATATGTTGTCCACAGGTCAACCCTATACAGATTTGGGAATTAATCATCTTAATCAACCTCAAAAACAGTATCTGCTCAAACAAATGCGTTCTCGATTGGCACAGCTTGGTTACAAGGTTACTCTCGAAGCACAAACCTAAACAGCGCCTCATTAACACAAAAACTACTTTTCGTTGTTCTGTGGTGACATTTTTATGTTTCTGTTTGAAATTACGACAAACAGAGGATTTAACGTCGCACTATTTATTCACCGTTTTATTTTCAAGGCAGGTCTATTATCTAGCGCGGCTACACTGCAAGACCTTGTGCTACTCGCGCGTCAGTTGAGATGTTGAAGTGTTCACTCCGCTTGCTACTCCACTACTTGAAGTATCGAGCAGTTCCTCTGTCAGCTTAGTTCATTACTCTTTCAGCAACGCCGGAATTTGAATTACTGCTTTTGAACTCCTTACCAGCAATAAAACGAACAAGCACCAGAAGATTTCGTAAAACAAAGCGGCTGCATAATTATTGAACCACTCATGACCAGTGCCAGGATAGAACTTAAAAAGAAAGCCCATCGCTACAACGATGAGCAGTGAAAGAATTATTTGTAGGTGTTGGGTTGTGTTTAACAGCATGACAAGGCAAAAGTAAAGACAAAGATATCTGCCACAATTATCTTTTGCCTTGTTCAGTTATGGGTTACTTCGGCTACCCGCACCTACCACGCCGATTTTATGGCGATAGGACAGTTCAGCACCGTACCAACCAGAGAGGCTAGTTAGCGTACCGACAACGGTTGAAATAACCAGTCCCCAAGGTAATATTGCTCCTTCAAAATTGTTCCAACGTAGGATAAAGTTGATAGTCGTTAGGACTAGGATACTAATATTAAGAATCATGTGCGCCCAACCAGCAGTACGCTTGCGGACTCGTTCGATTCTTAAAAAGTCGCTCATACCGATGATAGCTGCGATCGCACCTCCAGCCAATCCAGCCCCGATTAGCCACATTGATGCTTCTGCCCAAAAAGGACGACGAGTTAAGAAGTAGCCAAAATCGCTTCCTAACGCTGCGGCTAAAAAGGCAATTGGGAAAATGACACTAAGCGGATGTAAGGGATGTCCAGCGATCGCAACTGTACTTGGTACACCTGTATCACGATACTCTCTATCATCACTTTCAATAATTGGTGGAATATTGGGAAACGGTGTCCCACTTGTCTGTTGTGTTTCCATGCATTCTCCCGCTCAATTTCGCTTAAAGGTTGTTGTTATCAGGTTATCGTGATTTTAAGCTGTAGGAATTTGCTCTACGTGCGCTTGGGCTTCCAGGGTTAGCTTACCTGCTTCCACTTTTAGAGCGTTAATCTTCAGCGTCATCCCTTCTAAGTCAAAATTAGTAAGATTTAAAAGTTCACTCGTCTGATCTACCAAAGCTTTTGTCAGTTCAGGTGATAACTCTTCGCCCTCTCCATACTGGACATCTTCCAGAGTAACTGTTTGTCCACTTGTACTGACTTGAGGTACTGCCGTAAAAGCAACCTGCTTAGTCTCGCCTGTTTCGCGTAACAGTATAGTTGCATTCAGTGCTACTTTACCTTCCCCTGGTAAACGGAAATCTACCTGCTGAGGATCAATCGTCATCGGTTGCCCATTGATCTGTATCTGCTGATTTTGCAGTTTATCGCGGATAAATTCAGAGTTGAAGGCACGGTTGAGATCAGATTCTAGTAAAACAACATGAGTACTAGCATCAGTTGGTTTTGTAAGTTCAATTTTACCGAAGGCAGCGCTAAGGGAATTGATGGCGACACCACTCATGTGCATATCTAATTCTTCGATGCGGAGATCACCCTGCATCACTAGACCTTCGCCTTCAACTGTGACTTCATCCACTTGACCCTGCATTAGTTTAAAAGGGTCAGTTTTGATATCTACGTCTAAATTTTCGACTTCATCTAGTTGGCTAGATATTCCCATTTCTGCCACTTTATTTAGTGCCTGCTCTCCTAATCCCGCCTGATCTGACATAGCCACTAATATTCCTTTGTCTGCATATCCTGTTATTTTGCTAATCTAACGATTTGTATCAAGCCTTGAATCTACCGCATGGTGGAAGGAACGGTGTCATATTTGTCTATCTATTGAGCAAAGTCGGGAGCAATTATGAGAATTGATAATTTCAGTTTTAGCAAGCAAGTTAAAGTCAAATAGTACAATTATTTTAGAAGTTACATTTACCTATAGATAGATTTTTATTAATTTTTTAACGCTTATTTGCATATAGCTAACTTTGTAATTGTTCTGCTATTAGTCATACCTGTTAATCAGTCAGAAGAAGGAGGAAACCTACGGTTCGCTGTAGATATATTCGGAGATAAGAACACAGGTTTATAAAGAGGAGAACAATAATGGTATCAACGCTGGATGACACCAAGCGCCAAGGGATCGCCAATAAATTGGCAGACATGAAAGCGATCCAAGAATTACTCATTTCCAACGAGGAAAAGCTCCAATCTGAAGTTAATGATGAAGATATCCGTAAAGTTATACAGGATATGCTTCAGTCGGACAAACAGAATCTTGGTATCTTAGAGACAGTGATTATCTCGTATGGTGTTAAGGGTAAGCCAAAGCAAAGCGTCCAGCAGATAGTCGAGCAGACACAACAGATGATGCAAGGTTCTGAACTTTCTTTGTATGACAAGATGGTTCAACACGAACTGCTCAAGCATGGACAAGCAATGACTGGGATTGTAGTTCATAAAGCTGCCCAAGTTGTTGGTGCCGATGTTGAAGTTGCAATTACTCCTCTAAATACAGTTAACTTTGAGAATCGCGGTCATCAAGAGCAGCTAAAAGGTGTTCTTGAACAGATAGGTGTTCGCGAAATGACTGGCAAAGATGCTGACCAAGGATTCTTTGCACGTCTTCAAGACGCAGCAGCAGCAGCTACAGGTGTAATTGGTAGTGTGATCTCCAAGACATCTGACAAAGACGACATGAACGTCCAAGATGTGATTCGCGCGGATCATAGCAAAGTAAATACTATTTTCACCCAAATTGGAGCTACTGACGATCCTCAGAAACTTCAAGAGTATTTCGGTCAAATGTACAAAGACCTAATGGTACATTCAATCGCTGAAGAAGAAGTTGTATATCCAGCAGTTCGCCCCTTCTACGGTGAAAATGACACCAAAGAACTGTATGATGAGCAAGCTCAATTGAAGCAGATGTTGGATGCGGCTAAAGCTATCAATCCTTCTTCAACTGATCAGTTCAAGAGTAAGATCAAAGAAATTATGGACGTTGTTGGCGATCACATTCGTCAAGAAGAAAGCACCATGTTTGCTGCAATTCGCGACAACATGAACAGTGACCAGAGCGAACAACTGGCTACCAAGTTCAAAGAAGCTAAGAGCAAGCTTCAAGATAAAATGGCTTCTCAGAGCTAAAAAATTGCAAATTAACTATAGCTGACTTGCAGCTAGAAAAACCTTGAATTAAATTTTGTTGCTCCTACCACATCAGTGGTAGGATTTTTTCTTCATAAATCTTACCCAAAACTTAATTCTGCTAACGAGCATTAGTCTTATTAGTCAGCCAAGATCAAAAGGATAAAGCTAAAATGAGGTAAAAACACATGGACGTTTTGGAGATCATAAGAGCGGATCATCGCCTGATTGAAAGTCTTTTCTCACAAATTGAGCAGACTAATGACAACTACAAACTATACGAGTGCTTCAATCAACTCTATGAAGCGCTAAACGTACACGCAGAAGTAGAAGAGCAAGTTTTTTACCCAGCAATCCGTAATTGCCAGGGTACTAACGAATTGGTAGATGATGCTCAAAAAGAACATGAAGAAGCTAGGCAGATATTAGAAGAGCTTGGTTCTCTTAGTCCTACTAAAGATGAATTCAAACAAAAAATTGCTACCCTCAAACAAGTAATTCAGCATCATGTACAAGAAGAAGAAAATGAAGTATTTTCTAAAGTACGTGCTTGTATGAATGAGGAAGAACGTTTCCAAATTGGTAGTAAATTTGCAACTGTTAAAAGCAAGCTGCAAAGCGAAATTTCAGTTCCAAGTTAAGTCAAGTAGGTACAAAATTAGCTCAAAAGCCTCCTAATTCTTGTTTTTGAGCAGGAAGGCGTAAGCGGATGTTAATTATTGTTTTGGATGTCCTATCTACTTAGATAGCATACTCAGTAGTAAACAGTGCGATCGCGTACCTAGTTAACAGCAAGACTAAAATTTGATCTATCACGCCCAGCAGCACAACGCGGAGCAAGAAATATCAAAATTTATGTATAAATATTGACCCCATCCAAGCTTAACTTAGATGGGGTTTTCATTTAGTTGGGAACAAACCCTAAGCCCAAGAATACTTTAACCGTTGACTACTTCACCACCGTTAGGATGTATAATCTGACCGGATATATAAGAAGCATCATCAGACGCTAAAAATACGTAGCTAGGTGCGACTTCTTCCGGTTGTCCGGCTCGTTTCATTGGTACTTGTTTACCAAAACTGGCAACTTTATCTTCTGGAAAAGTGGAGGGAATTAGTGGTGTCCAAATAGGGCCAGGTGCTACGCCATTGACGCGGATTCCCTTTTCGATCAAACTCTGCGACAAAGAGCGGGTAAAGGCTACGATCGCTCCCTTGGTGGACGAATAATCAATCAGTTGCTGATTACCTTTGTAAGCTGTTACTGAAGTGGTATTAACAATAGCACTACCTTCTTTGAGGTGCTTAAGGGCCGCTTTTGTTAAGTAAAACATTGAGAAAATATTAGTGCGGAAAGTACGCTCTAGTTGTTCAGCGCTGATGTCTTCAATGCTTTCTTGAGGATGCTGTTCAGCAGCGTTGTTAATCAGAATATCGAGTTTACCAAATTCATCCACTGCTTGTTGTACAGCTTGCTGGCAAAAACTTTCATCGCCAATATCACCAGCGATCGCAACTGCACGCTGACCTAGTTCTTCTACCATTTGTTTCGTTTGTTTAGCGTCGTCGTGTTCATTCAAGTACATGATCGCTACATCAGCGCCTTCCTTGGCAAAAGCGATCGCTACTGCACGCCCAATACCACTATCGCCACCCGTAATTAATGCTACTTTGCCTTGCAATTTACCACTTCCCCGATATTGCGGATCGTCTGCTTTGGGTTGTGGTGTCATTTCCGATTCCCGGCCGGGTTGTTCATCCTGATGCTGTGGTGGTTGTAGTGGCTGTTCTTCTGGCATTGAATTATCTCCTTGTATTACCTTAAGCTGGGTAAAAGACTTTAATAAAACCAAACCCTGGATCAACCATTAGACCCAAGGTTTACCTTTCCATTTGTTACAAACTGTCGGTGATAACTGTAAAGAGCTTCTTTGCAGAGTGTTGATTGTTGTGCAACTTTCATGAAAGCAAGAAAAAAGTTGACTTTACAGTTTTTATCTAAACATTAATTTAATCCTTAAATTACTTGACTTTATCATTCTAAAGGTGGAAAGCTACTCACTTTATACCAATCTTTGGATATAAAATAAATTACTCTTTAGGGTTATTTTAGTCACTGAAAGTTCAGAAGGATCACTCTATTGAAAGCAAGCACTTCAATGTAGTTTAGATAACTTTATAACTGCGTAATTTTTTGTCAGTATCAAAGTTCCATAGCTTGCTGAAATTGGGAAGTAAATTATCAGTTTTATAAATTACACCTCCAAGAGTTTTGTAATTTGAATAGTGCAAACTAGCTGAGTATTTCCAGAATTTAGGCGGCAGCGCGATCTGGTAGCAATTAACTAGCTTTGGGAGCTAGACGCAGATTTAGTGGATTTGGACAACGGATGTCGTAAGCAGCCAGATTGTCATGCCGAAACCAGCTACAGCTATGGTTGTGAGAACCGGATGCTTCTCGGCTTTCACATAAAGGCTGCCTGAGCGAATCCATCCCTGGTGGGTTCCCCGCTCGTGCATACCGTAGCCAGCTTGATAGAGCGCGTTGTCCTCCCGATCGCGCGAGGGGCGATCAGACTGCTGCGAGGGAAAAGCCCAAATCTCCATTAACTTGTCCGTCAGCCGAGGAGATATAGCACCTAGTATGGCGAGGAACTTAGCCTGGGAACCAACGAACATATCCCGTTTTGGATGTTCTGCCGCATATAAGATCGCCTCAGCTACCGCCTGCGGTGGGTAGATCATGCCGCGATGGGCTGGTTGCTTAGGCATATAGCTGCGGGCGTGTTCGTTGTACGGAGTGTCAATCCGTCCAGGGTGAATCAACGTCACGGAGACAGGAGCTTTTTCTTCCTCTAGCTCCATCCGCAGGGCATCCGTCCAGCCGTGCAGCGCGTGCTTGGAAGCCGAATAAGTAGACTGGACTGGCACTGCCCGATCGCCTAAAAAGCTGCCGACGTTGATCAGCGCACCTCTGCTACCGCGTTACCTAAAGTGTTTAACAGCGACACGAGAGCCATATACAACTCCCCAGAAGTTGGTGTCGAACATCCGTTTCATGTCTGGTATCGAAACTTCTTCACAGCGTCCGAAGATCGATACACCCGCATTGTTGACCCAGGTGTCGAAGCCTCCAAACTCAGCGATCGCCGCATCAGCAATGCGATTAACATCTTCTTCTCGCCCGACATCGGCTACTACGTAGATCGCCTGACCGCCAAGCTTACGGATCTCGTCTACAAGCTGACTCAGGGCATCCTGATTACGGGCTGCAAGGACAAGTTTCGCACCTTTGTGTGCAGCCATTCTGGCGGTTAAAGCCAATCCCGCTAGAAGCGCCCGTGATCACAATTACTTGGTCTTGGAGGGGTTTGAGTGAATTAGCCATGAATTCTCACTTTAAACAAAATCTTGCTTAGATAAGTAATTGAGTTAAATTAAATACAATAATTTCAACCCGGACCAATTTTTTCCCTTGAGTATTAACTGAAAACTATGTTCAGTCAATTTATGCTTACCTTCTGTAGCAAGTTTATTTACTTATTAATAACTAAAAGTATCTGAAGAGCGCTTTAACAAACGTCTTACCGAAGAAGTGGATTGATATTAACTTAATTTGTAATTATAAATACAATGCAAAGTAGCATTGTTGCATAAATCCTAAAGATGCAAAGGTGTAAATACGTCCATTAGACTTTTCAAGGTGACTTACGAAGTTGATGGATTTCACAGCTACAAGCAAAAATCAAATTTACGAACAGTATTTTTTTCTAATTGAAACATCAATTGCCTAAAAGCTGAAATGCCCAATTTTTGTTCTAAGTTTCATTACCTTGAAAGGGTTGATTGCTATAACTTACTTACAAATTGCTTAAGATAGTCCAAAAATTTCAAACCTATGTAGAGAATAACCCCCTTTTTGTCTTTTGTCCCCAAAGACGGCGAGTGATAACGTTATTGTGAATCTATTTCAACCACCTTTGGGGAATTAACTGTAAACTAAAAAGGTTGCAGGCGGAGCAAAAAAGCAGATACAGAAGTTAGCCAAACACATTAGAGTCATCTGGTATTTTATTCATCATTACAACTCATCCTTACTTTTTTAGGACTAGCAATTTCTGTATAAAGCTAGAACTGTCAAATTGATAAGATGGAGGATTGTTCCTCAAGATATATTTTGCTCAAAATGCTGCCCAGAGTAAGATTGCAGTTGTTGGGATACGTGGGCCAGGGCGATGCAAACTTTAAGTGACTCTTCCTCTGAACAATTTGAACACGCAGGGGAATTTCGATATTTACAAAATCAGTTGCGCGATCGCTGGAACACTATTGAACAGTTGGATAACGGTGATGCAGATATTTTAGTCATTCCCTCCCTCAGTGTAGACCAGCGAGAACTACAAAAAATAGAGGGCTGTCATCACTACGAAGAGCGACTGCTATTTTCCTTAATTCGCTTGCAGAATCCTCGAACTCGGCTGATTTATATCACTTCACAGCCGCTACATCCAAGCGTGATCGATTACTATCTTCAGCTATTACCAGGGATTCCATTTTCTCATGCCCGCGATCGCTTGCTATTACTCTCTACCTACGATTCCTCTCTCAAACCGCTAACTCAAAAAATTATCGAGCGGCCGCGTTTACTTGAGCGAATTCGTCAAGCTCTACGCCTAGACAAATCATTCATGATCTGCTATAATTCTTCGACTTGGGAAGGAAAATTATCTGTGCAGCTCGGTATACCGCTATATGCTGCTGCTCCAGAACTACAAATTTGGGGAACCAAGAGTGGAAGTAGACAAATATTTGCTGAAAGCGGAGTGCCTTATCCCGACGGTAGCTTCAGCATTTGGAATGCTCAAGACTTGGCAATAGCAGCAGCTGATTTGTGGGAACGGCAACCAACGTTAAAACGGATGGTAGTCAAACTAAACGAAGGAATTTCGGGAGAGGCAAATGCACTGCTAGATTTAAGACCAATTCAGAGTGTCGCACCAGGGGAAGCCTCACACGCAGAACGAGTAGCAGCGATCGGCGATTCCTTTCCACATTTGAGGTTTCAATCGCAATCTGAGAACTGGGCTAATTTTTCTAGCCGCTTGCCAGAACTAGGGGGAATTGTCGAGGCATTCGTCGAAGGAGAAATAAAGCGATCGCCTAGTGTCCAAGGTCGAATTACACCTAGCGGCGACGTAGAAATACTCTCTACCCACGACCAAATCTTAGGTGGGCCAGATGGTCAAATATATCTTGGCTGCCGCTTTCCTGCTGATGAAGCTTATCGCTTGCAGATCCAGGACTTGGGATTAAAAGTTGGCAGAAAACTGGCAGAAAAAGGAGCCTTAGAGCGATTTGGGGTTGATTTTATCGCTGTTGACCAAGGTGATGGACAGCAGTGGGATGTCCAGGCGATCGAGATAAACCTGCGTAAAGGTGGTACTACTCACCCATTTATGACACTCAAGTTGTTAACCAATGGGCGTTATGACCTCTCTAGTGGGCTATTTTACAGTCAACAGGGACGACCAAAATATTACATTGCCACTGACAACCTGCAAAAAGATCGTTATCGGGGTCTATTGCCAAATGACTTAATGGATATTATTGCCCATCACCGATTGCACTTTGATACGGGTACTGGAACTGGCACAGTTTTTCATCTAATGGGTTGTCTTTCGGAGTTTGGCAAGCTGGGATTGACAAGTATCGGCGATTCTCCGCAACAAGCGCAGGAAATCTACAACAAAGTTGTCAAAGTTCTAGATGAAGAAACCCGAACACAGGTCAATCATGCCTCCTGGCCTTCTGAACACAGCTTACCCATCACCTGGAATGGACATGGATAAACTTACGCAAAAGTGCGACAACCGTAGCAATAAGTGAAATAAGTTTGGTTTGGGTAGAATCTAAGGAACTTATGTCTTAATTCTGTTGTGCCTCAGCCTGTTGGCAGTGCAATTCACTGTATTAACCCCAAGTGTCCCCACCCTTATCCCCATAGTTGGGGAAACAAGTTTTGCAACAGCTGTGGCGCACCGCTACAGTTGAAAAATCGCTATGTTCCCCTCCAGCAATTGGGTTCAGGAGGATTTGCCAAGATTTATACAGTTTGGGATTTGGCAGTACAAACAGAGCAAGTGCTGAAAGTATTGATAGAACCATCACCAAAAGCTCTGGAATTATTTGAGCAAGAAGCAGCCGTTTTAGCCAGTTTGCGCCATCCAGGCGTGCCTAGAGTCGATCCAGATGGTTATTTCCAGGTGCTATTGAACAAAACACAAGAACGCCCGTTGCCTTGTCTGGTGATGGAAAAAATCAACGGTCAGACACTAGAGGAAATTTTGGAGCAGCACCCGCAAGGATGTCCAGAGGGGTGGGTATTTAGTTGGTTCAGACAAGCGGTAGATATTTTACAAGAGTTGCACAGCCACAAAGTTATTCACCGTGACATCAAACCTTCTAACTTAATGCTGCGTGATTCAACAAGGCAGCTAGTAGTAATTGATTTGGGTGGAGCAAAACAAATCAGCCCCGCCTCATCGCGTCAGGCTAGCTCAACTAAGTTATTTTCTTCTGGTTACAGTCCACCAGAGCAAATTGCGGGGCGTGGCGTGGGACCAGCTGCCGATTTTTATGCGCTAGGTCGAACAATGATTCAATTATTAACAGGTATTTATCCGCCCGAATTAGAAGACCGAAATACTGGGGAGCTACGGTGGCGTAATGCCGTATCAGTTAGTCCAGATTTTGCAGATTTATTAGATGATTTGGTGCAAGAAGATGTCAACAAGCGACCAGCAACCGCTAGGGTAATTCAAGAGCGTCTAGCGCAGTCTCAATCTGTGGCTCAGGTGTCTTTGTTTAAGCTAATTAGCAGTCTGAGTCAAACTTTTTTGAATTGGGTGCGGCTAGTAATCTCAGCTTTTACAAAAAGTATTTCTGATATTACTCAGTTTTTAATTACAGTTATCGTTCAAATTGCACGAGCTTGTCGAGATACAATCTGGGCAATGGTACTAAGTGCGATCGCAACCTGTGTAACTACTTCAATTGGCTTTATCTTAGCCTATTGGTCGCCACTCGGTACTACAGTTGCTGCTTTTGTTGCTCAACAGTTACCTTACCTATTTCCAAATACTCAGATTACCGTCGGCTCAGAAATTATGATGTTTACAGCTGCTGGATTAGGGACAGCATGGGGACTAACAGCTGCGGGAGGTTTTGGTCAGCGACGGCGGTATTTAGTAGCAGCGCTAATGGGGCTACTGGGTTATGGATTGAGTTGGTTAGTTTGGCGATTAGCAATGCTGTATAGTGATGGCTTAGAGCCTGGAATCGGGTTAATTGGAGTAGCGGTAACACTTCTTACACTCGGTATCGGTCTACCAAGTCACTACTTAGTTCACGCTGTTGTTGCGTCAGCTGGCACAAGCATCCTTTTTGCAGGTATGGTTAATTTAAATTTGTTTTCAACCCCTGTATTCCAAATTATTCAACAACCTGGCTGGTTTGATTTGTGGCATTACATAGCTTTTTTTGATTTTGTCAGTATTGCTGTTAGCTTCTGGCTAGGTGTGAGCTACTACTTAATTGTGCCTTGCTTGCGCTTTCTAGGCTGGCGTTGAGTGGAACATTCCCTTAACTCCTCCGTCATTAAAAGTATAAATAACTAAGGAGAAAACCTATCTAAGAAATTTTACTTTTGCTTAAATTATAAATAAAATTTATACAGAAGATTTAAGTATATTTCCGTATTTATATTTTCGTTTTTAGGTTTAGGCTAGTTGCAGCCTAAGACGAAAACGCTAATCCTAAAAATTTACAGCGCGATCGCTAAAGTTAAAAATAATGAAACTCCGAATTCTCGCTACTGTCGTATTAACTCAATTATGCTTAATAGCTCCCGCCAAAGCTTACCTACCGCAAGACTTAGAACAGTTGAAGCAAACAGGCGACTGTCCTAGATGTGACTTAAGTGGCGCTCCCTTAAATGAACTTAATAATCAAGTTAATTTAGTTGGTGCAAACCTGCGAGATGCAAACCTAAATCGAGCTAATGTATCTCAGGTCAATTTGGAAGGTGCTGACCTTAGCGGTGCGAATCTAGAGATTGCAGACTTAAGTGGTGCTATTCTGACTGGCGCTAGTTTGACAGGTGTAAATTTTAAATCTGCAAATTTACAAGATGCTAACCTGACGAGGGCTGGGATGATTGCTACCAATTTAGAGGGTGCAAACTTAAAAGGAGCCAAAATGTTGTTTACCAACTTTAGAGGTGCTAAATTCAGGCTAACAACCATGCCCAATGGTTCCGTTACACCGGATAATCGCTATTGGTAATTAATATACTTCGCTTTTAAATAAGAGTAACTTTAGATAATTTTGGCAGAAAAGCGTGATTACACTGCCTAAATTATTGAGATCAAGGCTTACGTATTTTCTAGCTGCACCCGCTTCTAAAATGTTTATGCACATAGCGGTTATATAGTCTAGCTGCGTAAGCCATATTTTTTATGATCTATCTGTTAGTAAGTCTCCAAAGTTGGGAATCCTAAAAAGGCAAACAACTTTAGGTGACATGATGAAATTATTACATTTAAGTGCTGTATCTGCTACTATCATTTGTTTTGTACCAGTTTTGTACTTAAAGGCGATCGCTCAAGAACCTGATTATGCTTGTTTTATGACTACCGCATCAGGTCAGGTTATAGACTTATCAGAGTCAGTTTGCAAGATTATGAAATCTGCACCAACAGCACAGGCGGAGACTGGCAACAATGACCAAGCATTTCTTGAAGACTACAGACGCACTGTCAGTAATTTTCCAGATGTGCGTGATAATTTGCTAGCAAGGGTTGAAAAAACCCCAGAACAAGGCATTAGTGAAGCAAAAGATGTATGTAATGAATTAAAAGAAGGGCTTTCTATAGAGGAAATTCAACAAAATCAAGTTAGTGAAAACTATGAAAAAGCAAATATATTTAATGCCTCTGTGGTCAGCACTTTAGCTACTAAATATTATTGTCCTGAGTTTAACAATCGATAGCCGCATCTCTTTCATTGAGAAATTACAAGTTTACTATTGCACTTGTCTTATTAATAAATATAACTTTTGGGATAATAACTGATAAATTCTGCTTTTCTGTGAAGTTTTATTACCTTTTTAGCGGATAAACTCAGGGTTATTTGAACCTTTGTAGTTATTTTTAATACTCTCTTAGTTAGCTTGCTCTAAAAGTGAGTTTTGAAATGAGTGAATTTGCCTGTAAAACTTTTATCTATGAAACTATAAAACCAGATACTTCTAAAAATAATCACTCGCCAAATTGTAAGTGTGTCGCATTTTCAGCTTATAAGGTGCAAGTTTTTGAAGTGGAAATTTAGTTTTAGCGATCGCTACTATCCGGGAAGCTTATATAAGCCTTGTGCTTCATCTAATGTATCTATCCTTAGCCATAAACGCAACTATATGCTGATCCAACTGCCCTAGACTGTAAAGTCCTGTTGCAAATCTGTCAAAAATATTTAGAAATCGTTTACAACACAGACAGAGCTTTAATTCAAAATCTTGAAAGAATTTTGCAGGAAATGTCATGAATGATATCCAAAAGTACCGCTTTGTCTGTACCCTGACCTTTGGCGATATCTATGGTCAAATCATTATTTGGCTAATCACCATTGCCTTAAGTTTGGCTTCGGCGATGGCAATGATGGGTGCAAGAAGACCTGTATATGCTTTAGCCACTGTTGGACTGATCATATTGCTGTCGCTACCTTTCTTGCTGTTTGCCTTCGTGACAACCTTATTCAATCACATAGAAGTTTCTCCTGTAGATGCACAGACAAAAATGGAAAATATGCCTGGCAATGTATCCCAACAACAGCCTGTACAAGCAACTGCTTGACAAAAAGGATGGAATATGATATTTACTTCTTCGCTAGAGGTAAGATGAAGGATGATTTAGTCTTCATCCTTACAAAGAAACTTCCTTGCCTTCTTGGTGAGGAAGTTTTTTAGTGAACCAAGATATAACAAAAGAAATTTTAGATATCAGCTTTCCTCATGTTAGAACACGACATTATTATTGTTGGGGGTGGATTGGCGGGATGTCGCGCGGCGGTCGAAATTGCCCGAACTGACCCGAATCTAAATGTTGCCTTAGTTGCCAAAACCCACCCGATTCGTTCTCACTCAGTCGCTGCCCAAGGCGGAATTGCAGCAACACTAAAAAATGTAGATTCTGCTGATAGTTGGGAAGCCCACGCATTTGATACTGTTAAAGGTTCAGACTACCTAGCAGACCAAGATGCAGTAGAAATCCTCGCCCGCGAAGCCCCAGACGTGGTAATTGACCTAGAACACATGGGAGTGCTGTTTTCCCGCTTGCCAGATGGTCGAATTGCCCAACGTGCTTTTGGCGGACATTCCCACAACCGCACTTGCTACGCGGCAGACAAGACTGGTCATGCCATTTTACACGAACTGGTTAACAATCTGCGGCGGTATGGGGTGCAGATTTACGACGAATGGTATGTGATGCGCCTGATTTTAGAAGATGGTGGGGCGAAGGGTGTAGTCATGTACCGCATTCTGGATGGAGAGCTAGTAGTGGTACGGGCGAAGGCGGTGATGTTTGCGACTGGGGGCTATGGTCGCGTCTACAATACTACTTCAAATGACTATGCCTCGACTGGGGATGGTTTAGCGATGACAGCAATCGCCGGATTGCCATTAGAAGATATGGAGTTTGTCCAATTTCATCCTACTGGCTTATATCCGGTTGGGGTACTAATTTCGGAAGCGGTGCGCGGCGAAGGGGCGTATCTGATTAATAGTGAGGGCGATCGCTTTATGGCTAACTATGCGCCTAGTCGCATGGAACTAGCGCCGCGTGATATCACCTCTCGTGCGATCGCGCAGGAAATTTTAGCAGGTCGTGGTATTCATCCTGATGGCAGTGCTGGTGGCTCCTTTGTCCATCTCGATTTACGTCACATGGGCAAAGAAAAAATTATGAGCCGAGTTCCCTTCTGTTGGGAAGAAGCTCATCGGCTAGTCAGCATTGACGCTGTGCATCAGCCTATCCCAGTAAGACCTACGGTTCACTATTCTATGGGGGGAATTCCCGTAAATATTGATGGTCAAGTGCGGAGTGGGCTAGATTCTCTGATTGACGGCTTCTTTGCAGCTGGGGAATGTGCCTGTGTCTCAGTACATGGAGCTAATCGGCTTGGCAGCAACTCTTTATTAGAGTGTGTAGTTTATGGACGTAAAACAGGAGCCTTCATAGCACAATTCGTTCAAAACCGCAAGCATCCGGTTGTAGATGAGCAACGCTATCTTACCGAAGCCCAACAACAAATTCAAGCGCTGCTAGAGCAGCCGGGACAGTACCGAATTGCCCAAGTTCGTGATGCTTTTCAAGATTGCATGACCAAGCATTGTGGTGTTTTTCGTACACCTGAATTAATGCGTGAAGGGTTGGAACAATTACAAAAACTACAACAGCAATACCAGCAGATATATTTAGATGATCAGGGTAGTTGCTGGAATACTGAACTGATTGAAGCCTTAGAACTACGGAGCCTAATAATTGTAGGACAGCTAATTTTGACATCAGCTCTCAATCGTCTAGAAAGTCGCGGTTCTCACTTTCGAGAGGATTACGCCCAGCGAGACGATACTAATTTTCTCAAACACACAATGGCTTACTATTCACCTGCTGGCATTGATCTACAGTATCGACCAGTGAATATTACTTTGTTTGAGCCACAGGAGCGGAAATATTGAGATAAAGAGATGAAGTGATGAATTTTATCTTCACTTGCCTTTTACTCGTTCGCTTGTACTCTACCTCATGACAGATGTATAATGACTCAGCGATGAAGGGGAGTAGCTGCTGGTTTAATGATTAAGCCAGTCCGTCTGAATCAACATACTGGCAACAATAGCCTGGTTCAGATGACAAGTATCGGGTCGATTCAGTAATCAGATAAACTGGGCTGAACCGTCAACTTGGGAGTGAGACCTTCACTGAGTTCACATAAACTGTGAGCTTGGTGAGGTCTTATGGCACTTATCAAGCTCACTGAGGAAAGTTATTTAATTCTGAGGAGCTTGCTCACGTTGCTGTCAGCTTTTACTGCCGGTTTATTGCTAATTGCGGTTTCAGAGCTAGGGGATAAAACCTTTTTTATCGCCGTAATTTTGGCTATGCGCCACTCGCGACGGCTGATATTTGCAAGTGTGTTAGCGGCTCTAGCTACAATGACGGTACTTTCTGTAGCGGTGGGACAAGCAGCATCTTTATTCCCACAAGTTTATATTCATTACGCCGAAATTGTTTTGTTTATTGGCTTTGGTTTCAAGCTGCTGTATCAAGCAAGCGTAATGCCTGCTGCTTCGTGTGATGCAGAAGTGGTATTAGAAGCAACAGAAGTAGTCGAGAAAGCTGAATTTAAATTACCGGAAGAACAGACTGCAACGGCAATTTGTTTAGAAGCGTTTAGTTTGACGTTTTTGGCGGAGTGGGGCGATCGCACTCAATTTGCTACGATTGCGCTAGCAGCAGGTAATAATCCGATAGGTGTGACAACTGGTGCTATTCTTGGTCATGCGATTTGTACGGCGATCGCTGTCATTGGTGGACGAATGCTAGCGGGGCGTATTTCTGAGCGTACACTTACAGGTGTAGGAGGCTTTCTGTTTCTCGTCTTTGGTATTGTTGCCTGGTTACAGGGTTAAAACTTACGCTGATTATTACCTCTATTCACCTCATTTCTAGCACTAGAACCAGAAAATTCGGGATCAGCGCTCATTTACGCGGGAAAATAGCCGGAATTAATCTGAAAACTACCTTGTAATCCCCTAGACTAAAAGCAGCAACCTTCATTCCACTGGTAAGAGGAGGGTAGACTTTGACTGAAACTAACAATTTATCCTCAACTCTCCAGGATTTCTCACGTAAAGAACTACGAGATTTAGTCCGCAATCAGCTTCAAGCACTGCTGGAACAAGGAGACTTACAGGGAGCAAAAGCAATCTTGGTTCCGGTGCAGCCTGCGGATATCGCTGAAGCAATTGAAGGCTTACCTGAAGCGATCCAAGCGCTTGCATTCCGCTTGCTATCAAAAAGTGAGGCAATTGAGGTTTATGAACATCTTGATTCTAGTGTGCAGCAAGCATTAATTGAGGAATTCAAGCGTCAGGATGTCCTCGATATCGTAGATCAAATGTCACCCGATGACCGAGTGCGATTATTTGATGAGCTACCAGCAAAAATCGTTAATCGTCTGCTCGAACAACTTAGCCCAGATGAACGCCAAGCAACAGCCCAATTATTGGGTTATCAACCCGATACTGCTGGGCGGATCATGACACCAGAGTTAGTTTCTCTCAAAGAAGGCTTTACTGTAACTCAAGCACTGGAGCGAATTCGCCGTTTAGCTAATGTTACAGAAACGATCTATTACCTTTATGTCACTGATGCTGCAAGGCGCTTAACTGGAACTTTGTCACTACGCGAATTAGTCACCGCTCAACCCCAGGAAACGATTGGGGAAATTATGACGACGGAAGCTGTATTTGTTTACACAGATACAGATCAAGAAGAAGTAGCAAGGGTAATTCAGCGCTATGACTTTTTGGCTGTACCAGTAGTTGATCGGGAACAGCGTCTTGTCGGTATTGTCACAGTTGATGATGTAATTGACATCCTAGAGCAAGAAACCACAGAAGATATTTATGCAGTAGGTGGTGGTGTGCAATCTGGTGGTGACAATTATTTTCAAACTGATTTATTTACTGTTGCCCGAAAGCGTGTTGTTTGGCTGTTTGTATTACTTTTAACTAATACAGTTACAGGTACGATTATTAAGAGTCAAGAAGATATTTTAGAAAAAGTCGTTACTTTAGCCGCGTTTATTCCTTTACTTGTGGGTACTGGTGGCAATGTGGGCGCTCAGTCATCGACAGTTGTGATTAGAGGTATGAATACTGATGAAATCAGAGGAATGCAACCAATCCAGGTAATTGTGCGCGAAGGAATCGCCGGAGCTTTACTTGGCTCAATGTTAGGCGTAGTAGCAACTGTGTGGGCTTACTTTCTTCAAAAAAATTTATCAGTGGCGATCGCTGTTGGTGTTAGTCTACTAGCAATTTCTGTTTTGGCATCTGTTTCAGGTTCAACGCTACCGTTTTTGTTTCGGCTAATGCGTTTAGATCCAGCCTTAATGTCAGCGCCATTCATCACCACAGCTGTTGATGTCTTGGGTGTCTTAATTTATTTCAACTTGGCGCGGTTAATTTTGGGATTGTAGATAAAAGAAGAGTTAGAGAGTTAATAGATAAAAAATTTTTCTTCTACATATTCCATAGCTACATTTAAAGTTCAGATGCTGTATCAGGTGCAACTATTTCACCAGTACCCAGTTGAAGGAGCATCTCTTGGTCCGTAATTAACTCACTAAGTTCCTTAACTTGTAAATTCATTTGCTGACAAGCTTGCTTCAGTTGTTGTGCAAAAGTATTAAGGTCTTCACCATAACCACACTGAAGAGCAGCAGTTTCAATGCCCTGCTTGGCATTGGCTCTAGCGCAGTCAACTAAGTCAGTGCCTTGCAGTGGTGTTGGTGATGTCATAAGTTAATTACTTGAATTGTCATTTAATAAAGTATTGGTTGTTAGAATATCAACCACTTAATACACACTGCATCCTTCTTGTGGAAGACGGTATGCGTGCTAGCGGCTAGAAATCTCCCCTGCTCCCCTGCTCCTTTTATTGCCAATACTTGTAAGCACTATACGCTAAAGTCACAACACCAGTCACAATAGCAGATTCATCCACGTCAAATTGAGGATGGTGTAGAGGGTGATTAACGGCTCGATCTTTGTATCCAACTCCTAGCCGAAACATAGCACCAGGAGCGTGTTCTAGATATAAAGAGAAATCTTCTGCACCGAGAGAGGGTTCGGGTAACACGAGTACGCGATCGCTTCCCCAAGCTTCTTCAGCTGCTGTTTGCAACAACTGAGATAAAGCTAAATCATTTTGGACTCCTGGTGTACCAGGACGATAATTAACTTGATAACGAGCGCCGTAGCAGTCACAGATATTAGAGACAATTTGAGTAATCCAGGCGGGTAAATTTGTGCGAGTTTCGGGATGAAGAGATCGCACAGTTCCCCGCAATTTCACTTGATCTGCAATTATATTTGGCGCTCTACCACCATTAATTTGCCCAATACTCAATACTAATGGACGTAACGGGTTTTGTGTCCGGCTAATTGCTTGCTGGAGTGTAGTAATCACTTGTGCGGCAATCCAGATCGCATCAATCGCTTCATGAGGTCTAGCACCATGCCCGGATTCCCCAACAATGATAATCTCTAAATCATCCGCCGCCGCCGTCAACGCTCCATAGCGTATTCCAACTGATCCAGCCTCAATTGAAGGAAAAACGTGCAAAGATAAAACGGACGTAACTTCTTCCATCACTCGATCTTGAATCATCCAGCTCGCTCCTACAGCAGTCTCCTCAGCTGGCTGAAACAAAAAGCGGACATTTCCTGGCAATTCATCCGCTATCTGCGACAAGATCATTGCCGTTCCTAGTCCTACCGTCGTGTGGACATCGTGACCACAGGCGTGCATGATTCCCGCTTTTCGAGAAGCATACTCTAAATTAGTACGTTCTTGAATTGGTAAGGCATCCATATCAGTGCGAATTGCTAGCAAGCGCGAATCACTGTTAGTTCCTTGCACTTCACCAACAACGCCAGTTTTCCCTATTCCTTCTTGCACATGAACACCGTTAGCAGACAGCACACCAGCGACAAAAGCGGCTGTTTGGTACTCCTCACCACTCAACTCTGGGTGACTGTGGATATGGCGGCGAATTTCAATTAGGCGAGGTGCTAATTTTGTTGCTAAGTCTTTAATACGGGTAAGCATTGATTCGCGTTACTGAAGGTGTAATGACAAGGATTTTAAAATGGAGAGATAAAACGTCCTTCATGTAATGCTAGCCAAATTTGGAGAAAGGTTACTAAGTAAAGAGAGAAGAAGTGAGTAGAGAAGAAGTGAGTAGAGAAGGAGTAAGTATAAAAAATCCCACTGCTCACTACTCACTTATCACTACCCCGAAGAGGCTTTGTTAACTTTAAGAAGCGGTTTTAGAGAACTTTGAGCGATGCCTAAGATTTTATCAATTATGAATTTACTTAATTTAGCTACTTTCGCAACAACCTTGGCGCTTGCGGGAATTGGCTTTTATCCATCAACAACCTTGGCACAAGAATCCCCTAATTCCAGTAATACAACTGCTCAACGCGGCTGTCTATCTGGGTATCTCAACGGCACATACCAGGGTGAGCGATCACTGACTCGCAATGAATTCCCTGCGGGGTTAAATGCCTGTCTAGACCAAATCAATCAAATTGTCCCCAATAATAGGGCAGACTTAGCGACAAGGGCAGACTTTGAAGCTTTGATTAAGCGCCAAAGAGAGTTGAACAATCAGCTCCAAGAACTTAATTTGCGAGTGAAGATCCCTTCTACAGAAAAATCATCTGGTTTTTAGGCGATCTCTACGGCTTTACTACACCAAGAGACATAATACAAAGCAAAACCTACATAATGCCTTTCGGTTAAGCTTTGCAGTTGACATTACTCTTATTGAGCAGCTACAAGAATTAACCTTCTAACACTTTAAGAATCCTAATCTATAGTTAAGCGAGAAGTAGTACAGCGCTATCTGAACGTAACTCCACAAACACGCTCTGCTATTACTGTGATCGTGTTTTGATAATTTCGTGCAGTGCTAACTTTAATGATTTTTGGAGCGGTTCTAGCGATACGACAATTATGAATAATCTATAAAAGGAGTTACTTGAAAGATGGAATATACTTCTATATTAGATGATATTGAAAAAGCTTTTTCTAGTTTTACAAAACCATTAATAATATATGCTGCCCCAGCAAATACAGATATCACCAAGGGTGACTATTCAGCGATTCAGCATGATTATGGTAGCATTTTGAGAGATGAAATGACTTATGAACAGTGTTCAATGATGATCATTGACGGAGCATTAATTTCGGATAAATCTTTATGTTATTTTCTTCCCAGACTAGCAAGGGCTGTATTTCAGGAAAGCGGCAATGAATTCTTACTTTATCGCAGACTTGAATCTTTTGATAAGAATCTCCTCAGCAAAGAGCAAAAAACAATATTAGACTGTCTTATTACCAGTCTTAAAGAGCTTGAACAAGAAATAGAGATGGAAGAAAAAAAGGGAATTAGAACAAGCTCAAATGGAATGGGAGCAAGAGATATTAGGAAGCGAAAAAATAGATGACAAATTATTGTTAGCTATAGCTAGAGGTGACATTGACAAGGTTAAAAACTTAATTGACCAGGGAGCTAACGTAAATAAAAAAGATAATCATGGTAATTCGCCATTAGATATTGCCAAGTATAGAGAACACACCGAAATATTTGAGGTGCTAAAGCAAGCAGGCGCTAGGTAATATTAACTATTTTGTTCTGTCTATACTCGAAAATACCCTCCGTTATTTAAGGGGCAATTTGATTTTATTAAAAATTTACCAAACCATAAAGAAAAGGAGATTTAAGATAGAAAAACTAACCGAAACAGAGGCATTTGAAGCAATGGTGCTATTTTTGGAAGGCTTCTACGAACGCACACAGTCTGATGATGTCGGAGCTTTGCTTAGTCAGATGATAATTTTAGAGGACGGGACAACAGCAGATCCAGCTGCTTGGGATGATTGGATGAAGAGTGTACACAGGGTACTGAACAAGGAGTATGTATAAATTACTCTGTCATAGAAAACTTGATAAGAGCGGAAGACTATAATGAAGCTTCCGCTTTATCCCGTGCAGCTTTGGCAGTTGGACTCGCTTCTTTGTTTTGGGAAACACAGCTTGGCTACACCTACCTCTTAAACGAGAAGAACACTCGCGCATAGTATGAGCAAGCGCTACTATTTTTGAGTCTTGGTTGCTAAGAATCCGGCTGATGCCAATGCTTGTTTTGGTTGGGATATGTCTATTGGATTGTTTAGGATGATATTAAGAACTCTATCCAATAACTAACAAAAGTATTGAAAGCCCACATTCATTTAGGAATTTCTGATCCTTTTTATTGCTAAAAAAATGACCAGCTCACCAAGCTGGTCTTAAAAATTTTATTACGTTGTTTTCTCAATTGAGGAAACCCAAACTGTGCGTTCCCAAAGCTCCAGCGGGTTACAAACCTAATTGTTCTTGTTCCCTCTTTATATCTAACATTGTAACAGGAAAGACAGACTTTTTTATCAAACTTCACAGTTTCTTGACATAACTCTCTCAAATGGTAGATGTATTAGTCTGGAAAGAAGTCAGGGATCAGGGGCTAGGGAACGAAGGACAAGGTTTTAACCACCCTAATAATTCCAAGATATTACACTACAAAGGGCGAGGGATGGATTCTTCCTCATCCAACTCCTAGCCTCCAGCCTCTAATTTAGTTAAATATAGGTTTGCTCGCTGTGGCTGTCCCCAAAGAATACGCTCTTGCTTGTAAATTGCAATTCCCGGTTTAGCTCCCTTTGGCTTGTAAACGTGCTTGGGTTCGGTGTAAACAACTGGCACTTGGTCACTTTGGCGGGAGCGACTATAGTGAGCGGCAAAGTCGGCAGCAAATTGTAAATCTGCTTCATCAGCTATTGTTCCAGGTTCTAGACGCAGTAATACATGGCTACCTGGTATTTCTTGAGTATGAAACCAGAGGTCATAATCTCCAGCCACCCGGAAGGTTAGCTGATCGTTTTGGCGGTTGTTGCGACCAATTAACAATTCGTAGCCGCTAGGAGTACGGTAACGATGAAAATTTGTGCTTGCAGTTTCGGCACTGCGGTTGCGGTATTCTGGATCTTCTAGATATCGTTGCTGAATCAACTCCTCGCGGATTTCTTTGAGCGCTTCTAAATCTTCTGATATTTGGTACTTGTCTATTTGAGCGATCGCAGCTTCGACTTGCTCTAAATACTCAAGCTCTACTTTTACCTCTGTAAGTAGTGGCTCAACAGCACTCCGAGCGCGTTTAAGCTTTTGGTGACGTTTGTAAAGTCCTTGGGCGTTCTGAACAGCATTTTTCTCTGGCTCTAAATTAATCATTACTGGTTTGCCAGTATCAAAGTCAGGCAAATTAATTAGCTTCATTCCTGGTTGCCAGTTCTGGAGATGAGCCATTAGTAAGTCAGCCTGTTTTCGGTACTCGTCGGCGCGATCAGACTGCTGCAAGCGTTCTTCAAAGGTACGAGCTTTCAGGCGCAACTTTTCTAGAATATTATTAATTTTCTGACTTAGGGCGTTTCGTAACTGAGTAAATTCCTGTTGATTTAACTGTAATGTGTAGTAGCGGTTGAGTAAGTCTTGAATGTCCCTAACTGGCTCGACTCCACCCCAACCAAGTACCGTATAACCTGGCAAAGTCGACATCGGCTGAAACTGAGTTTTATCTAAAGCTTGCAGCCATTCTTGCCAACGCTGAAACAACTTTTCCCAATTGTCTGGTTGCAATGTATCTGTAGTAGCTTCTGGATCTAGCCCTGCTACTTGCACCATTGACTGTACCAATGTTGGGCTTAAACCTCGGTAACTTTTGAGTAAAGCGCGCCGCAGTGCGAATGGTACTAAGCTTACTCTTTCTTGCCAGCGCTGTTGAGATTCGCTCAAACTTGGCACAGCACCAGTAAGACTCGGTGGCGGTTCATAAGGCTGTCCAGTTTGGATCGGGCGTACACTGGATTGCTGCTGACTGACTTGATGAGCAGCAGTAACGATCGCATTAGCTTCGTCGGTGAGGATAACATTGCTGTATTTACCCATAATTTCGACGTAAAGATGCCACAGGGCGGGTTCTCCTGGGCGACGGGCAAACTGGAGATCTACAACGCGCTCCCAAGGTGCGATCGCATTAATTTTTACTAATGCTAAACCATTCAACTGATGCAACAACTGTTGACTAAAAGTAAACGTATCCGGTATCCGGGGTGGCGGTGAGCCAATACAAATATGAGCAGCTTGGGGATGCCAGGAAATTTCTAGCCACCCTCGCTGATCGAGCGTGCGTAACAGTAAGGCAATTGTGTAACGATCGCGCTGATAAACTTGTTCGGTACGCGCCGGTAGCCAGCGATCGCGTATTTCGCTACAAGCGGCGGTTAGTGTCGTGAAATCAACTGCTTGCAAAACGATTCATCTTTTATAGAAGTTAGGACAAGTTTGTTTGTGCTAGCTGGGAAAACCCGCTCTTTGCCTGCTAGGGAAGGCAATTTATTTACTAGATAACGGGGTACTGCCCTGCGCCATTTTATGTTGTGAGGTTAAGTATTTGGTTCCTGCTCTACCTTTCGAGTGATATCTAAGGGTAGATCAGGGTGAAAAACAAAGATATAAACCCTAAAAACAACTATTTTCGGTAATTTTAGCCTTGTAAGTCCAAATTTTTGTATATAACATGAAAAGTAAGTTTCTAAAAGCTTCTCACACCACGCTCTGCGTTAGATTTTCATGGACATTCAGCTAATCAACATCGGTTTTGGCAACATTGTGTCTGCCAACCGAGTAGTTGCGATCGTCAGTCCAGAGTCTGCCCCTATTAAGCGTATCATTACTGATGCACGAGATCGAGGTCAGTTGATTGATGCAACTTACGGTCGCCGTACGAGGGCTGTAATCATTACCGATTCCAGTCATGTTATCCTCTCCGCGATTCAGCCGGAAACGGTAGCCAATCGCTTTGTCATTAGCCGAGATCATAATCTAGATAATTGAGCTTCCTTATTTGGTTAGGATCTGAGTTAAATTCAATAATTTATGCTGTTTAAAAGTTACTCAGATGACTCAGGTTGTGCGTACTGACAGTTCTACTTCTAAAAACGATTGTCAACCAAAGGGCAAACTTATTGTTGTAACTGGTCCTAGTGGAGTTGGCAAAGGTACAATACTAGCTCGGCTACTTGAGCGTCATCCAGAATTGTACCGTTCAACTTCAGTAACTACTCGCTCACCCCGCCAAGAAGAGATACATGGCAAAGACTATTACTTTGTCAGTCGTAATCAGTTTGAACAAATGATTGCCAGGGGGGAACTACTGGAGTGGGCCGAGTTTGCTGGTAACTACTACGGCACTCCGCGCGAACCTGTGGAAAAGCAAATTTCTCTGGGCAAGTGCATTTTAATGGAAATAGAGCTACAAGGAGCTAGACAAATTTATCAAACGTTCCCTACAGCACTGCGAATATTTATTTTACCGCCATCATTAGAGGTACTAGAGCAACGTTTACGCGATCGCGCTCAAGACTCTCCAGAAGCGATCGCCCGCCGTCTGCGCCGCGCCGAAGAGGAATTAAAGGCCGCTAGTGAATTCGATTTTCAAATTACTAATGATCATATTGAAACCGCTTTAAACCAACTAGAGGCAATTTTGTTTTGATAATGCTGCAATCAGAATGATGCCTGTGGCATCGCCCTACCTCAAATAAAAGACACAAAGAGTTCAAGTTTTACCTTTCTTACCTGTGAACAAAGGTTACGCCTGATTTTTCTTTGTGTCTTTGTAGTTATTCACACCCGCTATTTGGCAACGGGTATTTAACACAACTATTTGGCCAAATTAGGAATCAGTCCCTGGATCACCTCTATATTGTTAAGCAAGAAGTATGCAACTAACGCACCACCAATGCCACCAATTAAGAACCCACTAGCATAACTATTCCAGCCTTCCGATGATCTAAAAGCATCTGGAGGATTGGGTGTCGTAACTGTGACGTGAGGTTGAGGTGGATTGCTATTGCCATAAAGGGATATGGCCAAGGTTGAGATAGTAACCAAACTAAGCGTTGAGAGTAACCCAGCTATATTGGCAGTATCTGTGTCACGCAGTGGCCCCAATTTTGCAAATGGGCCAATTAGCCAATAACCATGAGCCATGCCAGCCTCCAACCCTCGTCTTAAGGGAGTTATGCCCTTACGATAGGCAGGCAAAGCATTAATGTACCACTTGACGAGACTAGAATTATTAATTGGAGTTTCCAGGTTTCCGCGCTGCGGATCGCGCGCTGCTGGAAAGACAACCTCTCGATTTCTGGGGTCACTAGGGCGATCTTTTGATCTACTTATCGCTTCCACCATATTTTTTTGGGATCTAAATGAAGTAGTGGGATCATTTTATGTGAATAGCTGACCTTAACTATCCAGTATTGAACCGAAGTTTAAAAAAATTAACGTGATTACTGATAGCTAATAAAAAATAAACTTATATCTAAAATGCCTCGGAAATAGCTATTGTTTGACTCAAAACATAAAGAATAAAGCCTAATTTTATCCTCAGACTTTACTCTTTATCAATACACACTAGCGCCAATCACTAATTGCGTCTTAATTGTTCTTAATACTCTTTAACCACAATAGTTATCACGACGAACTATCTACTAAACAAACCTTGGATTACTTCAACGTTGGCAAGCACTAAGTAACCTAATACAGCACCGCCAATACCACCAATCAGAAAGCCTTTGGCATATTCGTTCCAGCCCGCTCCTGTCTTCAAATCGTCTGGAGGTTCAGGTGTACCCACGGCTACAAAAGGCTCTTTTGGTCTGCTATTAGCGTAAACGTAGATTGCTCCCGATGAAATTAAAACCATACCAAGTGTTGCCAGTAACCCCGCTCTATCAGCAATATCTGTATCCCGCAGTGGCCCTAGTTTAGCAAATGGATTAATTAGCCAATAACCATGAGCAATACCAGCTTCTACCCCTCGTCTCAAGGAAGATATACCTTTGCGGTAAGCAGGCAAGATACTAAGATACCACTTAACAATGGCAGAATTGTTGATCGGTGTTAACAGATTCCCATCTTGGGGATCGCCAGCTGGAAAGACAACCTCTCGATTTCTAGGATCGCTCGGACGATTCTTGGAGGCATCTACTGCTTGTACCATGTCTTATCTTCAAGCTTTAGAGAAACTATGTGATTATCTTATGTGAATAAATAAGAGTGAATTTCAGTCTTTAGAGTGAATTTTAGAAGAATTCCTAGATAGGTAATTATTTTATCCAAATAAATAAGACTGAATTTCAATCTTTGGAGTAAATTTTAGGAGAATTTGCTCAGTTAATTGTTTATTTATAAATAACGATTGAAACTCGCGATTTATAAAAATATCGCGAGTTTCAAAATAATATTTCTCCGGCTTAATAATACGGCAGTTTTTAGATTATGCTGTTACATCTACAGTTCATATCTCAAAAATGCTGAATAAGCTTAAGTAAAAGACAACCCTCATACTTAGGTTTTTAAGCCGTTTTTTGGATTAGGGATTTGGAAACATGAGAATGTCTGGGAAGTAATAATTAATTAAAGCCCAGGTAACGAATGAGACTACTACGGAAATAACGGCTAGAACTGGGGCGAGGGAAAGATACTGAAGGAAATATGTTTTTGAGTCGTTTTTATTCGCCATGAATCAATCTCCAAAATAAGTTGATCAGTTAAGCTAAACTAACGCGGAGAAATAGGTATTTCATCATCTTTGGCAACTAATTCACCTGACAGGAATTCTTTGATAGCTCCTACAGGCCAAGTAGCACCGCCTAACCCACATTTGACAGCTAAAGGAACATCGATAACAAGTTCTTTGCTTTCAGGGGCTGCACCATCCATCTTTTTAACTGCTCGGATATAAGAGCGACCCATCCAGCCAATCCAGCCAGCTATATAGAGAAAGGCAAGACCCGGAAGGGTGATATCACCCAAGTGTCCAGGGCGACCATCTACAATTAGACGAGGCAGACCCTCTGGGCCGCAGAGAGCATTATTATCAACATAGTATTGAAATCGATCTTTTGCTGATCTTGTATCGGTAGACGCACGGGCAGTTTGGGCCCGTTGAAGAAACTCAGGCGATTCACCACAAGGTACAAGACCAGCCCCTATTGCTTTTGCTGGTGGGGCAAAATTCATCCATAGCCCAATCACAAGAATTAGAGCCAACAATCGTCGCATGGAATTGTTTCCCTTTATTACAAAACAAAAAGTTTGGTGTACAAGCGGAAAGTTTACGGTTAACTTAAGATTCCCGCAAAAATTTCCAAGACACGAAGCGGACTGTTTTTAGAGACAAAGTATTTGCCCAGAAAAACAGCACTTGTACAGGCTTTTTTACAGAACTTGGAAGTTATCATACTCTTGAAGCGCGATCGCCGAAAGTTGAAGTAAATAAAAGTTTAAACTTCAAAAGCCAAGTCCATTCATTTTTGAGATTAAGTCTTCAATGTCAACCGTTTTAGCGATTGAAACTAGCTGTGACGAAACTGCCGTAGCGGTTGTTAAAAATCGTCAAGTTTGTAGTAGTATTATTAACTCTCAAATTCCAGTCCATCGTCAGTATGGTGGGGTAGTGCCGGAGGTAGCATCGCGCCAGCACTTAGAAAGTATTAATCAAGGAATCGCAGAGGCACTAAAACAAGCCCAGCTTGACTGGACAGCAATTGATGGTATTGCTGCAACTTGTGCGCCGGGACTTGTAGGGGCGCTGTTGGTAGGAATAACTGCCGCAAAAACTTTAGCATTATTACATCAAAAGCCGTTTTTGGGAGTTCATCACCTCGAAGGTCACATTTACGCTAACTGTTTGAGTGAACCAAGTTTAGAACCGCCTTTCCTAAGTTTGCTAGTTTCTGGCGGCCACACAAGCTTGATTTATGTCAAAGATTGTGGTGTCTATGAAACACTAGGAGAAACTCGTGATGATGCAGCAGGTGAAGCATTTGATAAAGTGGCGCGGTTATTAAAGTTGGGCTATCCGGGTGGTCCAATAATTGATCAACTAGCACAAGAAGGCACACAAACTTTTGATCTACCAGAAGGTAAGGTTTCATTACCACAAGGAGGTTATCACCGTTATGATTCGAGTTTTAGTGGATTAAAAACGGCGGTACTACGGCTAGTACAACAATTAGAGCGAGATTCACAGCCGTTACCGATCAAAGACGTGGCTGCTAGTTTTCAAAACACAGTGGCGCGAGCGCTTACCAAACGTGCGATCGCCTGCGCCCTCGATTATGGACTAAATACAATTGCTGTCGGTGGAGGTGTAGCAGCTAACAGTGGATTGCGATCGCACCTTTTTTCTGCCGCTAGTCAGCACAACTTAAAAGTGCTATTCCCCCCGCTCAAATTCTGTACTGATAATGCCGCAATGATTGGCTGTGCAGCTGCCGACCATCTTAATCGAGGTCATACTTCGCCTTTAACTCTGGGTGTTCACTCACGGCTATCAGTTACCGAAGTTATGCAGCTGTATCAACATCAGGGGTCAGGGGTCAGGGATCAGATGAATAAAAAGATTTAGTATGGAAAGCCAGACGCGCAGCGCGCAAGCAATAAGCCGCGCTCATAAGAAGCTCTAATCTTATCCTCTCTTCCCTAACCCCTGCTCCCTGATCCCTAACCCCTTAATTATGCTGGTCAAGAATAGAGCGGATTAGGCTGGAAACCACATCCGGCTGTTCTAACATTGCTAAGTGACCACAATCGGGAATTTCAACAACATTATCTCCACAAGCTTGAAATAGCGGGTGAAAGCTTGCCAAATGACGGACATACTTTGGTTCCATAATCTTGTCTTTAGCTCCAGCAAGAAAATAAACTGGCTGCCTCAATTGAGAAACTAGCTGAGGTAAACGGTTAATTTCTTCTTCTGTTGTAGAGTTCAGTAATGTTCCTACAGCAGCTTCTGGGTGCGCCATGACAAAATCAATTACTCGTTGACGACCCCAAGAACGAGCTAGAGCCTGCGCTACGTTTGCTCGCGTAAACAACAAATCAATTAAAGGTAGTTGGCAAAGCCAATAAGGGCGAAATTTCAATAGTTGCTGACCAGAGGAGCGAAACTGCTCAAAAGCTTCCTTAAGATAAACGCCACCACCCGCGTTGATACATATTACTCCCTTAATACATTCAGGCAATTGATCTGCTGCCCAAAGCGCAATACTGCCTCCCAAGGAGTGACCAATCAACCAAGCATTGGTAATATTTAGTTTTTGCAACAGAATTGCCAAATCCTGGGCATAGGCAGCTGGAGTATAGCAATTAGACGATTGCCCAAGATTTTTGTCTTGAGGAGATTCAAGCAGAGGCATGACCGTTAACGGTTTAGCGCTCGTAGTACCCACTGCCGGACTTAAAAAATTTTGCTGACCCACTTCGGCTTCTAGACTACTCTGCGACTGACCAAAACCGCGTAAATCATAAGTTAGGCATTGGTAATCTGATGCCAACCGCTCAATTAGTGGTTGCCAGTATTCACGACTTAGAAGCCAACCGTGAATAAAAACTAAAGCATGGGGAGTTGTCGTGGGGTTCGTTAGCTCGTAAGCGTGCTGAACTCCCAGGATTTCAATAGTTGCCATGCTTCTATCGTATCTTTGGATGTCACCAGTCCAACAACTTGATATTTATTTACACTTCGCACACTCAGCAGCCATCAAACTAAGGGCTAAGAACCAAGGGGAGCAACAAACCAGGAAAGATAAATTATGTCTTGCCTAGCTGATAACCTCTATTATTAAAAAGCTTGTTTTTGTTTCAATACTAAGTGCTACAGTTGAAAATAGCTAAATTGTGACACTAGGAACTGCTCAACTTTATTTGCACCTCTTTAACATAACCGCGTCTATAGTGCAACTTTAGAGCGTGAATTATGTCAGGGCAATCAAATAACTCGTTAGGTAAGTGAATCAGTACAACAAAGATTAATAGTGTCAAAATAGCTAGTGAATTATCATAATTTTTATTACCCAAATTAAGTTGGCATGGGTTTTTGGAAAAGCTGGTTTAGCGGTTCTGAAGCTGCCGCTGGAACCAAGACAACGCCAATTGAAGAGTATCCTGTTGAATCTGTGGGCGGTTCTACCCAAAGCGGCGATCGCATAATTTTCAGTACGGAACGTGACATTGACCTCTACGAATTAGAGGAACTTTGTGATGCAGTTGGGTGGTCACGTCGTCCTATGCGTAAGGTGAAAAAAGCCCTAGAGCATAGTTTTCTTGTCGCCTCAATGTGGGAAGTGCGAGGAACTCAACGGCGACTAATTGGTTTTGCCCGTGCTACCTCAGATCATGCCTTTAATGCCACTATTTGGGACGTAGTGGTTCATCCAAATTTTCAGGGCAAAAAGCTAGGAAAGGCGTTGATGAAGTACATGATCAAAAAACTCCGAAGTGAAGACATTAGCAACATTACTTTATTTGCCGATCCTCATGTATTGGATTTTTACCGAGGTTTGGGTTTTATGTCTGATCCAGAGGGGATAAAAGGAATGTTTTGGTATCCCAATTAAAAAAGTTCCTGACAGCAAGGTAGAAAGAAGAGCGATCGCCCTTTGAAAAAATATTACTCATTTTTCGCTCTTCCGTGTTAGAGTAATAAGCGAATCCAGATCCGCGTCGGGATGTAGCGCAGCTTGGTAGCGCGCCTGCTTTGGGAGCAGGATGTCGCAGGTTCAAATCCTGTCATCCCGATTTAAAAAAATATCGAAAAAGCCTTGAGAATAATATAGTTTCAAGGCTTTTTTTGGACAGTGTTGCTAATGTGTAGTGCAAATGTAATAGCAAGAATTCGTTTGGCTCTAGAACACCTCAAGCTTGCTGATATTTAAGATACATAACCTAATCAAACGTCTGAACATTGGTAGAAAGGCTAGTAGGCTAAGGCGTAAATTGATATACCATTGAGTCAAGCAGAACGAATGGAGAGAAAGGCTTGCCCCGACTTGCACCAAAACCTCTAAAGTTAGAAGCCGATGAGCGTGAGGAACTACAACAC
>JAHHHE010000032.1 GCA_019359535.1 Gloeocapsa sp. UFS-A4-WI-NPMV-4B04
TTCATGAAGTACGAGTGGATTGAATTGAGCGCTTACTCTAGCTGGCAAAGCTTAGTTGATTATGTGGAAAAAGTGCTGAGAGAATTTGGAGATAACTATGTAATTGATTTTGCATAACCACTTATTGTCCAATTGACGACTACGCTGTAACCCTTAGCAATACCAAATAGATTGATCAATATAACAATAATTCCGTTATCACGAGAATGGTCAGGCCCTACAGGGGACATTTCAATTCTTAACTGTACATTGTGATAGTAAGACTTTGCTTTTTCATATAGTGGATCTTCAATTGTCTGGATGAATTTATCCCAAGTGCAATCAACCCAAGTATCAGTCGGCAGCTTTATTTGTAGTTCACTCATAAATTAGAATGTTGAGTTAAATTCCAGCATTGAGTAGCGATCGCCCAGTCTTCTTCTGCTTGAATAACTAAAACGCGCACAGTGGAACCCGCCGCAGAGATATCTTGATTTAGTGATGGCTGACTATTTTTATCAGGATCGAGTTTTAAACCAAGAAATTCAAATTTTTCACAAGCTGCACTTCTTACTAATGGCTGATTTTCACCAACACCGCCAGTAAATACCAAAGCATCTAATCCGCCCAAAGTTGCTACCATTGCGCCGATATGCGATCGCAGTCTATGTACATACATATCAAATGCAAGTTGAGCGCGGGAATTACCTGCGGCGATTTCGCTCATAATTTGCCGCATATCCCCTGATCCGCCAGAAATTCCCTGCAACCCGGAAGCCTTATTCAAGATTTCATCTAACTTGTCAGCATCTATCCCTTGTCGTAGCAAGTGAATTAAAATACCAGGATCAACAGAACCAGAACGACTGCCCATCATCAATCCTTCTAAGGGAGTAAAACCCATTGTGGTATCAATACTTTTCCCTTCTTCAACTGCTGCTAAAGAGCAACCATTACCTAAATGACAAGTAATTAGGCGTAACGATTTTAAATCTCGCTGTAACAATTGAGTAGTTTTGATAGCACAATATTGATGATTAATACCGTGAAACCCATAGCGGCGAATACCCTGCTCGTAATATTCGTAAGGAATCGGATAAACAGCCGTGCACAGAGGTAGTTGGCTATGAAAAGCGGTATCGAATACTGCTACTTGAGGGACATTTGGTAGTAGTTTTTCAATTGCCTGTATTCCCTCAAGGTTAGCAGGGTTATGGACTGGGGCGAAAGTAGCAAGACGAGCGATCGCTTCTTTCACTTCTGGCGTGATCACTATGCTTTCACTGTACTCCTGTCCACCGTGTACCACTCGATGACCCACGACATCAATTTCAGCTAGCTCCTCTATTACTTGTGTTTTACCATGAACGAGGGTGTCGAGCATATGCAAAATTACACTAGGACGTGAATCAGTTTCTAGTTCTGTTTCTAGAACTGCACCTCTACCCTTAACTTTAATTTCCGCAACTCCTTGATGCCGACTCCAATCAATTTTTGCTTCCCAAAGCGGTTCTATTGGTAATTCCGGCAATGAATTACTTAGCTGATACAGGCAGCTTTTGTGGCTACTTGATCCTGCATTGAGTACAAGTATTTTCATTTATTCAGCCTGTTTACAGCAATTACATTTTAAGTAACCATGGGATTTTCTTAAGCGTGATATTTAATATCTTTTGCACTACCTAAATGACCTAAAAACCAAGTAATATCTTGGCTGTTAATTCCTGAAAGCGCCCATTGCAACTCAAAAGTTTCAGCATAAAACCGAGCGCGTTTTAAATACGAAGATATTTCTGGATAAACTGTGCTAAATCTACTTAAAAACGATTCTCCGTAGGAATGAATTATAGTAGCAATATCCATAGCAGGATCGCCTAAGCCAGCAGAACCAAAATCAATTACGCCATTAATACAGTTTTTTTGTCGGTCAAATAAAATGTGATATGGGCCTATATCTCCATGTATAAGTTTAGGTTCATACTCAAAGTTACTTTTGGTATCTAAGAAAGATTCAAAGTGGCTTTTAGCCCATTCACGGGTGTGTAGCATCAAGTGAGGGAAAACTTCACTTTCTATACGATCATATAATTCTACCCAATCATTGTACTTACTTGGAACGTCTGCAATAGGTATATCAAAATCTGAATTGTGAATTGGCACAGAATGTAATTCTTTAAGAAAAGTTGCTAATTGTTCAGCAATTAGTTGGTTTTTTCCTTGGTCAAGTCCTATTAATATATCTCTTCGTAAAGTTACTCCGTGAATCATAAAGTAAGCAATAACTTCGCGACTTTTATAAAATATTTTTGGAATATCTAAGGTTACATAGTTCCTAATTAATTCTATGAGTTTTACTTCTATATCTAATTTACTTACAGCGTGTTCATGTTTAGGAAAACAAAAAATAAGTGTTTCATTTACTATAATAATGTCATCATTAAAACCTTCATCATTAATACTTATATTTTCAATTGAAATTTCAGGAAATATATCACGAATGCGTTGCTCGTAGGTATCTAGTTTATTCATCTTTATTGGATAAAAACATGGTTGAACTAATAGCGATTAGCTATTAATGTGCCAGCTAATCGCTAATTGCTTCTGTTAACACCACTGCCAATTAGTAATATCAGCTGGATCGTCGCCGTTTTCTTGAATAAAACGCTTGTGATCCTGCAAGACATATTCGTAGTGATGCACGCAACTAACAGCTCGTGCTGCCACGCGGGGGTTCTGAGCAGAGGCAAGCTCAATTGCTTGCATAATTAGATGATAACGGCTAGTGCGATTACGCACGTGCATATCAAAAGGTGTAGTTGTCGTGCCTTCTTCTCGATAGCCGTTAATGTGGAATCGCCCAACGTTAGAACGACCAAACAGTAGTTGCTTTACAACTGAAGGGTAGCCGTGAAAGTTGATGATTACAGGCTGATCTAGAGTGAATAAAGCGTTGAACATTTCGGCATTCAACCCGTGCGGATGACCCGTCTTGTCCTCTAATATTAGTAGATCAGTAACATTCACCACGCGCACTCGTAATTCTGGCATTTCAGAACGCAAAATGTGGGCTGCTGCCAATACTTCGACTGTGGGACTATCACCAATTCCTACGAGGACAATATCAGGGTTAACGCCTTCATCAATGCTAGCCCAAGACCAAACAGAAGCACCAGCGCGACAATGAGCGATCGCTTCTGCCATCGACAACCACTGCGGCATCGGATTTTTGTTAGCAACTACTAGATTTACGTATCCGGTACTTTGCAAACAGTGATAGATTGTACTGATTAAACAATTGGCATCTGGCGGTAGATAAACCCGCGCATATTCAGCTTGTTGATCAAGAACACTGTTAATAAAACCAGGGTTTTGGTGTGAGAAGCCGTTGTGTTCCTGTCGCCAGAGGGTAGAAGATTCGAGATAATTTAAGGATGCAACTGGTAATCGCCAGGGAAAATCTTTAGAAAACTTGATGAATTTGGCATACTGATCCATCATCGTTGTGACAATGCCCAAGAATGCCTCGTATGAAGGAAACATCCCGTAACGACCTCTAAGCAGATAACCTTGTAACCAAGCTTGACAAGTATGTTCGCTCAAAATCTCCAACACTCGCCCACCATTAGCACCAATATGGCTATCGTGCGGTTGAGTAGGCCATTGGAAGTTACGCTGAGTGACATCAAAGACTTTAGTGAGTTTATTTGACTCTAGTTCATCGGGAGAGAAAATCCGGAACGTTTTAGGGTTATGCTCAATAACGCCCTTGAGGTAATTAGCAACTTGCTCAGTGTTACTAATATTATTTTCCCCTCGCTGACACATTTGGGCTGTTGCTACTCGTTCGACAGCTACTTCATACTCAGCAATATTAGGTAAATTCAGAGGTTGTCGGATACGTCCACCTAAAGTATGGGGATTAGTACCCATGCGGCGATCGCCTTGGGGACATACTTCTAAAATTTCCGCTATCGGATGCCCCAGAGAATCGAATAACTCTTCGACGTGGTACGAACGCAGCCAATCTTCTAATAATTGCAGCTGGTAGGGTTTGGTTTTAACTTCTCTCGCTGGGACTTGGTGAGAACGGTAGGAACCCTCAATTGGTTCGCCATCCATTTCTTTGATACCAGTTAATCCTTTAAGCGATCGCAAAATTAACAATGGCCATTGGGGTTGAGGAATGGGCGAAAGCGATCGCGCCGCTTGCTGAATTGAGCAAATCTCGTGATACGCCCAATCCATTGAGGCATACATATCAGCATCCAAGTCGCCATCTTTAACAATCCGTACTTGATAGCCATAGCCAGTAAACAGATGCAATAATTCAGCATCACTCATACTGCCATAAATTGTGGGACTTGATATTTTGTAACCATTCAAGTGCAGAATCGGCAATACTGCCCCTGATTCAGCTGGATCAAGATACTTATAGCTATGCCACGCTGTTGCTGTCGGACCTGTTTCTGCTTCCCCATCTCCGACGATGCAGGCTACAACTAAATCGGGGTTATCCATTACCGCCCCAAAAGACGTAGCGAGGGCGTATCCCAGTTCGCCACCTTCGTGAATTGTGCCAGGAATTCCAGGATACAGGTGAGAAGGAAAACCACCAGGCCAGGAAAACCGTTTAATGAATTCCTGTAACCCTGCTGCGTCTAGGGTAAGTTCTAGGTAAAATTCGTGTAGAGAGCCTTCGAGGTAAAGGTTAGCTAAATTTGCTGGTGCGCCGTGTCCAGGGCCTGTCACCAAAAACATATTTAGGTCGTAGCGCCGAATCAAGCGGTTAAGATGAGCGTAGACAAGATTGATGCCAGGGCAAGTTCCCCAGTGGCCTAGTAAACGGTCTTTAATATCTTCAGGTTTTAAGGGTTCTTTAAGCAGTACGTTGGCTTTAAGATAAATCTGGGCAACTGCTAGGTAATTAGTGGCGCGGCGATAACGTGCGATCCCCTCAAGTTCCGCCCCGTGTCCTTCACGGACTTGTGTAACTGAAACCGCCGGACTGTTTATCTCGGTCATTACGGGTGTTAAAGTCATCGAGATATACCTGGATAGACAACAAGCAGAAGTTACGGTACTGAGTCAGCTATCGTCAGAATTGTCAGAGTTATAAGTCAAAGCTTTTCAACTTAAAACTTTAAAGTCCACAAGGGGAATCCTACTGATTGCAGCACTTTTGTACGTCTGTCTCAAGTTGCATCATTTGAGATATTTCTGACACTCTTACCCGCCGCAGATTTAATCAGGCTAATAACTAAAGTTCACTAAGCAGAGGTTACATTTTGAATTCCTGACGAGCAATTTACTCAACATAACGGCATTTGATTTTTCGTAATTCAGTCGCGTAAAGTATTACAACACAGCTAGGTTAAACAGAGTTAGTGTTTGAGTATTATTGCTGCTCACCTACAGGATACTTTCGTGACATCCCCACCACTTAAGCGTATTACTCAAGAATTATTGGACAATATTTCCGATCAAGCGCGTAGTAGTCCTCGCCTGCGTCAAAATTACAATCTGCACGACTTATCAGAAAAAGTTCAACGATTTATCAATGTCCTTCAGCCTGGAACTTACGTTCGTCCACACCGACATCACAGGACAGCAGGGATGAATGGCTTTGAGTTCTTCTTAGTTTTCCAAGGCAAACTCGGAATAATTATTATGGACAAAAACGGTCAAATTTTGGAAAAAGAGCAAGTCAGCGCCAATGGCTCTACTCGTGGAATTGAACTTCCAGAAGGAACTTATCATACCTTAGTTGCTTTAGCTCCTAATACCGTAATTCTAGAACTCAAAGAAGGGCCGTATGACCCTACTACAGACAAAGAATTTCTTGATGCTTTTCCAGCCGAGGGAACACCCGCAGCTAAACAGTTAGTTGAAACTTGGGAAGGCTACTTTTGAAAAGGGTCAGGGAGCAGGGGAGCAGGGGAGTAGAGAGTAAATTCCCCTTGTCCCCGTGTCCCCTTGTCCTGTTCTAATCCCTAGCCCTTAACCCCTTCTTTTAACTTGCTTGCATTGCCTTAGCCAATTCTGCCGCCACTTCTGGACGCGAAAACTCTGGTGGAGGTAGTTCCCCCCGCCGTAACATCTCCCGCACTTTCGTACCTGATAGGTGAACCCGCTCACTTGGACTGCTAGGACTTGTTTTCGTCGTTGCCATTGACTCGGTGCGAGTGCAGTAGAAGGCGTGTTCAAATTTCATCGGTACAATGCCTAGTTCGGCTGACTCAAACTGATCAAATATGTGTTGAGCATCGTAAGTACCATAATAGTCACCTACTCCAGCATGATCGCGACCGACAATGAAGTGAGTACAGCCATAATTCTTCCGCACGATCGCATGAAAAATCGCTTCCCGCGGTCCTGCATACCGCATTGCTGCTGGATTAATTGCTAGAATTACTCTGTCTTTAGGATAGTAGTGTTCTAGGATAATTTCATAGCAGCGCATCCGCACGTCTGCGGGGATATCATCATCTTTTGTTGCTCCTACTAAGGGGTGCAAAAATAAACCATCTACAGTTTCCATAGCGCTCTTTTGGATATATTCATGCGCGCGGTGGATGGGGTTACGGGTTTGGAAGCCTACAATTGTTTTCCAGCCCTTTTCCTTAAACATCTGCCGTGACTGAGCTGGATCAATTTGGTAATTGGGAAATTGGGGATGAGAATCGCGTTGCAATAGCCAAATGGGACCAGCAAGATTTATGGGTCCTTGGTTATAAAGTACCTGTACGCCTGGGTGTTTCGCATCATCTGTACCGTAGACATTGACTGCCTCGCGTGTTTTGTCGTAATGATACTTTTGAGTAAGTTGCAATACACCAATAAATTTTCCTGCTGGATTGTCTAGGCGTACTAAGCCACCTTCAGTGAGCGAGTCTGCGATCGCTTCTTCCACAGAAAGCGTAATCGGAATTGACCAAGGCAGACCATTTGCCAGTCGCATATCTGTTACTACGCGATCGTAGTCTTCCTGTTCCATAAACCCTGTAAGCGGACTAAATGCACCAATAGCGATCATTTCCAAATCAGAAACAGCTCGCTCATCCAGTTGCACAACGGGTAAAAAATCAGCTTTATCTAGGAATTCTTGTTTTTGTTCAGGTGTAGCAATACGATTAATTAGCTCAACACCATGCGGAGCAATGCCGTCTCGATAGTTACTCAAAGTAATCCCTTTTATGTTTTAACTGTGACCATTTCAAACTATGTATTAACTTAAGGGATTAGTTTTATCAAGTCAAAAGCACTTATGTGAAGCAGAAATTAAGAAGTCAGGATGTAGCTTTATAAAATCTTCTTTTTTACTTCCTAACTCCTATCTACTGCATTTTGATCAACTCGTCAGCTATCAGCCAGGCTTTAGCCTGTTTGCAAGCCACGTAAAAAAGCTGACCGCACTCTTGTTTATTTTTCGATAACTCCTCCGCCTAGAACAATGTCGCCGTCATACCAAACAGCTGCTTGACCCGCAGTAATACTGAACTGAGGTTCATCAAAAACGAGCTTGACACGGGAGTTTTCTAGGGGAATCACGGTTACAGGAACAGCACTTGAGCGATAGCGTATTTGGACTTCTGCTTTAATTGGCGCAGTTGCTTCGGGAATTGAAACCCAATTGACTCGCCCAACACTGCATTCTAGTTGACTGGCGCTAGTGCGATCGCCCACAATTACGCGATTGCGTCCCGCATCCAACCCAATTACATACAGTGGTTCAGCTGCTGCAATTCCTAACCCCTTACGCTGACCAATCGTGTAATGATGAACACCGTCATGCTGACCAAGTACCTGCCCTTGGGAGTCAACAATATCGCCTTTTGTGCGCGTGATGTACTTATCTAGAAACGACTGCATTGAACCGTGAGTTTCTACTAAACATAAGTCTTGGCTTTCTGGTTTATCGGCTGTTTTCAGCCCATACTGAGCCGCAATCTGCCGAGTTTCTGCTTTTGTATATTCGCCCAAGGGAAACATTGAGGCGGCTAACAAGTCTTGCGTCAAGTCATACAAAAAATATGACTGATCTTTATTGCGGTCTACTGCACGCCGTAGTTGCTGACGACCTTGTACTGGATCGTAGCTGATTCGGGCATAGTGACCCGTAGCAATTCGGTCGATGTCTAGTTCGGCGCGGGCATACTGCACCATTGGGCCAAACTTAACAGTTTTGTTACACGCAGAGCAAGGCAAGGGAGTAATACCAGCGCTATAACCCGCAACTAGATAATCGATAATATTTGCCTGGAATACTTCTCTGCTATCAACAATGTGATGAGGAATGCCCAGCTGTTCACAAATATACGCAGCATCAACCATACCTTCTGAGCAGCACTGACCTTTCCCTTTCATTAGCCAAAGGGTTAGACCAACGACTTGATAGCCTTGATGATGTAGGATAGCGGCGGCGCAAGAACTATCAACGCCACCGGAAAGACCGACTACGATGTGCATAGACGTTAAGTGAACTAAAAAATTGCCGGGACATTAACTCTAAGCTAACATTCCTCACGATGTAATTAGGAATGTGTAGAAGCAGCTCCTTGAAAATAAGTGTTGCAAATTTTCATTTTTCGTTGTGGAAGCTATAGTTTATGGTATCTCTTGTTAGTTCATGCCATTAGTAGTACAAGGATAAATTCAAAATTTAAAATTAGTTGCCTGTACAACTGTAGATTTACGGAAATCTAGCAGCAAACAAGATAAACATATTTCAATTTATCAGCGAAACTTCGCTTGGATATAAAGCAAAGGTAGCGTTAAATTTTTGTTGTAGTTTTGTTGTGTAAGCTTAACTTGAGGCGGCGGACGCGGAATAATTTATACTTTTTTCAAAGTATTTACGCTTTTCAGGTCAACAATACTACAATTTTATGTTGCACAACCGATGCTTGAAAGACCAGGGTTAAGATGAAACGGCAAAATCAATTTATAGCCAGTGCCTGCTTGTTTGCTCAATTTACCTCGTTGATTGGTTTGATAGTGGGGGGAGGTTTAAATGCGATCGCCGTCACTGTATCTCAAACAGCACAAGCCCAAACTGTTCACAGTAATATTCTAATTGCCCAAACGGTAGTTGATACTTTACCGCCGCCACCGCCACCTGTTACGTTAGCTAAAGAGCGATCGCCAGCACAGTCATTTACTCCGCGTGAAATTGAATTTAAAGTACCTACGCCTAGTCCGGCTAGTAATAATTCAAACTACTTAGTTTACGTTGATGACTCTAGCTTACTGACGCTGCAACAAGTACAGCAGGTAGAACCAAAAGCTTTTGTTCGGCAGTACAACGGGCACTCAGTAATTCAAGCAGGGGTTTTTAGTAAAGATTCCAATGCTCAACAACTAGCAAAAAAACTGCAATCCCAGAATATAGACGTGCGGCTAGTTAGTCTAGCTAGCGGAGAAGAAACAGACTTTGACAAATCTAAATCTTATTTTGTTGTGATTCCTGCTAACGATGAGGATTTAGCATTAGTCGAAAACCAAGTAAGGCAACTGCGGATAGATATTCCAGTAAATATTAGCCAAAAAGAGCAGCCACGAGGTTCGCACGTTAAGGTAGGGCCACTTTCAGAGCGATCGCAGGCAGAGCGCTTGAACCGCTATATGCTGGATTCTGGGTTGAAGAATGCACGGGTTTATTTCGGGCGTTAGACTGCTGATTATTACCTTTAATTTGATGGTAAGAATCCAGAATTCAATGCTTGTGCTGGTGTATATGGGCATACTTCTGGAAAAACCTGCTCACCTAAATCAGTTTCACGAATCGCTAAAGCAAAGCCCAGTTCGTAGGCATCAGGAAAAACCTTATCTAGATAAGGTTTCAAACTAGGACTATCTTCTAGAAGCAGTTTAATTTGAACGCGCTGCTCTCGAATTGTCCCTAGCCAGTTATTACTACGTTTGTTGGGTTGAAATTGCCATTTGAGTAAGTGTCCTAGTAATATTCCTAGTCGATTTCTCAGTTCTTGACGCTCTTTCCTACCCAACGCTTCAATTTCTTCAATTAGATTGACCGTATCTACTTCATGCCACTGCTGAGTTTTTAGTAGGCTAACCTGCTCTTGAGTCCAACCGTAAAAATCTGTTTCGTATAGCTTAGTAGTGTGCATTCTTTCACTGGTTATCAACTTTTAGTTATGATGTGCGATCGCGAACTTTTTATTTTAGAACAAGCACTTTCTACGCTCATATTAGTAAAGCTTTGAGTAGATTTTCTCCCATTTTTTAATTGTATACAAGGTTAAAATTTTCCGTAAAAAAAGGTTGATACAAAAAAATACTATTTAGTTATTTAAAACGGGAACTTATACTGAATTTTTCTTCTTAATTTTCTCTACAACATAAACATATAATTTTTTTAATACTTAAGTTAGACGAGTTTACGAATTAATGTAAAACTGTAAAGCGTTAGTCACAGACAATGCAACAAAAGGGTAATCCTTTAGTATCAATTTATTTCTTCTTGCTACCCATTAAGGGGCAATTACGCTAGTCTAGGGGTGGAAACAATTTAAGTAATTAATCTGTAAGCTATGGCAGCCGCTACAGCAACTAAGGAATATGTGCCCACAAAGCTACCTTTCCTTGAAGCAATTTGCTGGCAGACCGATGATGTCTATCAGTTTAATCCTGAACAAATGCTAAGTCGATATGAGCGAGGTTGGAGATACCACGATCTTTTTAAAAACCTTGAGGGTGAGGAACTAAATTTTCTAAGAGAACTTGCAAAGTCTTATCATTCTTGGCTACAAGTTGAGCTATGACATTTAGGTTAGCTCACCACAATAAAATCCTCACGATTCTTAACAGTTTAAATTTTGACGTTCTTAAAGAGGGTTCTGCTTACTTTGGTGGTGGAACCCTTCTTGCACTTGATTTTGGAGAATATCGCTGGAGTAAGGATGTTGATTTCATTTCTTCAGTTACTTCATCAGGTTATAAGAACCTTCGCACCGTTGTATTTAATAGTGACTTTAAAGGATTATTCCGCGATTTAAGCAGAATTGAAATTGGACGTGGGACTACTGACCAGTACGGGATTCGGATGATAGTTTATGTAGATAATGAGCCTATAAAGACGGAGATTATTGCTGAAGTTCGCTTTGAATTAGATTCACCTAGATATCCAGACTGGTCACCTGTTCCATGTTTAAGCCTTAATGATTGTTTCACAGCGAAGTTACTTGCAAATAGTGACCTTTTTATGGACGAGAGTGTTGAGGCAAGAGATTTAATTGATTTAGCAGTTCTCAGGTTACAATCTCCAATTCCTCAGAAAGCAGTTGAGAAGGCTGAGAGAGCTTATGAAGTCAAGCGTCCACTAAAACGGGCAATCCAAAGTTTTCAGGAAAAACCAGATTACAGACAGAAATGCTTTTTCAATCTCCAAATTGATGCAGTTCAAATTCCCAGAATTATTGATGGTATTGATCTTTTGGCTAGCGATCTAGATTTGGCTAGTACAGACAGAGTTTTCAAAGAGCAGCATGAGATTTTTACTAATCTAAATTTGAATTAACTCCAAGGCTGATAACTTAGTAGTGTCAGCTTTGGTATAAGGTTTTGGCAACTCAACATAGGCAGAAGGAAATTGAGCAAATTGTTGTAACGCAAGAGCAGATGCGCGATGTTGAAGCGCGGATTTTTGCTGCTGGAATGCCCGTTGCGGCTTTGATGGAAAAGGTGGGAGGACTGATTGCGCGTCGGGTTCAAAGTCTTTATCCAAATTCACAAACACAGTGCGTCGGAATTTTGGTAGGGCCTGGTCATAATGGCGGCGATGCTTTAATAGTTGCCCGTGAGTTGCATTTCCAAGGCTATCAGGTTGTTGTTTATTGTCCTTTTTCCAAGCTGAAGGAATTAACCTCACAACACGCTCAATATGCGCAGAGTTTAGGTATTGAATGGTTTGACTCGTTTGATGCGCTGCAAGAGTGTGATCTGTTGATTGATGGGTTATTTGGGTTTGGGTTAGAAAGATTAATCACTGATCCTGTTGCAACTGCGATTAATCAAATCAATCAATGGACTAAGCCGATTGTGAGTATTGATTTACCTTCAGGTTTGCACACAAATACTGGCGAGGTAATGGGAACAGCAATTCGCGCTACTCGAACATTTTGCTTAGGATTGTGGAAACTTGGTTTACTTCAAGATCAAGCCCTAGATTATGTCGGTACAGCTGAATTAATTGATTTTGATATTCGGTTAGCAGATATGCAGGCTGTACTAGGGGATTCACCAAGAATTCAGCGTATAGCAAGAGCATCAGTCGCAATACCTCTCCCTCGTCCCCCAGTCACACATAAATATAAGCAAGGTCATCTTTTGCTGATCTGTGGTTCTCGTCGGTATGCTGGCGGGGCAATTTTAACCGGATTGGGAGCAAGAGCTAGTGGCGTGGGGATGCTGTCAATTGCGGTTCCCGAATCTCTCAAACCTCTGTTAGTGGCTCAGATGCCAGAAGCGCTAATAGTAGGTTGTCCTGAAACCCAAAACGGCGCGATCGCTCAACTGCAACTACCCGAAGGAACAGACTTAAATTCATTCGATGGAATCGCCTGTGGCCCTGGTTTAACTCTAGAAGCAATGGCAATATTAGCAGAAGTGTTAGCAAGCGATCGCCCCCTCGTTTTAGATGCCGATGGTTTAAATATTCTTGCTCAACTGGGAACTATCCCAACATTATCAAAGCGCCAAGCAGCAACAATTCTCACGCCTCATACGGGTGAATTTAAACGCTTATTTCCCGAGGCAGGAGATCCAATGAAAGATAGAGTTAGTGCAGTACGTTCTGCGGCTGAAAGCAGTGGCGCTGTAGTGTTATTAAAGGGGGCTAGGACTGCGATCGCCAATTCTTCGGGTTCTGTGTGGATTAACCCTGAAAGTACCCCTGCGCTTGCGCGTGGTGGCAGTGGGGATGTATTAACAGGGTTATTGGGTGGACTGATTGCACAAGCTTCTTTACACCATACGTCTTTAGAAGCAACGGTAGCAACGGCGGCTTGGTGGCACTCCCAAGCTGGAATTTTAGCGGCTCTTGAACGGACGGAACTGGGAGTAGATGCGTTTACTTTGACACAGTATTTGATTCCTGTATTGCGTTAGTGGAGTGTTGGCGATCGCCGTTATGCTGCTCTTACTGACAGTTTTTGACGATGTTGGCGATCGTTTTTCTTTACATTTGGGTTTTCTTGCCTCTGGTCAAAATACCTTCCAGGCATATCTTATAGTGCAGCACAGGTAGCAATATAGCTTACCAAACTGGTCAACCAATCCTTGATAGAAAGTATAGATTGCTTGACCAGTATTTACGTCAGCAACTCAAGCATCCACTACTTTCCATGATTCTTGCATAAGTCTTACGTTTTTTATTTGGAGACAATACAGTATGCGATCTATGCTTAATAACTCGCTAACGCACTGCAACTAAGACGTACCTATAAACTAGATAATATCGGCGGTTGATTTTTGCCTCAACTTAACCGAATGTCGAACCATTCCAGCCCCACATTGAAGCTTTAGCATCAGCAAACTCAATATAAATTCGATTTTTCTCTATACCTATTGCCTGCTTAATCTGGTGACAAAAATCCCCGCTCATTGCCTCTGTTTGATCTGGATTCATACTGCCGATACTTTTAACTTCGACATAACAAACTGGCTCTAAAGTACCAGCAAATGTCATCGGTATATCAGACTCAAACATAGTCATTACATATGATTCTGGTTTACCTGTATGCTGCGCCAGTTTAGATGAAAGATTTTTGAGTAGTGCTTCGACTTCTGATTTTTGCGGAGTTGAAACAGAGGTTTGTAATTTAATCAGAGGCATAATTTTTATTTGTAGAATTTACAGAAGTAAGTAATTTTAATTGAGTAAGAGCGCACACTGTACGCTCCTATAAACTCAAAACTATTATTAGCCGCCGTATTGCCAGCCAGTGCTTTCTAATAACAAGGGTTCGCCCTCGCGATGAATGCCAGCAGCAATCACTTCACCAACATATACAGTATGGTCGCCCTTTTCGACTGCACCGACAACTTGACACTCAATAAAGCCAAGCGAGTCTGAGATAATCGGACAGCCAGTTTCGCCTAGATAAAATTCGACATCATCAAACTTGTTCCCACTCCGGCGCTGCGGTTGGAAGAATTTTTGGGCGACATTTTTTTGTTCCGCTTCTAGAAAGCTAATGGCAAATACGCCACTATTTTTAATCATTGCGTGGGATCTAGAATCTTGTTTGACACAATTTACAATCAAGGGTGGCTTAAAAGAAGCCTGCATCAACCAGCTAACCGTGAAACCGTTGACTTCCTCCCCATCCTTAACGCCGCAGATAAACAGTCCGTGCGGAATCTTGCGCAGCATGGTTTTTTTCGCTTGTTCGTCTAACACGGGTTAGTCTCCTGATGGGTTTTACAATGCTAAGTTTAGCAAGCTCTAGTAGGGATGAATACTTCAGGTGAGGTCTAGATTGGTTTAACGAACCGCCTTAGCGAAGCGAAGCGCCTTAGCGCGTTAGGCGCGGAGGACACAGAGAAAGTAGACGGAGAAGAAAAGGAGAAGAGTAGAGGCTTTTAGAGCTTGTGTTTTGGTTCAAATTAGGAGCGAGGACGAAATAGGTGGTTGTGTTCGGGATGATATAAACGCGATCGCGCTTCTGCTTTCCCCAGTGCTGGACTAATCACATAAAGTGTTGTTCTGATTAGATTCTCTTCTTGAGTAACAATTGCCATTTTGTCAAGGCTTACGACCACAATTTTTTCATCTGGCCAACCTAAGCGAAAGCAAATTGCTACTGGTGTTTCCGGTGGGTAGTGTTGCAGGAGTTGATTTTGGGCATCTTCTATATGACGCGCACTAAGATACAAACAGAGGCTGGCTTGATGTGCTGCTAAGGAGGATAATTCTTCTCTTTCTGGTACGTGGGTGCGACCACTGATGCGGCTAAGTATAATTGTCTGGACTAATCCTGGTATAGTTAGCTCTACTTTAAGTTTGGCGGCTGCGGCTTGGAAGGCACTAATTCCTGGGATAATTTCAAACTCAACGTTTGCTTCTGCTAAAGCTTGCATTTGCTCGTGAATGGCACTATAAAGACTAGGATCACCCGATTGCAGCCGAACTACAGACTTGTGCGATCGCACTCGTTCAACCATCAATGGCAAAATATCTTCTAGTGTCTTATTCGCCGTTCGGATAATTTCAGCATTTGGACGGCATAACTCCAATATCTGCTGCGGTACTAGCGAATCAGCAAATAAAATCACATCCGCCTGCATTAAAATTTTCTGTGCCTTGACTGTCAACAAATCAGGATCGCCAGGCCCTGCGCCAACAATGTAAACTGCTGGTGCTAGCGGTGGAAGTGGTGTTTTATAACTTAACTGGGTAGTAGATTCAGACATAAGCTCTAGCCGATTTAGTTTTTCCAATAACTTTGGTATATTTTCTTTGTTATTTTGGCTGCCACTAAGTAAATAATGGTAGGCAAACCCTGGATTTTGCCTTAGAGTCGTACTCTAAGGCTTTCTTTTATTGAATAAATTTATACCTTATGTCATTTTTCCCGAAATTCCACTGCTTGCTCTTGGATGGGAGCAACATCTGGTAGCGATCGCTTGTAACCGTAAAGCCACGCCAACCCAGCTAATCCTAAGCTAATTCCTACCAAACTTACAACTTGAGCCATCCGCAGTGGCCCCAGCATCAAACTATCAGTTCGCAAGCCTTCGATCCACAAGCGCCCTAAGCTGTAAGTTACTAGATAAACTAGAAACAGTGTACCCACCTTCAGGTGTGGCTTACCTTTTAGACCTCGAAGAAACAAGGTTAGTAGTAACCCAAATACCATTAAATTCCACAGTGATTCATACAGAAACGTGGGATGGAAGTAGTCAAAATTAGCGTATATTTGGGGACGGCGATCGGGTGGAATAAACAGCTTCCAGGGTAAATTAGTAGGATCGCCAAAAGCTTCAGAATTGAAAAAATTTCCCCAACGACCGATCGCTTGCCCTAAGATCAACGAAGGCGCAACAAGATCCGCCAGTTGCCAAAAAGAAATTTGTTTAAGTTTGGCAAAGATTAAAGCTGCTATAGTACCACCAAGAATTGCTCCGTGAATCGCAATGCCACCTTGCCAAATTGCGATAATTCGTTCTGGGTTCTGGGCATATTCTGACCACTCAAACAAAACGTAATATAGTCTAGCCATAGGAATTGCCCCAATTACTAGCCAAATTACTAAATCGCCTAGTAAGTCTGGATTAACATGACGGCGCTTTGCTAAATATTGCGAAAGACTTACGCCAATTAATACAGCTGTAGCAATTAGTAAGCCGTACCAGCGAATAGCCAAGGGTCCTATTTTGACTAGAATCGGGCCTGGAGAAGCAAATTGAAACGCTAAATGTAGGTGGGGAATAACCGATAACATTAGTAGCATCCAGAGGAACAGCAGGGTTAGCAAGGGAAAATTTCACTTACTAGCTATCCTTGCACTAGGACTAGCGAAAAAATAATCGTGTCTTTAGACGGCAAGTAATTAAAGCAGTAATTTATCTTTTGCTCACAAGCTACAGGTTTAATATTATGCCGTGTTGAGATAGTTTTGGAGAGAAGCTTGATTTAACCAAAGCTCAGGCTACAAGGTTAGGGAATATCAGCCTATCTCTTCTTATATATAAAATGTAGATATCCGCTAATTTTTCTTTGTTTCAGGATAATGCCACTATGGGCAGCCAAGACCAAAATCAATATCAAGATGCTACCCTAATGCTACCTGACCAAGCCTCAACTCCTTTGTTGGGAGCAAATTTAGCTCAGTTAACTGCTTGGGTGCAGGAACAAGGACAACCAGCTTATCGAGGTCGTCAACTATACGAGTGGATTTATCAAAAGGGTGTGCGATCGCTTGAGGATATCTCGGTTTTTCCCAAGCAATGGCGTTCTACTCTAGCAGAAGCTCCACTTGGTCGCTCAACTCTACATTATCGCTCAGTTGCCCCTGATGGTACAATAAAATATCTTTTGCGGCTAGCAGATGATCAAATTATTGAAACTGTTGGCATTCCTACAGAAAAGCGCTTAACAGTTTGTGTCTCTAGCCAAGTAGGTTGTCCAATGGCGTGTGACTTCTGCGCTACAGGTAAAGGCGGATTCAGCCGCAATCTTGCCCGTCATGAAATTATCGATCAAGTTTTGACTGTCCAACAAGACTTTGGGCGGCGTGTCAGCCACGTTGTTTTTATGGGCATGGGTGAACCGTTGCTAAATACTGCAAATGTAGTGGCAGCGATCGCGTCACTAAATAAAGATGTGGGTATTTCTCAAAGGTCAATGACTCTCTCTACTGTAGGACTCCGCGATCGCATCCGCCAGCTAGCACAATATAATTTGCAAGTCACTCTTGCTGTTAGTCTACATTCTCCCGATCAAGCCTTGCGCGAACAACTCGTTCCTAGCGCTAAAAACTATCCTCTAGAAGACCTACTGACAGAATGCCGCGAATATGTCGAAATGACTAATCGCCGTATCACATTTGAATATATCCTTTTAGGCGGAGTCAACGACTTACCAGAACACGCCATCCAACTATCTCGCCTGCTACGCGGTTTTCAAAGCCACGTTAACTTAATTCCCTATAATCCGATCCGCGAGGCAAACTACAAACGACCTAACGCCCGCCGTATTCAGGAGTTTGTTAACGCTTTGAAGCAGCAACAGATTGCTGTGAGTGTCCGTTATTCCCGTGGTTTGGAAGCGGATGCTGCTTGTGGACAACTTCGGATAACGGAACTATAGCAGCAGGGTAGACACCAGGTGCATAAGCCTCTATGACTTTGCCTGTACGAAAACACATCACCATTAGATAGTCGCAGCTTGGACATTGCGTCCGAGTCAATTGATCGCTAGCGATGTAATGACGTTCGGCTTCACTGCCGCAGTTGGGACACCGTACTTTTTGAATTATCTGCATTTTGAAACCTATAATGTCATGCTTGTTTTTGAAATAGCGAAACCTAAAATTGCCGAAAATTAAGATTTACAAATTTAAACAAAATTAAAGAAATGTATCATACCAAACAGTTTTAACGGTAGTTTTAGATGTTCTAACCTTCTTATCTTGATTATCTCAATATTTAAGAGGAGTTGCCATATAACTTTGGAAATAGAAAACCATTGGTTTCTTGTATTTTCTTCATCTAACTTCAGTGATCCCCGACTTGAATTCTTTGAGTTTATAAGGTAAGAGGCAAGTTTTAATAAAGCATTTAGCTAAAGTTTGTTGGTAGAAAAGCAGTGGTTATAACAATACTCCAAACTATAATTTGACACTGAATTGAAGTATTGTCCATGAACTTTTAGGTTTACTTAAGGATTGAGTTGAATTTAAAGTTAAATTGGCTAGGAGTAACCACGACAAAAAATTAATCTCAAGTGCAATCGCTATTTCTATCCCGTAAGGGGGCATAAAAATAAGATATTGGGGGTAGTTATAGCGTTTTTAAATCACATTTCCACTTCTTGGGCTTTGCAGCACTTAAGCCCGATTATTTGTTTGAGAATACCTAAAGTGCTGCAAATTACTAATCATCCGTCTGCGGGTGGAAATAATTGTAAATTTCTTGGGCTAAACGAGGGCCAATTCCTGGAACCTCTCCCAGTTGTTGAGTTGTAGCTTGTCGGATGTAGTCAATTGAGCGAAAATGCGCTAACAACTGTTTTTGGCGATGGTATCCTAGTCCAGAAATTTCATCTAAACGCGATCGCCGTAGATGATCAGTTCGTTGTTGTCGGTGGAAACTGACAGCAAATCGGTGTGCCTCATCCCGCAAGCGTCGCACTAGCTGTACTCCTGGCTGTTCTGGCTCAGTTGGGAGTGGCTGAGATTCACCAGGCAGAAAAATCTCTTCTCGCTGCTTGGCCAAGCTAATTACCCGCAAATCATCCATCAAATTCATTTCTTGCAACACAGCGACAACAGACGAAAGCTGACCCTTACCCCCATCAATCATCACTAAATCAGGCCAGTCAGGATTTCCAACTCGCTGCAATTGCGGATCTTGGGCATACTTACGAAAGCGACGCTGAATAACCTCAGCAAGACTAGCAAAATCATCTGAATGACCAGAAGTAACAGTAGGATTTTTAATCTTGTAATGGCGATAGTGCTGTTTAGCTGGATTACCGTCGATGAACACCACTTGAGACGCTACCGCATTTGCACCTTGAATGTGAGAAATATCGTAGCCTTCGATGCGGTGGGGTAAGTCGGGTAAGTCGAGAATCGCGGCTAAATCCTCTAGGGCTTGAGAATTGCGATCGCCTAACTTCTGCATCCGATCTAATTCATAATTAGCGTTACGCTCTACCATTTCGATCAGTTCTGCTTTTACCTGTCGTTGGGGAGCGATAATTGTTACTTTCCGCCCTTTGCGATCGCTTAATACTTCTGCTAGCATTTCGCCATCGGGTAACTCGTGCTGGACTAAAATCTCAGCTGGAATTTCCACTGAGTCGGCTGTTTGGTAATGCTCTTCTAATACTCGCTGTAAAATTGCTCCAGGTTCTGCATGAGCATCTGCAACAAATCCTAGTCGTCCTACCAGTTGTCCAGCCCGAATTTGGAACAACTGAATACAAGCGTGTTGCTCTGACGCTGCAAGAGCAATCGCATCTCGTGACACTGTATCATCCGGTAAAGACACCTTTTGATCGGCATTCAACGACTTAAGCCCAGCAATTTGATCACGAATTCGCGCCGCCGACTCAAAGTTCAACGCTTCTGCGGACTTTTGCATTTGAGCCGCCAAAATGTCAATTAATTCCTGAGTTCTTCCCTGGAATACCATCGCTATCTTCTGCACAGTCTTACGGTAGTCTTCTGGTGAAATCAGTTGTTGACATACACCCGGACAGCGACCAAGGTCATAGTTTAGACAAGTGCGGTCTTTAAACAACGGTTGAGGTCTTTGGCGGAGTGCAAAGATCCGCTTAGATATGCGTAATACGTCGCGTAACAGCCGTGAATCTGTATAAGGGCCGTAAAACTTATCTTCTTTCTTACCCTGGCGGCGATTACGGGTGATGAAAATGCGGGGATAATTTTCTGACCAAGTTATACAAACGTAGGGATATTTTTTATCATCCTTCAGCAGCACGTTGAAATACGGCTGGTGTTGCTTAATTAGATTAGCTTCTAGTGCTAAGGCTTCTGCTTCCGTATCCGTGACGATAAACTCAATTTCTGCTACCTGTCGCACCATCATAGTAATGCGATCGCTCAATTTCTGAGAATCACGAAAATATGAGCGGACACGCGATCGCAATTTCCGAGATTTACCTATATATATGATCCGATCAGATCCATCACGCATGAAATAGACTCCGGGTTCTGGTGGAATCTCTTTCAAGCGGTTCTCTAAGCGTTCTGGATTTTTAAGTAGTGGTAGTGTTGTAGGGGCGCGTTGAGTATCTGTACTTACTGGTGTTACTTCTGGCAAAGTATGTGTATCTGTCATATTTAACTTTAGTCCTAACAACCCTTATTTTTGCCACATTTTATCGGCGTGTTATAAGTAACAGATGAGGCACAACGGAAACTCTAATATTTTCATTCTCTGTGCCAACCACGAGAAATTTTAGTCTTCTTCTATTTTAGTAATCTTACGTAAGACGTTTTTTTGATGTGCGCTATAATACATCAAACTGAGTTTTTATAAAGCTGTAATCAAATTTCGGCTTTTGAATATGAACTTATAGAAATTAAGGTAGATTTTTTAGAAACTCGGTTTAGATTAGTTTTAAGAGTGCAAAATAGCAAAATTTATATTTTAATAGCTATCTCATATTAAGGCTGTAGTCATGAATATAGAAGAGTTTGAAAACAATTACCGTAGAACCCTTGATGAAAGCCTTAACGAGCTGCAAACAGTGGTTTTGTTAACAGCACATCTCCAGAATCGAATTACCAGTATTGGTCAAAGTCTCCAAAATCTTAGCCAGACAGTAGAAGAATTTATTGCCGAACAAAAGACTGAATAAAAAGATAACTTAGATTAAATCTAGGTTTCCAAATTGTCTAATTCGTCTGCAATAGCTTGTTTTAACTTACTAAGATTCAGTGGCTTAACGAAGTAACGACGTGCGCCTAAACTCATAGCGCGTTGTTGATCTGCTTTAAAAGCAAATGCAGAAACGATAATCACAGGAATATAGCCCCACTCTGTGCTTTGTTGAAGTTGTCTGAGTAGGGTGTAGCCATCAATATCTGGTAATTTCAAGTCTAGCAAAATTAGTTGAGGTTGGAACTCAGCCAACGCCTCAAAAAAGCCAGAACCCCCACGTAGACTGAGAACCTGATATCCACAAAAAACTATGTATTCATGCAACATCTGGCGATTTAGGTCGTTATCTTCAACAATTAAAATCCGCTTAGGAGTAGTATTAGTTTTGGGAACTGCATCTGTATCCGCTTTTTGAGTGCGTAGATTACTATTCACGGGGTTATTAGGTCTGGAAGCTGTTAAAAGTAACACTTAAAACTATGTTTTATGAATACAGCTAGATTTACCATAAATTTTGAAACAAAGTTTCATGAGTACAGCTAGATTTAGCATAACTTCATTTATAAAGGTGTATATTTAAAGCTAATGTAAAGCTATAGACAAAATTAATTCAATTTTGAATACTAGGATGGAAATCCAATCACTTGAGCTATAGAACCAAAATATGTTTCTAGAGTTACGAAAATAATTTTATGATGTATTCGTATTAAAATATCAAATAGAATTTAGAACAAGGGCGATTCTATTAACTGCTGTTTCCAATACAGCTGGATCGTGAACTAAAGCAAACCGAATATATCCTTCCCCGGATTTCCCAAATCCAGCGCCAGGGGAAGCGGCAACTCCGGTTGTCTCTACCAAATGAGTACAAAATTTTATAGAATCTTTAGCCCAAGGTTCAGGTAGCTTTGCCCAGACGTACATCGTTGCCTCTGGAGTAGTAACCTGCCAGCCGATGCGATGCAAAGCATTGATGAAGGCATCCCGTCGTTGATGGAAAGTAGCAACGGCAGCTTTAACTCCTGTTTGAGGACCAGTGAAAGCAGCGATCGCACCATTCAAAATTCCTCGGTACTGATTGAAATCAACTGCTGCTTTTACCTGCCGTAAAGCCTTAATCAAATGAGCATTACCAATAGCGTAGCCAATCCGAAAGCCCCCCATGTTGTAGGACTTAGAAAGCGTAAAAAACTCAATTGAGACGCTTTTATCTGGATCAGCTTGCAGAATAGAAGGCGCTACTGCATTGTCAAAAACTAAGTCAACATACGGGAAATCATGGACTAAGACGAGGTTGTGTTGCTGGCAAAAAGCGACGGCCGCTTGAAAGAAAGATAAAGGCGCGATCACAGCAGTAGGATTGTGAGGATAGCTCAACACCATCATCCGTGACTGAGCTAATATTGGCGCTGGAATTTCCTCAAATACTGGCAAAAATGAGTTTTCTGCCCTTAGCGGCATCGGGTAAATTTGACCATTTGCTAAATAAACTCCCCCAGCATGAGACGGGTAGCCTGGATCGAGTAATAAAGCAAAATCTCCCGGATTGAGGATTGCTAAAGGTAAATGTGCTGTACCTTCTTGAGAACCAATTAAAGTTAGCACTTCAGTTTCTGGATCAACAGAAATGCCAAATCTTTGAGTGTACCAGTTGGCTGCTGCCTTACGGAAGGCTTGAGTACCGTGAAACAGCAAATAACCGTGTGTACTTGTATCTGATAGAGACTGAGCGATCGCCTCAATTACGTGCGGCTGGGCTGGCAAATCAGAAGAACCCAACGACAAGTCAATCAAATCTTGCCCAGCTGCAATTGCTTTCGCCTTTGCCCGATCCATGTCGGCAAACACATTGACTTGCAAAAATTCTAAACGCTTCGCAAACTGCATTGTTTTTAATATGAGCTAGGGGTTAGACACTCAAAACTGGTAGAAAATAAGGAACTAGGATAGGAGAATGAGAGTGAAGATATTTAACCAGCAAAGCCCTTGTCTTTCCCTAACCCCCCTCGAACACATCGCTTTAATCGGAGGAAACCTCCGCTCAAACTTTGCGCTAACCCCTAGCCCCTAGCCCCTCAAGATGAGTATCTAGGATGCTGATTAATTTCTGTTTACCGATCGCTCCTTCAGAAGATTCCAGCACCTGTGTTCCTTGAAATAGCCGGAGTGCGGGTACACCTTCTACTTGATACTGCTTAACTGTAGCAGGATTAGGATCGACTTCCATCTTCACGACCTTAAGGCGATCGCTGTATGTTTCCGCAGCCCAAGTGATGATCGGGGATACTAGCCGACAAGGGCCACACCAATCAGCCCAAAAGTAGACCAATACTGGTTGATTGGCTTGCAAAACTTCGGTTTCAAACTCATTATCTGTAATTTGAGTCACGCTGCTCATAGCAAAAATTCATCAACCACAGTGTATTAAATGCCAAGCTTTCATATTTTGCCGTGTTTGGTTGCCTTAAAGCAAATTTCACTCAATAAAAACAAAGGAGAACAAGGAGAGAATTAGTAAAAATTCCCCCCTCTATCAACCTAATTTTGTTACCAAATGAATAACAGACGCGGCTTACAATTGGTCTAACTGCGATCGCAAACGTTCCAATTCATCGTCAACTGGTTGAGTTGATTTTGTGTTGGTTGTTGGCTCAGAAGCGGCTGGTAAAGATGGCTGATTTGGAGAACTTGCAGGCAAGGACATCTGCGCCTTTAATGCTGCCAATTCATCATCAACGTCGCTACCAGCTTCTAATTGGGCAAATTGGCTTTCTAAATCTGCCCCAACTAACTCCTGTGCTGATTGAGCGCGAGCTTCTTGGAGCAATACTTTTTCTTCCATCCGCTCGAACGCTGACATTGCACTGCTAGTCCCTAGTCGCCCTACAGTGCTTTGTAGTTGCTCTTGAGCCTTAGCAGCACTAATTCGTGCTTTAAGCATATCCTTCTTAGTTTTAGCTTCAGAAATTTTACTTTCTAGGGCAACTAAGCTGCGCTTAAGAGTATCAATTTGACCAACTTGCTGATCTAGCTGTGTTCTTAGTGTGTTAGCAGTTTCGGCAAAAGTTTTCTTCCGCTCTAGAGCTTGCCGTGCCAAATTCTCATCACCTTTTTGCAGCGCTAGTTGGGCGTTACGTTGCCACTTGTTGGCTTCATTTTGGGATTGATTGTACTGTTGCTCACTGCGTTTTTGAGTAGCAATAGCCTGAGCAACGCCCTGACGTAACTGTACCAAGTCTTCCTGCATCTCCAGAATAGCTTGCTCTAGCATTTTTTCTGGATCTTCTGCCTTGCTGACCATGTCGTTCAGGTTGGATTTGACAACTCGGCCAATGCGATCAAATAATCCCATAACTGTGTTTTTCCTTTTGCGTTTTACAAGTTAAGCTTTTGCTGTCCTGCTGGCGAAGAACTGCTTAGTTCAATTTAATCGTTACAAGGTCAATCTGTAGAAAGCCCCTATTCTTACCATAAGCTCATTCTGCTGAAGTTACCGCTCTAGGCTTTACAGTAAGTTGAAACAAAGATTTAGGTAATTTGAATTTAGCTGTAATTAATCACATCAATTACTCAGTAGACTGCTATTCCTGCTTTTCTATCTCAGAGTCTTTGGGAGTCGTTGAGGAGCGATCGCTTATTTGAGCAGGATTTTCACCCCCAGTTAGTAGCTGCGCCTTCATCGCTGTCATTTCTGCATCAATATCATTACTAGCTTCAAGCGTTGCAAATTTATTTTGCAAATCATCGGTTCCAAGTTCGGCGATCGCCAGGGATTGAGCTTCGAGTTGCAAAACTTTTTCTTCCATCTGCTCAAAGGCATTTAAGGAGGTCGTATTCATTCCGCCTAGCATTTCATTCATTCTGGCAGATGCTTCAGCCGAACGCGCCCTGGCAATGTACATATCTTTCTTTGTTCTTGCTTCGGATATTTTGCTTTCTAGCGTCTGCATATCCTTTTTCAGCCTGCTTACAATGCTATTTTGTTGCTCGATCTGCGATTTCAACGCCGTTGCAGTTTCTTGATATGATCTGCGCTTAGTTAGCGCTTCTCGTGCCATAGGATCATTGCCTTGCTGCAGAGCCATTTGGGCGCGTTGATACCATTGATCTGCTAGGGACTGAGCTTGATCTGCCTGCCTTTCGGTGCGTTTTTGACTTGCGATCGCCGCAGCCACACCCTGCCGCATTTGAACTAGATCCCCTTGCATATCTGAAACTGCTTGTTCCAAAATTTTTTCTGGATCTTCTGCTTGAGCAGTTGAAGCGTTGACGTTAGCGCGAATTACACGCATTATGCGGTCAATCAGTCCCATGATGGCTCTCCATTTTTGTAGAAAGGCTACCCAGATCGCACCTAATACTGGTTGATCTGCCTTTTAACAACAAGCAGACTCAGTTGGCGGACTAAACTCATGGTATCGTACCTTTTTCGCTAACAGGAATTGTGTTGCAGTAGGGGAAAGTTATTTTGCGCCGAAACTCCACCAAAGCTGTTTTCCTATTTTTCACACTTGCTGACAGTGCAATACTTCCACAAGCACAATGGATTATAGAATCACTAGGCAATTAGCAGCAAAATGTCTTTTAAATCAATTGATCGCATTTTAAGCGCCCTTGAACAGGAACAATGGCAAAATCAGCCATTTCAAATTTTGCTCAAGTGTTGGCCTGAGGTTGTAGGTAAAGTAGTTGCAGCGCATACCCGCCCAACCTCAATTCAGCGAGACATTTTATGGGTAGCAACTTCTAGTAGTTCCTGGGCGCAGAATCTTGTTTTTGAGCGCCCACGCATTTTGCAAAAGTTAAACCCGCAGTTGCCCAGTCCTTTAGTTGATATTCGGTTTTCTACAGCGCAGTGGCAAAGCTCGAAAGAAAACACTTTAGCGAATCTAAATAACCCAAATCCCCATTTAGGGCGCGAACATCCTAGCTTTATTAGAGATACACCTCAAATACCCAAAAATCCCGATTCGCCTGGTTCTAACAATCCGAATGCCACTTTTCAACACTGGGCTAAAGTGATGCAAGCGCGATCGCAGAACTTACCCCTTTGTCCCCAGTGCAATTGTCCTACTCCTGCTGGCGAACTTCAACGCTGGACAATCTGCTCATTTTGCGCCGCAAAGCATTGGTAAAGTACCAACGTCAAGAATAATACTCATGAAAAGTACTTAATTTCTTTTTACTAGCAAACTATTATAATTTTGTCATCATCAAACTTACTGATAAATCATTAAGAGTTATTAGTATATCGCTGATTATCAACTGCAACTATTATTAAAAAACTTAAAATCTCCTATTAATTTTTAGTTTTCTGCTAATTACCAGTTTTAGTTTCCGGGTTTTTACTTAAATTTTATTTTGATCCCTGCGTTGTTCTAAGCAAATCTACTATGTCTATAAAATAGTTAATGTATCGTAATATAACAAGATAATAAAGAAATTATAAAATTATTTTTTAAGGGAAGAGCGCTGAAATATAGACTAGGTAATCGTTATAGTTGCTCTAGAGTGCATTGAGCTATAAATGCAAAATATAAAGTGATAGATGATTCCTACATAGCACTTGTATGAAACCCCAATTCTTAACTTCTGCCTGCCGATATTGTCGCCATTACCAACCAGAAGGACGACGCGGTGGTATGTGCCAAATGCTTGGGGGAACAGTTCAAGGCAGCTGGAAAGCTTGTGCTTTAGTGTTGCCAACGTTTGCACCCTCGTGGGAATATTTGGAAGAGATGATGCTTTTGCCTGACAAAACACCTCTGCTATCCAATGTTTGTACGCTAGATTCTCAGGTAAACTCAGAAGAACATTCAGGCTTGACACCAGAACCCAAAAAGCTGCCGTTGCTAGTCTAGGGTTAAACAGATGTTTTGACTGAATCTAACAATCACAAAAATTAGTCAATCTCTTAACATCTCAAATACTTGAGCTACATCTTTGAATTTAATTAAATTAAATAGCTTGACGTAGTACAAGGTTAAGAGTTAAGAACTTGAACACTTTGTAAGTTATTCTTTGCTCTCAAAAAGAAATCTAGAGCTTCACTTAAATATCCTACAGAAAGCAGACTACAGCATGACATTCAACTGCGTAAGTCGTATAAGGTAATGTTTTTTTAAACAACATCTCCAAAATTTGTTTCAAGGTAGCCAAGGGTATTGGCGAAAATTTGGTTGACGTTTTTCTAAAAACGCTTGTTTACCTTCAGATCCTTCCTCGGTCATATAATAAAGTAAAGTGGCGTTACCTGCTAATTCTTGTAAACCAGCTTGACCGTCACAGTCAGCGTTAAAGGCAGCTTTTAGACATCGAATAGCAATTGGGCTTTTTTCTAAAATTTCGTTAGCCCACTGGATGCCTTCAAGTTCGAGCTGTTCTATAGGGACAACGCAATTAATCAAACCCATTTCTAGCGCCTGCGCCGCAGTGTATTGGCGACAGAGAAACCAAATCTCCCGCGCCTTTTTTTGCCCAACAACACGGGCAAGATAGCTAGCGCCAAAACCACCATCAAAACTGCCTACTTTGGGACCTGTTTGACCAAAAATTGCATTATCGGCGGCAATTGTGAGATCGCAAATCAGGTGCAAAACGTGACCACCTCCGATCGCATATCCAGCAACAAGGGCAATCACAACCTTGGGCATTGAGCGAATCAGACGTTGGAGATCGAGTACATTTAAACGTGGAATGCCGCGTTCATCGACATAACCAGCACTTCCGCGTACACTTTGATCGCCGCCAGCGCAGAAAGCATATTTACCATCGATGTGAGGGCCAGCACCGGTAAATAAGACAACGCCAATGCTAGTATCTTCGCGGGCATCATTGAAAGCATCATACAGTTCAAAAACTGTTTGAGGACGAAAGGCGTTGCGCTTATGTGGCCGATTAATAGTAATTTTGGCGATACCGTCGGTTTTGTGGTACAGGATGTCTTCGTAGGTTTTGGCGGTTTGCCAGTTCATTTGCATCAAGTTAAAAGTGCGATCGCGCGCTGTGTCCGCTTGAGAATTTTAACTTAAGAATTGGAATCAAGGCGACCTGAAAATAAGCGTAATTGCGATCGCGTACATTTACAAATCTCAATAAGCTAATATTCTAGATTAAGCAATCACACTTTCAACGCTCAATAAATGGCAGAAACACTATTTTTTAACGCCCTCCGCGCAGCTATTGATGAAGAAATGGCGCGTGACTCAACTGTGTGTGTCCTTGGTGAAGACGTGGGACACTACGGCGGCTCTTATAAAGTTACCAAAGACTTATACAAAAAATATGGTGACTTACGGGTTTTAGACACCCCAATCGCTGAAAATAGCTTTACCGGAATGGCTGTTGGTGCTGCAATGACAGGACTAAGACCAATAATTGAAGGCATGAATATGGGGTTTTTGCTGCTTGCCTTTAACCAAATCTCGAACAACGCGGGAATGCTGCGCTATACTTCCGGCGGTAACTTTAAAATCCCCTTAGTGATTCGTGGCCCTGGCGGTGTGGGGCGACAATTGGGTGCAGAACATTCACAACGACTAGAGGCTTATTTTCAAGCGGTTCCTGGGCTTAAAATTGTTGCCTGTTCGACACCATACAACGCTAAAGGGTTACTGAAAGCAGCGATCCGCGATAATAACCCAGTTTTGTTTTTTGAGCACGTTCTACTTTACAACTTGAAAGAAGATTTGCCAGAACAAGAGTACGTGCTGCCTTTAGATAAAGCAGAAGTAGTGCGACAAGGAAAAGATGTCACAATTTTGACTTACTCGCGGATGCGTCATCATGCGTTGCAAGCGGTAAAGACACTGGAGAAGGACGGCTATGATCCAGAAGTGATTGATTTGATATCTTTAAAACCACTTGATTTTGATACTATCGGCGCTTCCGTGAGAAAAACTCATCGAGTGATTATTGTGGAAGAGTGCATGAAAACTGGCGGTATTGGTGCAGAACTAACGGCTTCAATTAACGATCGCTTGTTTGACGAACTCGATGCACCCGTACTGCGGCTATCTTCCCAAGATATTCCTACTCCTTACAATGGCGCTTTGGAGCGATTAACAATTGTCCAACCAGAGCAAATTGTCGAAGCAGTACAGAAAATGGTAGGACTGCGGGTTTAGTAGTTAGGAGAGAACAATCGCTTAATCTCGCATTAGTGGGGCAAAATAGTTGTTGTGAGTGAGCGCGATTGATAAGCGATCGCGGGAGAAAATAATCATAACTCCGGGCAGACTACATCAGCACTGCCCCTATAAAAAAACTCAAAACTTAAAATTATTTTGGCAGTGGGTCATGGTATGCAAAGACAGCGATCGCTATTAGCTTTGATTTTAGTTTTGGTAATTGCCGCAATTGTGACGATTATTAAAATTCCTATTCCCTTGGGATTAGACCTCCAGGGAGGCTCTCAGCTAACTATTCAGGTGAAGCCTTCGGCAGAAAAAAAGGAAATCACTGAACGCGATTTGGAGGCAGTTCAAAGAGTAGTAGAAAATCGGATTAACGGTCTTGGCGTGTCTGAAGCAGTGGTACAGACAGTAGGACAGGATCAGATCCTGGTTCAGTTACCAGGGGTAAGCGATCCAGAACAGGCAGAACGAGTGCTAGGCGGTACGGCCCAACTTGAGTTTCGAGAGCAAAAGCCAGGTACTGAAACACAACTTTTCGCTTTTCAAGCGTCTCGACAAGAACTGAAAGCAAAGCAGGAACAGCTAAGAAAAAGTGAGGACACTGCGGCAATTGCCAAAAATCAGGAAGCATTAAGACAAAACAGTGAAGCGATTACTGAATTGTTTGAAAGCAGAGGTTTAACTGGTAAAAACCTGCAAGATGCTTTTGGCGAACCCACCCAAACAAGTGATAACTGGAATGTTGCGATCCGCTTTGATCAACGCGGCGGTGAAATGTTTGCGGCATTAACAAAAAACCTCGCGGGTACAGGTCGTAGTATTGGTATTTTTCTAGACAAGGAATTAATTAGCGCTCCCACTGTTGGTCCTGAATTTGCTACCTCTGGGATTGCAGGTGGTAGTGCCGTGATTACTGGTCGCTTTACAGCACAAGAAGCAAATGACCTAGCAATTCAAATACGGGGTGGCTCATTACCCGTACCAGTAGAAATCGTAGAAAACCGCACCGTTGGGGCAACTTTGGGACGAGATAGCATTCAACGCAGCATTTACGCTGGTATTGGCGGTCTGACTTTAGTGTTGATCTTCATGGTGGTTTATTATCGGCTACCAGGCTTAATCGCTGATATAGCGTTAATTATCTACTCTTTGCTGACATGGGCTTGCTTTGCCCTTTTAGGCGTTACCTTGACTCTCCCAGGCATCGCTGGATTTGTCCTCAGTATTGGTATGGCTGTTGATGCGAATGTTTTAATTTTTGAGCGCACAAGAGAAGAATTACGCGCAGGTAAATCTTTATATCGGTCTGTAGAATCTGGTTTCTATCGCGCTTTTTCCAGCATTTTAGACGGCAATGTGACAACAGTGATTGCTTGTGCTGCACTATTTTGGCTGGGGGCTGGTCTAGTGCGGGGCTTTGCCTTAACTTTGGCTTTGGGAGTAGCAGTGAGTATGTTTACAGCGATTACCTGTAGTCGCACGTTGATGTTTTTAGCAATTAGCTTGCCTAGCTTGCGTAAGCCAGAACTTTTTTGTCCGAACCTGCCAACATCAAGAAAGGCAGAGGGGGCAACATGAAACTTAGTATTAATAAAGCGCGAAAATTATGGTGGACAATTTCTGCTGTAACTATTCTTAGTGGTCTGATTGCTGTATTAATTTCCTGGCAACAGTTAGGATCGCCTCTGCGTCCCAGCTTAGATTTTGTGGGCGGTACTAGGCTACAGTTTGAACTTGATTGTTCCCAACCAAATAATTGCGCTCGACCAATTGATATTACGGCTGTCAGAGATGTACTGTCTGAACAAGGTTTAGCCAACAGCAGCATTCAAGTTTTGGGTCAAGATCAGCATGGTGTCTCAATTCGTACCAGAACATTAGATGTTGAACAACGGACACAGTTGCAAAACGCCTTAAGTCAAAAAATTGGGGCTTTTGCGCCGCAAGCTACTCAAATTGATACTGTTGGACCTACTATCGGTCGCCAGTTATTAAGTTCTGGGCTACTCGCTCTAATTGTTTCTTTTGTGGGCATTACAATCTATATCAGCCTGCGGTTTCAGCTAGACTTTGCAGTCTTGGCGATCGTGGCTCTATTACATGATGTTCTGATCACTGTTGGAGTTTTCGCAATTTTGGGTCTAGTGCTGGGTGTTGAAGTTGACAGCTTATTTATTGTTGCTTTGTTGACGATTACGGGTTTCTCAGTTAACGATACCGTAGTGATATATGACCGCATTCGAGAAATCCTGAAAGTTGACACTGACCGCCCGATTAGTGACATTGTGGATGATGCCGTAAATCAAACACTAACACGGTCGATTAACACTACATTTACCGTGATGCTGACTTTGTTTGCTCTATTCCTATTTGGGGGAGGAAGCTTGAAATACTTTGCTCTCGCCCTAATTGTGGGCTTCACTAGCGGGGCATATTCTAGTATTTTCATTGCTAGTACCATACTTTCTTGGTGGCGCGAACGAACGGGTACTAAGCCTCCTGGTGCGATCGCTTCACCGATTGATGCCTAGTGGCAAGATACTCTCAAATAGCGCTAATCATATGCAACAGCCAGAAGAATTGCCTTTTGAGTTAGCTGAAACAGATTCTGCACTTGATCCAATTTTTAAGCAGCAAGTACAAAAATTACATCATTTGACTGTTTATGGCAGATGGTTGGTAGTAGCCTTACTTTGGCTGACAATTGGCTCTTTAAGCTTGTGGGGTCTGCGTTCAGAAATTGCTTTGTGGCAGCAATACTTTACTTGGGTGGCGGTGCGATATGGGCTTTTCTACAATCCACTGCCAACCTTTGGACTGGCTTTGTGTATCGGTATGACTGTTTCTGTGTTAGTTTGGCAAAGCCGAAATATTCTTTTAGGACTGCCACACCAAGAACAGCAGCGCTTAGAACAACAAGTTCATAAGATTCGTCAGCAGGGGCCGAGTCATCCACTGTGGAAGAGAGTTTGCCAGTAACAGTTTTACTGTTTAAGATATGACATTCTCAAGTAGCTAAATAGATGCAATAACGCTAATATTTTGGCAGAATGTAAATTAATATTACAATATAGGGAATTATGGATTGTACCTATATTCAATTTTGCGACCGCAAGTCTCAAATTGATCTCAATCAATTGCAAGCGCTGTTTAAATTAGGAGCTTTTTGGGCAGAAGACCGCAGCATTGAAGATTTAAGCATAGCGATCGCTAACAGTGAACCAGTGGTTAGCGTTTGGGATCAACAGCGACTTATTGGCTTTGCTAGGGCAACTTCGGATGGCATATATCGCGCCAACATTTGGGATGTCGTAATTCACCCAGACTATCGCGGCGCTGGACTTGGGCGCAAGTTAGTCGAAACTGTCTTGAGTCATCCGCGCATGAATCGAGTAGAGCGCGTTTACCTGATGACTACTCACCAGCAGAGTTTCTACGAAAGGATTGGTTTTGAATGCAACTGTAGTACCACGATGGTGTTATACAATCAGCCGTTACCTAGTTCTCTTCCTGCTCAAGAGATGCATTTTCAGGAATTACCAAGGGGATAGTTACTTGAATCCGAGTTAAAGGGGATTCGTTATCGCTTGAAATTGGCATAATTTCTAAACGACCTTTGATAGCTTCTATTAGGGCTTGATTTAGCAGTAGAGTTAATCCAGGGGAGGGTACTAGGTTTTGTTTGAGCGGCTCCCCAAAATTAACTTCAGATTTGATTAAATCAATTGGTTCAGACCAAGTTGCTGGTAGTGGCGCATCAAGCCAGATATAAGTCAATCCTTCTGCGGATATAGACTCAGTTGAAATAATAATACTTCCCTCGTGCATCTGAGTGATGCAAGTATCTACAAGATTTACTAACACCTGTTTCAACCACCGGGGGTCTGCCAAAATATAAATTTCTGGCTCAGGTGGTAATAGCTGGAGAGTAAAGTTGTGGTTTTCTGCCAGCAGGTGAGTCACATTGTAGACTTCCGCCAAAACATCCGCTAACGGCAAAGGCTGAATTTCTAGCTTGTTAGTACCGTGTTCTGTTCTAGCAACGTTTAGAATTTCATCAATCAAATTTACGAGCTTCAGTGCTGACTCGTGAGCTTGGGCTACAAATTCTCGCTCTTCAGCAGGGTCATCACATAAATCCGCCAAAATTAACTGGTGTAGCCCAATCATACTATTGAGAGGCGATCGCAATTCATGGGAAGTCCGCACCAAGAACCCCGCTTTAAATTGACTCATTTGGTGCGCCAGTTGATACGCTAACTGTGTTTGTTTCAACTGTTCGGACAACGCTAGCACTTGCTGTTTATCATCACTCACAGCAGAAACTATTAATTCTGGAGGTAAAATTACTTCATTTTCCCCTAACCCCTGACCCGTGATCCCTGACCCCTCTTTTACCTGCCCAAATAGCCAACGACTTCCTAAGCCTAAACCTAGTCCAATCCCTAGATATATCCAGTTACTTAAGCTCATAGTTTGATCAAAACTCTAATTTAACCGCTCCTTGGCGCAACGTCTCCCAACCATTAGCAGTCCATTTGATCACAGTCGAAGGCAGACCTAAGCTTGGCTCGATTGCTGGTAAATCTGGAGATGAAATCAAAACGTCGGGAAAATGTTGTTCAATTTCAGCCATTGTTCGCAAGGGCGGTTGACCTGATAAATTGGCGCTGGTGGTGGCAAGAGGACCAGTTTGTGACAGGATACTCTGAGCGATCACACACTTGGGTACACGCAAACCAATTGTAGTAGTATCAGTAGGATTCATCGCGCTGGGAACAAGCTCTGACGCTGGCAGCACCAAAGTTAACGCTCCTGGCCAGTACGATAAAGCCACTTGCTGCCAAATCCGCCATTCATCCGCGCTACCTGTGACAAAAGGCCAAAGACTGTCTGGTGTGGCTCCCATCAAAATTAGCGGTTTGTCTTGACTGCGCTGCTTTGCCTTAAAGATCAACTGAGCGCGCTCAGGTAAAACGGCTAAAGCGGGTACTGTATCTGTAGGAAAGCTTGCCAAATAGCCAGAATTAACTCCAGCTATCAGGTCTATGATTGAAACTTGAGTCATTATGTGGGAGTTAGGGTTGGGAATTGGTAATATTTTTAACCCACAGGTATTATCCCTAACAGCGATAAGCTAGCGCAAAGCGGGCAATTCCAGCTAAATCGGCGTGGATTTCGATATTGCAGTAATTACCTTGGTTTTGGAGTAATTCAGTTACAATTTCAGCTTGTCCTGCCATCATTTCAAGCAACCATACACCACCAGGTTTGAGATAAACGGGCGATGTTTGAATTAAATGTTTAATACAATTCAATCCATCTGAACCGCCATCAAGGGCTAAGTGTGGTTCGTGGTTTGCTACTTCTGGTTGTAGCTGTGGCACTAGCGAAGTGGGAATATAAGGCGGGTTTGCCACCATTCCACTTACTTGACCTTTGAGGAATTCTAGAGGCTGCCACCACGAACCTTGGTAAAACTTAATTGAGTTGGTAAAACCTAAGTTTTGGGCATTCTTCTGAGCGATCGCCAAGGCATCTAAACTGTAATCAACAGCATGAATCATTGCTTGTGGTAGTGCTTGTGCAAGTCCAAGTGCGATCGCTCCACTACCCGTCCCTAAATCTACCCAGTGTCCTTGTTCTAGATTGTGATCACTGTTTTTAACGGCTGTAACTGCTAAGTCAATTAAGCACTCTGTTTCTGGTCTTGGGATCAAAACAGCAGGAGAAACCGCTAATTTAAACTGTCGCCAAGGTGCAACAGCAGCGATGTATTGGACTGGCAATCGCTCATCAAGTCGTTTTTGCCATAATAAGTCCAATTCTTTTAGAGGTAGCTGTAGCTGAATTTGAGGCAAGTCTTTAAAAGATTCTAGCCGCAGAGCTAATTTATCCAACTCAGCTAACTCTTGTAGTAGCCAGTCCACTTCTCTAGGTGAAACACCAGCGGCGATCGCTGCCTTTTGAGCAACATTCCGCCACTGCCAAAGCTCTAAACCAGACACCCACATCTACTAATTGGTTATAGGTTAACGTCGAGGGGCTTGGGGAGCATTTTGACTTCGGTTAGAGGCAGGCTGAAGCGATCGCACAAATTGAATAGACTCTTGTGGAGGAACTAACATAATTTGGTTGAGTTCTTGATCGTTGCGAGTCTTTAGGGTTTGTAGCACTCCCTCTAGATTTACCACCTGAATTTCAAGGGTAGAAGCTAGGTTAGGCTGCTGTTTTTTAAACCGCTCTAGCATACTCTGTAATTCTTCTTTGTTGAAAAAGAAAGGAATTATTTCCTGATTAGCTTGTTTAACTGTCAAGTATCCTTTTTCTTTCCCAGCTCTTGCCACAAACAAGGGAGTTCCATTAAATTGATTTACATTTTTTTGGCCACCTTGGCGTAGCAAATCCATTGCCGCCTTAACTTGGTTTTGCGAAGGTACATAGGCAACATCGAGAGCATTAGGCTTGTTTTGATTTGCTTGATCTAACTTGTACACTTCTCCTAGAGATACAGGTACTACCCGCACTGTCTTTGCCAATTCGGGATTTTTTGTTTTCAGCTGCTCAACAAATGCCTGAGCATCCTTTTGATTAATAAAGACACCCGCAACGGACGTTTGCTGATTTGAATTTGAGCCTTGGTTTGGGGCTTTTGGAACCGAAGCAACTAGAGGCGCACCCTTGCTATCTGTAATCGTAAATACAGGTATTGAACCCAATTTTTTGACAATTTGGTCTTGAGGTAAAGCCAGCGCCTGCGTAGCGCCTATTAGAGAAGATCCTATTATGGCACTCCCGGCTATACCCAAAGTTGCGCCCCAGCGATTCATTGATTTCATGACTGCTCCTGGCATCAATAGCCAAATAGAGTGAGACAAAGGTTAAACATTCATACGAACACTTAGTTCTACTTATAGTAGCGTCTAGTACCGTATTTACAAGTTGACTTACTTTGCTTTTCGTTTCGATTCCAGCTTTAGCTGATATCAAAGACAGACACAATCGTTCTAATTACTGTTCCCCAGAACCTAGTAGGCTGAGGCGTAAGTTTACATATCGTTTTTAGATGTTCAGAACCTTCCCTTTATACGTCCATCGAAATGGTTTCGCCATCGTGCAATTGAAGTAATCAATGAACTGAAAAATACGAGTTTT